>JBCBHT010000010.1:0-72477 GCA_038525335.1 Cyanobacteria bacterium J06621_15 | reverse complement strand
GTTGTTGGAATTGAGTGTATCTTGAGGAGAAACCCGCAGAGTATATTTACCAACTGGAACCCCATCGAGACGATACAAACCAAATTGGTCGGTGGTTCCAGATAATACTCTTGCCCCCGTACTGGTGACTAATTCTATACGTACTTGTTTCAAAGGCTGACCGGATGCATCGGTTACTTTACCTGCAACTCCATATTCGGCTCTTACAGGAAAGTCTACGTTAGTTACGCCGTTAGGAGCAACTTCTGCCACTAAACTGGTTTTAGATACTGCAAGTTCGATGGGTAATTCATCGGGTTCGAGTTCTATAACATAAACTCCTTCTCTGAGGTTACCTACGAAGAAATTACCTTTGGAGTCAGTTCTAGCTGAACCTACACTCTTATTTCTGGTATCGAAAATGCGGACAATGGAACCACTTAAATCAAACCCTTCGGTTTCTCCTTTCACTGCCAGTTTACCGGAAATTGCACCGCGTTCTTTGCTGATGCCACTGTATCTAGCAGGAGTTACTTTTCCACCAGCAACGGACATATTTGATGTCAGTGATAGTGTGAGACGACTATCATCAAGCCCACTTAAACTGACTCCTCTAGAAGGTATAGCATCATAATTAAGTCTGGCAAATAGACCCGGTAGTACTTGCATACTTGCACCTGCACTGGGTCCAACTTCTCCATCACTGTATGCTAAGCCTACATTCCAACTTAGTCTTTCCAGCCTATTAGAATTATGACCAACTCCAAGTGAATAACGAGCAGGTTCACTTCTACCAAATTCTGAACCGAAAGATAATTGATAATTGCGATTAAACTTATATTTTAAATCTGATATATAAGCATCACCATAGGTGTTGAAAGAAAACCTAGTAGAACGACTCGGTGTAAAAAAGGCATTAAATAAGTAATCCCCAAAAATATCCGGTCTACCACTTAATGATAAATTGGAAAAAGGACGTGCGTAAAAAGTAGGTAAAATATAATTATCAGAATTACTATCATCTTCACGGCTACGGGCAATAAATCCTAAATTCAATTTATTGTTGAAGCGATATCTAAATTCTAAACTATGGTTAAACTTTTCTTCGTCTCTTTCTTCGCCCGTTCTATAACTTTGTGGTAGTGCCTGAGAATTAGCATTTATTTCTAATTTATCAAAGTCAACTTCCAGATTAGCAGAGTAACCAACTTTATCAAAAGAGTTTCCTACACTTGCTGATAAAATAACTGGATTTGCTAAACGCCAAACTAAACCTGCTTGTCCTTGGAAAGAGTTAGGAATTGCTTGTAATGAACTTTCAAAAGTTAAATTTTTGGAAAGTCCCTGACGTAATTGATAGAAACCAACTAGTTCTCCACCATCAACAGAATTAAAGTCGTTAAATAAACTATCTTGAACCAAATTACCACTGAATCCTAAGCCACCTAGCTGTACGTTACCACCTGCTGGTAAAAGTAAATCAGAAGCACTAATTCTTACAGTTCTAATATCAATAGGAGAATTAAGGTTATTGCGGTCAAAGACTAAAATTTCTACTTCATTACTTTGACCAACAGGTAGTCTTACATCAAGAAATTCGTATATTCCATTAAATCCTACTTGTTGTCTTGCTACAGCAACACCACCAATTCTTAACTGTACAACGCTCGCAGGAGGAACTTGACCGCGAAATGTTTGCACTGCTCTGGAGCGTCTAGGTAAAATTTCGCTAGCGCCAGAACTTGAATTAAAATTCGTTGCAGGTAGATTACTAAAACCGAATTGTAGTCCTGTTAGGTCAAGTCCATTTAATAGGGGATGTAAACCTACTCTTTGACGACCTATTTGATAACGAAACTGACCGGTACGTTGATAGAAAAAGTATTCTGTTAAATTAGGTTGGTCTTCAAAGTTATTGTTAAGACGTAAACGCCAAGTACCTCCTCCAAGTCTTCCTCCTACAATGCTTGAACTGCGTATATTTGTATCTCCAGAAATTGTATCAAGTGTTAGTTCTTGTCTGAGATTTGAAAGTCCGGTGCGAGGTGCAAAATATTCAGGTACTAATTCGGCGTTATTTAAAGGTCGTCTGCTACCTCCTCGCCAAGGTAAATCAGCTAGTAAGGTCAAATCTGCTGTATTTAACTCTAAGCTTATATCTAATTTTTCTTGAAGTACTTCTTTGCTAACGTAGGTTAAACCATTAATTTGTTTTAATACATTAGATGGAAATTTAACTATTCCTAAAGGAGTTTTGGTTTCGATACCGTTACTAGCTTTACTAACAGAAAATCCGCTGACTTTACCAAACGTTTCTAAAGGAATTAAAAGAGTATTATCTTCTTCAATAATATCTAAAGTACCAACTTCCCGACCGTTAATTACAACTCCAACAAGAAAAGGTTCGCCCGGTATTTGTGCTAGTCTAATAGGTTTTTTATCGCGAAGCTTGCTGATTAAAGAATCACGTAGAGAATTTTTCTTTTGATTGTTTAATGCTGTTGTTAACTTGCGATTATAATTAGGTTTATTATTATTAATATTATTTTTTTCTACTTTGGGATTAGAAAGAGCTATTTCTCCAGATTCTTGAATATCAGTTTTAACCGAATCGTTAATAACATTATTTAAAGAAGCAGATATAGAAGCAGTTATTAACTCTTGAACAACAGCTAAGATTTTGACTGTACTTGTATTTGTTTTACTGGCAACTTGACGATTAGCTGCGCTATTATCGTCTGGCGAATTTTGATTGCTGCTCTTTTCAGAATCGGAAACTTTGGCAGCTATTTTAGAAGGTTTTTGAACTGGAGCTTCGACTGTTTCGCCAATAGTATTATTAATGGAAGCGTATAGAGAAACGTTAATTAATTGCTGTACTGTTGCCAGAATCCTTCCTATGGCATTTTTATCGACAGATTTAATTTGACTCTCGGATTGCTCCTCTGCAGAGGCTTTTTCGAGAGTTAATGGAGAGGTTTTACTCTCAACTGCTGCTTTGCTACTGTCATCGGAATTTTCGATGGCAGGTGGATTTTTTTCTATTTGTTTTACCGCTCTGGGAACTGTTGCCAAACCTTCATCTGGCTGATGTTTTTGAGTCTCGGTATCAGTACTGTCAGACTCTAACTTCTCGGCATTACAAGGCTGTGTAGACACAGAATTAGCCAGTATTTTACCTAATAAATTATTTACAAGGTCAGATTTTTGTGACTTAATTTTTAGCGATTCACAACCACTATCTTGGATTGATGATTGCGGAGTCAATGTACTGACAATTTGTGGAGGTGTAGTTGTTAAAGCTAGGTAGAGCATACTCGGCAAGAATTATTATAATTTAACCCGATTTAGGGTTTGGACTATGAATTGTAATTATTATTGATAGAAAAAACAGATAGATGCAGCTAATAATAAAAAAGGTCTTGACTTAGTAAGTTAATTCAGGGTTATTGAAAATCAATTCACCCTGAAAAAATCTTGATACAAAGATTATTTTTTCAAAGAAGTTGTAGACGAATTGGGTAATTTAGAAGTGTTAGAAGTGGCTCTGACAGTGAAAGGAATACCTTTGTCAACTCGCTCTCCGCTTAACTCGGCATTAATATCTAAAACATAGTTACCGGGAGGTAATTTCGCGGGTACAATTTGCGGTAATCTACGCTTTGTATTCGGTAAAACTGGTGGTATTTTAATGTTTCCAACTCCAAGGACATTTGGGGGTAGCTTTTTGTTGGAATTGCCAACATTTTTAATAAATTGTGTTGCTTTTGCTCCTGGGTATTTAGCAGCATTATAAATAGCGTACTGTCCCCTTATTCGTACATGAGCATTACCTTGATTAGAAACATCAAATATTGCTTTAATTCCGTTTGGTTTAGTATCAACTGTCACGTCATTTATTTTGCCTAGTCGCTGTATTTCTCCTGAATAAGCATAGATAACCACACCAATAGTTGCTTTAGTTCCGACTGTTTCTGACTCAGCATTAGAAGCAAGCTCTTCAAAATATATAACAGCACGATGTTCTCCAGCAGAGGGTTTCTCTTTAGGACGAATGGAGAAACGTACAGTTTGAGCTCCGCCTGCGGGTATAGTAAATTTAGAGGGAGTAAAAAGAATCCATTGGTCTAAGGATTTCTCGGTGGATGGTATATCTTTCAATTCATTTTGTTCATCCATCGTCCAGTTTTTTACAAAAGCCCTCATCTGTACTGGCTTGTCAGAAAAATTAGTTAATTTAATCGTATTAGAGCGGCTTTTTCTAGAATTCATGTCAACCTCTACACGAGGAGGACTAACACTTATTTCTAATGCACTCAGCCTTGGTATTTGCCAAGTTAACAACCCAATTAAACTTAAGGCTATTGCTTTGGTAGTTCTTTTAACATCACCAATTTTCACTTCCTTATAGAATAAATATAAAATCTCAGAAAAATCAAAAAATTCCAGCTTTACTGACACTGATTGCCATTGACTTGTACGCAAACATCAATTTGTCCTTGAAAAAAACCTGGTGTTAATTCTGATAATTCACTAAATATCAAACTAATACCATTTGTAATAACGGTAGTATTATCAGAGCAGGTTTCTATTTGCTCTATATCACCGAAAACTTTTGCTTCAAATTTATCTTGTGTAAAAGGACTATTTGAATTACTACTAGGTCTTAAAGTGTATTTAACGCTGGTACTATTTATTGGTAAATCGTCGTTATTTACCCTCATTTGCCAATATCTTGGCACATTGATAGTAGCGCTAGATTTATAAGGTGAATTAGTTGGTAGTGTTTGTTGTCTATAATCAATATCCACTTGTTCTATGTCACCATTGAAAAGCTCAGATGCTGTTAATTTTGGATTTTCGCCTGTCTTAGATAATTGGTAAAGCTGTGCTTGACATCCAGCAGAATTTGATTGTGCGAAAACTTTTGGCTGTGGTGTCAACGAAACAGCTATAAGTATGCTGAAGTAGCATTTAAGAATATTTCGGCAGTTCATTTTTCAAGAAAATATATTTTTGCAAATGTTAGAGATAAATGAATATGAACTATTAGCCTTTATTAACTCTACATATCTAGAAATTTATGTCATCAATTATGATTGCTTTGAAGCGAATTTATAGTTTTTATATTAATATAAAATATTAATATAAAACCATAATATTATTCATAAATAATGACATAATATATTTACCAGTAAAAGATACTGGAAGCAGGCATTTGCCTGCACCAGAAATATTAGAAGTAAATCCCTATGGAGTTACAATTCGGATTGTAACTTCACCTCCAGTAAAAGTTGTACCAGAACCAATGGTAGAACTAGGAAAATCAAATGTGAAATCTGCTGAAGCTTTTTTATAATTACCATCAGTTGACTGTTCAAGTGTTCCTCCACTCACACCCATAGTAACTGTTGTAGAGGTTCCAATCCCACCTCCAGTCTGAGTTGTAAGCTGTGTTTGGGTTGGAGTAACCTCAATTTGTGGGCTTTGCGAACCACCCCAAATTTGGTATAACATCGGAACAGTTTTGACTACTTGTGTATTCGCATTTTGTGACGGAGGATCTGTTGATAAAGGTGTAATAGTACCTGTTTCATCGTAAACTCCTGCAATTTGATCTACGGAGTTTCCACCCTGTAAATCTTGTTCGCTAACTATAAATTTCAAGCCTGAATAGGTACGTAGAAAAATTGCCGGAGTAACTTCAAGTTCTACTGGTAAAATTGCAGATTGTGCGCGAACGGGTGCAGCAGAAATAACGCTACCAACTACAGCTGCAGTTCCAGCCAAAAGACCCAAAACTTTCTTATTCATCTAAATTCTCTCTGTTCCTAGTAAGGTAAATGTTGTTTGTTTGATAAACTCTCTTGTTCTGACTTATCCAAATTAATTTGCTAAAGGGATGAAAAATTAAACCTAGAAAATCAAGTTATTAGAATAAAAATACGTACACCTGGATTTATGGAGCCAATATTCCGGTACTGTATATTTTATACAAGCTTAAAAGCGACCATAACTTTGACTTCATGCTGTAATTAAGCGGTTTGATAGAGGTTCCCTGGAAAGTCGGAGAGCAATGCAAAAACGAAATTCGTTTATGAAGACAAGTGAATTAATTTAAATATGAAATTTTTTGTCAGCACCACCTCCGTTTATAATTCAATGAAAGTTTGTTGTGTTTATCTCGCTTACGTGAGCAACTAACTATTGAAGCGACAATTTGTAAGCGAGATTTTTGAATACTTTTAACAGCAGTTTTATGTAAAAACTACTTGTTGATTGCTTTGATAGCGCTTAACTTATAGCGTCGCTTCAGTTTTGATAGTGAACTTGTAGAAGTTTAGAGCGTTTTTTTACTTCTTAATTGAGTGAATAAATAGCTAATTCAATAATGGCAAATAAGTAAAGCATGTCTCGAAATATGTTCTATATATTGAACATACTTTTTCTTGAATCAGAAGCTTAAAAAATTTGACCATAACAGTTTACTTACTCTTTTATAAACGCACTTTTCTAAACTCCTACACATTTTGATTTTGCTTTCAACCAATAAAGTTATTGAAACTCAATATCAAGTTATCAATTTTCTTTTATCGAAGCTTTAACTTATTTTGTTCATTGCTTCGTAACAGGTTTACATCAAGAATGTAACCTCTATTCCTAAAAGACTACTTCAGTGAGAATATGGAATTACGTGACAATAAAGTAAAATTTTTATCCGAGATAACACTTAAGATAGATTTAAGATATTAAAACAAAAAATTTTTCACTCCTAACTCTTAACTTTAAAACTTTGACCTTGAGCTATGTTCCAAGCTACTCGTCGTCGTCTTGCTATTTGGTATACAGCGATAACAGCCGTGCTATTGCTGCTGTTTGCTAGCGGAGTATATTTGTATGTACGCAGTACTTTAGTTGAGCGGATTGATGATACGTTGAACCATGTAGTGGAGGTTGTTGAACGTTCCCTAGTTATTGAAACTGTAAACTCGAATAACGGTCAATTTAACGTCAATTTGGAAGCAAGCTTCCGTGATAATGCTGATACTCGCGATGATGACCGTATAGATTTAGAAT
The DNA here is from genome assembly GCA_038525335.1 of Cyanobacteria bacterium J06621_15. GTDB lineage: Bacteria > Cyanobacteriota > Cyanobacteriia > Cyanobacteriales > Nostocaceae > Rivularia. The sequence goes on along the minus strand of JBCBHT010000010.1, from coordinate 65,421 downwards.
GGTTTAGCCCTACGGGTAAATTACTTTGGTCAACTTTGTCAGAACCTTTAGATATTCCTATACATCCTAACCCTATGGGTGAAACTGTTCGTGTTTTAAACAGGGATGGGGAAACAGGAGTAGAACAAGAGAAGATAAATGCGTTTTCTGAACCGATGCTGCTCCGACAGGTTACTGAAAGAGTACAAATAGGAAGACAGGTTTTAGGATATCTCCGGGTAAGTCATCCCTGGTTTGAAGTCACAAAACCTAGTCGTGATTTAATTTTAGATTTAGGTTTGGGTATTAGTTTAATGTTAGTTTCGGTTGCAGCTAGCGGATGGTTTCTCGCTGGGTTAGCAATGGAACCTGTTCGAGAGTCTTATCAGCATCTCAAGCAATTCACTGCTGATGCTTCTCATGAACTTAGAAGTCCGATTGCTTTAATTCAAACTAATGTCCAGGTTGCTTTAGATGAATTGGAGTTACATCAATCACAAAGGGTTGATGTAGAACATTATCAGCAACAGTTAAAGCTAATAGAACGATTGACCCAGCGTCTTGGCAAGTTAGTTAATGATTTACTGTTTTTAGCACGTCAAGATAGCGGAATCAGTGCTTACGAATTTTCTTCTTGTCCTATTGACGCTTTGCTAATGGAAGTAGTTGAAGAACAACAACTGCTTGCTAGTTCAAAAAATATTGCTTTATGGTTACATTTAGTTGACTCTCCCGAAACCGCAAGCAATCCGGAATTGCTAGACGATTGGTTTAATTTGATGGGTAATTGGGAACAATTAGCACGTTTATTCACTAATTTAATTAGCAATGCTCTGCGTTATACCCCGGACAAAGGAAAAGTTGAAGTTGAATTAACCCGTGTAGAAATTACAAATCGCTCGGTGTTGCAAGTGAAGATTGAAGATAACGGTATTGGTATCCCATCTGAAGCTTTACCCCGTTTGTTTGACCGTTTTTACCGAGTAGACCCTGCACGCAGCCATGGGTCAGGAAATTATTTTACTCAGAATAGTGCTGGTTCTGGTTTGGGATTACCTATCTCTAAGGCAATTCTTGAAAATCATCAAGGACAAATACAAATTGAAAGCATTTTAGGCAAAGGTACAACAGTTACTGTCACTTTGCCAATTATTCCTGGGTCTTAATTATTCAAGTTAGAAATATTTCGGCTGGCTGATATAACTTGTTTCTACTGACAGATGCGAGTGAGTAACTGTACCTACTAATGTTGTGGATAAAGCTTGAAGAATTATCAAATCATTGAGACACTGGCAGTTTGGTACAATTATGTAAAAAAATTGATTATTAATCTGTACTTATTTAATTATTGTTGTTGGATTAATTCTACGAATTATCAGTCTAATTTTGATAATAATTTATTCAGCTAAAACTATTCATAAAAAGAACGCTTACGGAGGGTAAAATGCCAATTAATTTAAGAGAAGATGTTGCTTTTATTATACTCAAGAAAATCAAAGATAGCGGTTCGGGAATGCACGAGATTGGCTTCACCGAAACCGATTTTACAGGTAGAGGATTAACCAAAAGTGACTTTTTAGGTCATTTAGATTATTTAAATCAAAAGCAATATATCCAAGCAAAGTTTTCGGGTAATGCATACGCGAATCAGGAAGATGTTCCTAGTGTCGCAAACCCTGACGAAGTTAATGCTAGAGTTGCAAATACTTTCGGTGCTGAAGATGGTCCTCTTCCCCATTTAATTACATTTGAAGAAGCAAAATTAACAGATAAAGGACTAAATTTGCTTGAAAGAATGGAGAAAAACCCACCTGAAGCTTTGGATAAAGGTCCTGCAACTCCTATAGCAACAAAAGACATGCCTTTCTTAGAAAAGGTTATGCTTAAAGGGAATTTAAATGATATTTTCGATGCTAGAGATATCAGTGAAGTGGTATTCCGTACAATGCGCGATATGATGAGTACGGAAGCATCGGAGCGAGTTTCTCAAGAATTGCACGAACCAGCAGAACCTACTGATAATAAGGCTTTGCAAAACGAAATTGCTGATTTATGGAAAGATACTAACCCCATCGTGGCTTTCTTAAGTAAAGTTCGTCCACCTTTGAAAATTGATTCTGACACTTTCTTATTCCGGGTTCGTCAGGAAGGTGGTTTGCAAAAAGGTGTAGACGAAAGAATGGTTGTAAAATCTGTTTTTTCTGCTACTAAAGAAGAATTATCTCAAGAAAGAATCAAGGAAGTTGAGGGATTTTTACCCGAGACAATTCTTGAGTTGTGGAAAGCAGCTTAAAGTTAAAAGTTAGGAATTAAGAGTTAGGAATTAGGAGTTAGGAGTTAGGAGTTAATATTAATTCCTAGCTCTTATTTTTTGTTTTATAATCCCAATTACCAATTACCAATTACCAATTCCCAATCCCCAATCCCCAATTACCAATTCTAAAACTAACTTTTCTTCATCATCTGAGTAACTCTATCGCGTAATAGCACTTCCTTGTGACTATCTTCAAGAGTTCTGGCTAAGGTAATTGCTCTTTCGTAAAAGTTGCGAGCTGTAGAATATTTTCCTAGCTTTTCATAAATTTGAGCGTAGGACTCAAATGATTTCAGTTTTTCATATGGATTTTTAAGATTTGAAGCAATTGCTAAACGCTTCTCCAATAATTCAATTGCGCGATTGTACCGACCAACCGAACTATGAGCAGCCACTAGCCCATCAATAGCTCGTAATTGATTTCCATCATCTTTTGCTATTTTTGCAAGCCTTAATGCTGTTCCATAAGTACCTAGTCTGTCTTGATAAGTACCAACTACACTGTAAGCTTCACCTAAATTATTTAAAGTATTTGCTTCACCGATAGGGTCGCGTGTTTGTCGTCGGTAATTAAGCGCATTTCTGTATAGTTTTACTGCTCGATTGTAATTTCCTAATCTTGCAGTTGCCAATCCTAAATTACTTAGAGAAATGCCGTGACCTTCAGTATTATCAATATTCTGAGCTATATTAATTGCTTCTGAAAAAGTTGATGAAGCAGCTTCAAATTCACCTTTTTGCAGCAGCAATGTACCAATGTTATTTAGTGCAAAAATTTGACTTTCAAAGTCTTTCACATCGCGGGCGATCGCCAATCTTCTGCGAATTGCATCTTCTGCTTTTTTATACTGCTTTAATTGGATGTAACCTTTACCCAAAAATTCATAAGTTAAGCCAATTGCATTCAAGTCACCGATTGCATGGTAAATTTCCAATGCTTGTAATAATGACTTAACTGCTTTATCAGAATTTCCTTGAGTATTTTGTCTTTCACCCAATCTGAGTAAAGTATCTGCTTCATCTCTTGATTGGAGTAAAACTTTTTTATCTATTCGGGGATAGTGTAGCTGTTCGGTAATATCTGTAGCATTTGCAGCAACAGGACTTAACAATAAAGAAAATATCAAAAATCCAAAAGCTTGATTGAGCTTATTCGGTGATTTCTTGCGACCAATACAAGAAGATAATTGAGTTTTGACTCTTGTTTGTGCATTCAATTGTTTCATATAAATTTTCCCTAAAAATTCGTTCTAAGTAACTTGTTCTAAGTAAAAAGATTTACAAAAAAGAAAATCATTGCCAGCATAAAACAACAAAACTAGTATTATCACGCAGATACTGGCTGAAAGAAATTTTCACCCAAATATATGGCACGGATATCTGCTGGTAATTTTTCTTCTAGCATACGATAACCTTGTTGGAGAAAATTTGCTACTTCGTCTGGAGAAATACCTTCTCCCTCAGCTTGTAAATAAGCAGCAATTCTGGTTTCACTCCAGTGGAAAGTTTGAGCCATTAAGACCATCAACCTTAACATTGGTGGTAATTGGTCTAATGACTGTTCCACATAGCACCACAACGGTGGAGAAGTGGTTTTGAGGGAATAATGAATGCTTTCTGTAGGTGGTAGTTCTGTTTCATTGATGCAGTAGGCTGTCATGTTAATCAGCCAATTTTGTAAAGTTATAGCAGGAGCATTTTCGTCAGAACTTTCCAGATTAACTCCACCTACTTGGTAATAAATATGCTTCCAGGTCATAGCAAATAAATAATCTGCCTGCACCGGAGAACGGGCTGAATGCATAATCAAGGTGTAGACTATGGGACTGTATCGGCAAAAAATAGCCGTGAAGTACCTTCCAGCATCTGGGTGCTGTCCAAATAGATTTATCAGTTCTTGGTCGCTCTTATGGAACAGTGATTTAACTAAAGGATGGTTGGATTCGGGGAAATGGGGAATTTGCACAATCTTTTTTGGTGTATGTTGCTAGAATTATTTCATAAATGTATATTTTTCGTTAATCGCATAATATCTTGGTGTTGATGGATTTAGCACGAAGATTTAGATTAAAAGTTTTCATAAACTATAAGCAGTACTACTTGACTAACCCCGACACTGCTCGGTAAAGGTGGAAAGTAGCGAATGAAGGATAATGAAAAATATTTTGAAATAGCCAAGATGCTATTTTTTTATTATCCCTATTTAAATCACCATTTTGATAATGGTCACCTTGCTCAACTACTGTTAATTTAAGTTTTATTTAACTGTTTCGGATTAAATTCTAAATCTTAGAATAAAATTCTACTCTTGTTAACAACTAAGAAAATCTCAAAGCTAAAACCCAAATTTGATTAATACTTATTGATTTATTCATGGTTATAACGGTTGACTCAATTTTGCATTTATTTACTCCCAATACTTTAGGTTCTTTTTTACCGCTCGATAGCTTGTTCTCTACCCAGGGAATAATGGTAATGTTACTGGCAGCTTATGCTGGTGCAATGTGGATGTTTCTTTCTAGCGCTCCGAAAGTTCATACTATTATGGTTTCTGATTTAGAAGTTGCCAGAGATTTGTATGAAGGTTTGTTAGATTTACCCGCAGCAGAAGTACCTTTGCACTACTATTACAATTACGAGCAAACAATCGGTGCAACGGGTATTGACCCAATGTATTTGGGTAGCAGTCCTAGCTATCCAAGCAGAATGTCTAACGCTACAGAAGGACTTTGGTATCAACTCAAGAAAAATACACAGCTACATGTAATTACCGGAGCAAGTTTAGGAAGTAAAAATCAACAGCGTCACGTATGTTTTGACCGTGAATGTCTGGAAATGGTTTTGCTAAGAGTTGAAACACGAGGTTTGAAATTTAAAATTCGCAATCGCAAACCGTTAAACTTCTTAGTAAAAGATTATGACGGTCGTGTGGTTGAAATGGCTGAAGTTGCGAATTAGGAATAAAAGTTAGGAGTTAGGAGTTAGGAGTTAGGAGTTCTCAGTTCGTTACTCGTCGTTACTCGTTACAAGGTTCTACCTTGTAATGCATTTCTAAAGGCTCTGCCTTACCTTAAACTATAAGGCAGAGCCTTATGTATAAGGATTCCCAGCCAGAGACTGGGAACCAGTTAAGAACTGATAACTGTTAACTGTTCACTGTATTACTCTTGCTCAAAAATTCTTTCCAATCTCTTAACTAATTGTTCTGCTAAATCTAATAAATCAACGTTATCGCTACCATCGTTAAAACTACAATTCATCTGTTCAAAACTCGCGCTTTCTACTAACACGGTTTTGATAGCAAATACTCTATTTTCTGATTCAGAAAGTCTGAGACAATCTTCTAATTGAGTTGCAATTTCACAGAGCGATTTACCTTGCAATTGCTTTCTAACACTGACAGCAACCCAATCATCGCTTTCTAAAAATGTAGTAACGGATTCCACAAAATTAGTTTGTACTGTTTCATCTTCATCCCACTTTTCTAACCAATCTCCGTCTACATCTTCAGCATATAAATACGCTGCTTCAAGTCCGTATCTTACTATGTCATTTTGTAATTTTTGAGCCGCTTCTACTGATTCTATAAATTTATCTAATCTCTTTTGACAGTCGATTGACATATCTTTTCCCATTATGACTCAAATTATTAAGAGATATTGTTTAAGCTTTAACTAACTAAAACCTAAAAGTAAAAACCAATAACTAAAAACTAAAAGTTAAATAAATACCTGTTTCCAGATTATTGCTGTTATACAACGTTATATTTACTATCCTGTCTACAAAATCGGTTACACCCGGATTGTAGCTTAATAGTAATCCTTTATCTATCTTCCAAAAACGTAATGTGGATTCCCAATTGTTAAATTTTTCTTGAAAAAATTCTTCACTTAAGCTAGTAAGTTGGACGCAAAGAGATGTATCATAGCTACTACTTACAATAATATCGGTAGCCATTGAGAAGTCGGCGATATATCTTTTGACAACAGTGCCTCCACGACGTTGAATATTATCTACAACCAATGCGATTAATTCAGAATCTTCCCCAGAAAATTCGCCAGACATTAATTTTTGTCTCCAAATATAAAATTTGGAGTCATTTTCGCTGAGCCATTTGGGGAATAGATAGCTGTACCAAAATTTCAAACTTGGTTTCAGAGCATTTAAAGCTGTTTGTTGTTCTTCATATGATTGTAAAGATTGAAGTTTGAGCCAAACTTCGGCATCTCTAATAACTTGTTCTAAAAATAAAATTACAAATTTTTTTGCGGTTAATGAACCTGGTTTCAGGTCTTTTACCCAACGGTTTATCTCATCTAATCTTTTGGCTAAACTTGGGTCTAATATAGATGCTTCCCTTCTAAGATATTTTAACCTGTTTTTGATATCTTTGGCTTGCAAAAAATAATATCCCTCGCATCCTAAACTTAAGTTTTAGATTGATTTATTTCTGAGATTACATAGATTATATATAAATGAAAAAGGGTGCGCTAGGCAACAGCATAACGCACTATAAATTTTAATAGTTAAGATTGCTCCTCGGATTTTTCGGCAGTATTTTCTGGTTTAAGCAGGGGAAAAGCTATCACATCCCTAATACTTGCTGCATCAGTCAACAACATCACTAATCTATCAATACCGATACCCAATCCACCTGTAGGAGGCATTCCGTATTCTAAGGCTGTGAGAAAGTCTTCGTCTACACCTTGGGCTTCTAAATCCCCAGCAGCTTTTCTTGCAGCTTGTTCTTCTAAACGCTGACGCTGGTCGATGGGGTCGGTAAGCTCGGAAAAACTATTAGCAGTTTCTCTTCCTACCATATACAATTCAAATCGCTCTACTAACCCAGCTTTAGAACGATGGGGTTTTGCTAAAGGTGAAATTTCAACGGGGAAATCAGTGACAAATGTAGGTTGAATCAAATTTTCTTCGACTTTTTGTTCAAAGGCTTCATTCAGAAGTTTACCCATATTTGGGCAATCATCTATACCTTCAATCCCAGCATTTTTACATTCAGTTTTTGCTTGTTCAAAACTTTGAAAAGAATTAAAATCTACCCCTGAATATTCTTTGACTAACTCATGCATTGTTACTCGTCGCCAAGGAGGAGTCAAATCGACTTCAGTTCCTTGGTAATTTATTTTTAGGGTGCCAATAACTTCTTGGCTGACGGTAGTAATAATACCTTCCGTCAAATCCATCATATCGTTGTAATCAGCGTAAGCTTGATAAAGTTCAATCGTGGTAAATTCCGGATTGTGACGGGTAGAAATTCCTTCATTGCGGAAGATTCTTCCCAATTCAAAAACTTTTTCAAATCCACCGACAATCAATCGCTTCAAATGAAGTTCGGTCGCGATACGTAAATACAGCTGCATTTCCAGCGTATTATGGTAGGTAATAAACGGACGTGCATCTGCACCCCCAGCTTCACCTTGCATTACCGGAGTTTCAATTTCAATAAATCCCCGCTCATCCAAATAACGACGAATCCCAGCAGTAATTAAAGCACGACGACGAAAAGTTTGTCGTACTTCTGGGTTAACCATCAAATCAACATAACGTTGACGATATCGTTTAGTAATATCAGTTAATCCATGCCATTTATCTGGTAAAGGCAACAGGGATTTAGTTAGGACATTATATTGTTTAACGTAAACCGATAATTCGCCCTTTTCAGTCCGTTTAATAGTTCCTTTAGCTCCCAGAATATCGCCCATATCTGTTAGCTGTTTGAGATTTTTGAAAGCTGACTCGTCAATATCCGCCATACTTTCAGAAATACGCTTCTTCTCTAAATAAAGCTGAATAGTGCCAGTTTCATCCTGCAAAGTGAAAAACGCTAACTTACCCATCACGCGACGGGTCATAACTCTTCCAGCGATTGACACTTCAAAATCAACTTCTTCACCGTTAGCGATATCGGCAAATTTTTCTTGTAAATCAGCAGCGCTATGGGTTACTTCCCAGCTATAAGCGTAGGGATTCATTCCCTGCTGTCGTAGCTGTTCTACTTTTTCTAGCCTCGTGGCACGGATATCTTCTTCCGACATGTTTACGAACTTTACCTGGGCAAGGTTTTATTATAATTACTCTGCCCGCATTGTACATTGAGAATAGTAGAGATAACGAGATAACTATTTCATTTGGAAAGTCAATTATGAACTGGCAAGATTATATTGATTCAGATTCTCAAGTTTTACTGGGAAAACCCAAAGTAATCGGCTTTTGTAATTTCAGTTTCACCGAATAACGAAAAATAACTGTGAAAACACTAGCCGCTACATGAAGTTTTACTAAACTCAAGCACTAGGAGCTTTTCTCCCAATCCCCAACTCCAGTAACTTATTTCTGATACCCTCCACCTCTTCACCGCAATAATAAAATTTTTTATTGCGTAAGTCGGCTAAATAATACCCGAGCTTTCCTCCGTTAATCTTAAATAATGCGATTGCTATTTCTTGCTTGGTAATACCGTATAAAAGCTTGAAATCTAGCATATCGGTACGGAAAGGGATTTTGGAGTAAAATAGTTCCCCAAGTTTTATCCTCCATTCACCTGGTTTGCGCTCAAAAATGCGGATGTAGTCGGGATGGTAAACAATTGAATTCATAGTTTATAATTTGAATCAAGAAAACCCCCAAGAAAACCCTGGGGGAAGCATAATTAATAAGTTAGCTATCGGTTTCTTGGCTCTCCTCTGATGATTTTAGTTCGGAGGGGAGTTCATTGTCTTTGATAAACTCACCATCATAACCTTTCGCATCAGTTCTGAAGTAACCAAGCTTTTTCTCTTCTAAGATAACTGGCTCGTACACTTGCAAGTTTTCCGGTTCGCTTTTATCGAAGCCGTTAGACTTGTTTGAGCCGTTAACGCTCTCGGTTTACTTTCGGACATTTACCTCCTTAAGAGAGTCTAGACTTTGTTTTCTCTCTCAACGTTATTATCTCAAAAAACAATATAATTATTTATTTTCGTTGTTTCCCTGCTGCACCGGAGGAGCCAGCACAAGATTTAGTTGGTTTGTCAGGTGCTGAAAAAATATCTTTAGAAGGACTTTTTACTGTTTACGAACGTAATCAGATACGTCAACATTCGTTACCTTAAGCGTAAACTCAATCTATCTTTTATGCTTCTATCGAATTACAAAAGTCTACTTATGTATAGTATTGAGCAGAAAAAGGGACTTTTAAATTACAAAAATTTCTACCTTATAATTTATCGTTAAATCTACATTGTATTTTTTATATCTTTAAACTCCGAAATAATTTAGCCATAATTCAATAACTTATGCATAAAAATATGCAATCTAAGTTACAAATATAAGTTATTTTATGGACAACAAAAAGCAATTAATTAGATGCGTTGAATTTGTTGCAGAAGAACTCGATGCTGATATTTTTCTTTATAGCGCTGAAATTACAGATTTAAATGCTGATAAATTAATTAATCAAATCAAAGAAACGTCACCGAAAAGAGAAAATGTAGTCTTGATTATGACTACTTATGGTGGCGACCCCGATGCAGCTTTTAGAATTGCTCGTTATATCAAAAGAAAATACGATAAGTTCAGTTTATTTGTATTTGGTTATTGTAAAAGTGCTGGAACTTTATTGGCTTTGGGAGCTGATGAAATTGTTATTTCCGATTTTGGTGAATTAGGTCCTCTTGATGTCCAAGTTACGAAGGATGACGATTTTAGAAGCGAGTCTGTATTAGATATTCAGCAAGCTATGTCGGTAATTGGCTCGCAAGCTTTTGAAATGTTTGAAAGTTATTTATTAAATTTAATTTCCGGGACTCAAGCATTAATTACGACAAAAACAGCAGCAGACATTGCTAGCTCTATGGCTGTTAATTTACTGTCTCCGATTCCCAGTCAAATCGACCCCTTAAGATTGGGTGAAATGAATCGATTAATGAATATTGCTTTAGCCTACGGTCAAAGATTGAAACCCGAAGGTATTGAAGTTATTAAAAATTTGATTTATAACTATCCTTCTCATAGTTTTGTGATTGATTATGAAGAAGCAAAAAAATTATTTGATTGCGTCAGAGAGCCTGATGATTTAGAGCTAGAATTGGAAGAAATGATATTTCCTTTAGTTCGTAAACCTGCTTCAACAGAAATTATATTAAACTTAGAAAACTTGAGCGCAGAAAATGAAGAAAATTCCAGCAGAAATAACTCAGATAGGGAAAGAATTGCGGAAGAATCAGTTTCTACAGACGATGGAGAGGATGAAGAGATTGAAGGAAATGTCTTACCCTTTGATAAAAGGTAGCGAAATTAAAATTAATTCTGTTGCTTCCACGAAAGCCATATTTAAGAATTTACAAAAATAGTTTTGAAAACTATAGCGCTACTTTGTCAGGTTAGAGTTTAAAGGTTAAAGGTCAAAGGTTTAAGAATCATAGGTTTAAGTTTTAATCAATGTCTAATCGGGATGCTCCCGTCTAATCTAGCTACGTAGCGCTATAGATAGAAAACTTACTGTTCGTTAGAAACCTGCTTTCTTCAATAAACCACGTTTTAGCTGTGTTCAACGGGAGCATCCCAAATGTGTAAAAATATCATTTGTCATTGCGAGTGGAACGAATTGGAACGAGGCAATCGCAAGACTTTGAGATTGCCTCACTTCGTTCGCAATGACAATCACAATATTAATTGTGCAAAATTGGGATGCTCCCTGTTCAACTAACCACTAACAACTAACCACTATCAACTAACAACTAACTATTCACCTTTAATTTGATTAATTTCTTGCTGTAATTCTTCTATTTGTTGCCGTAACTTATCAACTTCTGTATTTTTATTATTTTCAGGCTTGACCTCAACAGCAACTCTATTAGATTCTTTCCGATAATTTCCTTTTTTAATTTCGTTATATTCTTGAGACACAGCCCATTCTCTTAGAAAAGGTACTCGTTCGACTGCAAAGAGATGGCTGAGTATTGCTCCTTCAGCCCCTTTATACATTAAATATTCATACACCTGATTTAGCCCATCTTTATCAAATACTTGATAATTTTCCGACTGACGAATAAACTCTTGTAAACTACATTCATTAGCATATTTATTACTGCCACCGGATATTTTCATCATTGAAGACATAACTGCAGTTAAGTCATCTGTAACTAATAATGCGGCTCTATCGGCTGTTAACTCGGCTTTACGTCTCCATTCAAAAAAAGCAAAAATCAAACCGCTGCTAACTATGTTACCAATACCAAAAGTTAAATCCCCGACAATAGAACCGGCATTCATCGCCCACATCGCCATTTGAATTAAAATAGTATGACCACACTTAATATGTCCTAGCTCGTGGGCTAACACAGACTTAATTTCGGCTTCGTTGAGTAAATCTAAAATCCCCGTGTTGATAACAATGTAAGGATGCTCCTGTCCCAAACCATAACTATTTGCAACGGGATTTTGCTCAACAAACAGTTTGGGTTCTGGATAAATATCCAAATCCCGCACGCATTCGCGAAATATCTGATAAATGGTTGAATATTGTAGCGGCCCAACTTCAATGGTATTAGCCATTAAATAAACTAGCTGCGAACGTTCATAAGCAAATTCCACAAATTTACGAGCTATAAAATCAAACCCAGGTAAAGCTCTGAGGGTTTCTTCAGCTTGACGGTCTAGTGGATGTCTAAAAGCTTCGCCGTTAATTTCTTTATAAGTTGGCATGATTGCGGGTTAATTTACTTGGCAGGTTCTTGACTAGCTTGCTTTAGTACGGGCTTAATTCAGACGAATGCTATACCTGGTTCCAGCTTTATTCTTGGTTTGAAAGATAAGCTTTCACTGACCTGAATTTAAAAAGTTTTGAATCGTCTGTAGTTTAACAATTCGGTACTCAACACTGCCCAAGGCGAAAAATGGCAGCATAGTATAAATAGAGTATTGTTCAGATAAGAATTATTCAAAACTCTATTTTAAAGTATCAGCTTAAAGATAAATCTAGAAAATCACTATGTATGGGATTTAGAGCGTGATTGAAGCAGAAGTTCATTTATCACTACACAACTTCCTACGGTCGCAAGCAGGTTTTCCTTCTTGGCCGCACCATTTGACTATGGCACGGTTGGTAGCACGCGCTTTGAGAGTGGGACGTAGCGCTTTAATTCAAGTGGGGGCTGCTTGTGGTTATCAAGGACAGTATCGTACTAGTTTTGTGGCTTCGGCTTTAATGTGGCAGGGGGCTGTAATTATCGTTGCTACTCAACCAGTACAGCAACGCTTGTTACAAGTGGAAATTCCCAGACTGCAAGAGTGGTTAAAAGTCAATAAACCAATATTAGTAGGCGATTCGTTTCCGTCTACTGATTTCAAAGGTATTCTCATCGCATCTCCTCAAGCTTGGTTACAAGCACAGTTGAGTTCTACCAATAGTTTTCCTGCCAATATTCCTACAATTATTGACGGTGTGGATGATTTGGAAGATTGGATAAGGGAACAGTTAACTGTCAGTATTGAAGCTCATGATTGGGAACAGTTAATGTTGGCTTGTCCTGCTTTTGCTAAAGAAATTCGTGCTAATAGAGCCGAGTTAACTCATGAGATTTTTCAGCATCCCGTAAATCCCTACGAATGTTATTTGATATCAGAACCAGAAGAAGAAATTTTATGCCGGATTTTTTCAAATTTAGATTTAGATAGTCTACCTAATTCTTGGAAAAAGTTTTGGCAATTATTCAAAAATAGACATGAAATTGAAATTTCTTCCACCACATCTTCAATTTCTCCCCCTTTACTTTGGGCTACTATTAGTCGTCGTCAAGGTTTATTTGCTTTACATTGCGCCCCAATTGAACTTGCAAAAATCCTTTCACCAATTTGGCAGCGACAACCCGTTGTGCTGATTGGTTCTGCTTTGGAACCAGACACTGAGGCTACATTATTTCGTCAGCGTTTGGGGTTGGGTGATTTAACCTGCTTAAAATTCTCTTCGGATAATCAAACTCAAGCGATTCAACTTTATATACCGAATAAATTACCTTTACCCAATACTCCAGAATTTAAACCGGTCTTTATTCATCAAGTCCGTACCTTGGTATGCTTAAGCGCAACATCACCTGGTTTAACCATAATTTTAGTAGGAGATGTGCCCCTCAAATCTCAGTTAGGAGCAATTTTAGCTTCTGAATTTGGTTCGCGGGTACAGGTAGATAAAACTTGTTTGGATGAAAATGGTATTTTGGTTTGCGGCTGGGAATTTTGGCGCGAAAATCAAAGAGTTTTACCATCCCCACAAATGCTGATTATTTCTACTTTACCCCTACCATCTTTGGAAGACCCATTGGTAGCTGGTAGAGTTGCTTATTACAAGCATTCTCATCAAGATTGGTTCCGCTTATATTTGTTACCTACAGCTTTAAATGAATTACAGCGAGCTATAGCTCCAGCGAGAAATTCTAGCAGCGTAGTAGCTTTACTTGATAGTAGAGTCATTTACCGCAGTTACGGCGCTCAAGTCCTCGCAGCCCTAAGCCCTCTCTCACGGATAAATTATTTAGACCCAAGCTTGTTTACTACATCAGAAGAAGAATCTTGAGTCAATTATCAATTAACAATTAACAATTAACAATTAACAACGAACAATTATCATCTGTCAGAGATACAGCACAATGCTGGACAGATAAGGTAGATTTATTCTATTCCCTAATCCCTAATTCCTACTCCCTTGAATTTTTAGGATGTACCTCACTGACATGAAATAGGCTGTAGATCATCAATTTTCACCCAAAGGACGTGTATCATCAATAATAGTTTGTCATTGATAATTGATAATTGTTCATTGATAATTGACAATTGATTAATAAGCTAAATTCTCTAATGTCTCTCTTAAATACCGCTGTACTTGCTCGTCTAAGCTCAACTGCTCTACTTGCGAGCCAGATTGTAATTGTTCTTTCTGCCAACGTTGAAAACCAGAACTAATTGCAATAGCTTGCTTCAGATTACTCCAAATTTCGGCATCACCTTTCAAGTTGCTGTCACTTTGAACTGTAAAACTGGTCATAACTATTTATTCCTCTACTTTACTTTTTGAATTTGTGCGTTAAATTTTGTGCAGAGTATATCTCTATTTATTTTTGTTTGATTATTTGTGAATGTTATGAAAACGGGCTATACCAATATACTCGCGATACTGCCTCTTAGAGCCAAAAAACTGATTCTACCTCAAATCTTTAAAAATGCTCTTTATCTAAACTATCAAAAAATTAGATAAAAATTAAATTATTGCCTTAATCCACACTTTCTCAAATTATTACTTCTGGTAAGCATGTTTCTGTTACCCTTGTTACTAAATCAAATCTTTTTTTCATAAATTTTACGGTTGCCATTCCTAGTTTAAAGCAAGTGATAGAGATTGGGTAAAAACTTTTCAAATTACTATTCCTATAATTCCAAAAATTCAAACTTTGTAGTGGACAAATCTTACCCACTTCTAATACATAAATAATTCTCGTATACAAATAAACAATTAAATTAAATATGTTACAGCTTGTGGAAGACTAGAATCTGTTATTTTGCCGATGCTAAATCCTATCCGCTGAGAATGAATAAATATAGCCCTACAGGAAAGTCAATGGTTTAATAATTATAGGTTTTATGCTTTATCAATGTCCCAATCTAACTACGTAGCGTAAAAGAGAAATATTTTTCTAACCCAAATAAAAATATGTAGAGATAAAAGCAGATGGAGTAAATCTCTACATATTTTAGGTTAGATAAATTAGATAAATTTGTCCTGAGGTTGAGCATTTGATCAGCTAAGGCAACTAGGAGTAAGAGATACCTATGTTGCCTCGCTCGATTACGACACCGTTGTCTGCTCACTATCTCGCCATCGCAAGAGTGCGGCGTTTTGTCACCATTTGATAACCTTCAATGATGTCACCTTCTTCCCAATTACTAAATCTATCAACGCCGATACCACATTCATAACCGGAGTTGACTTCGCGCACGTCTTCTTTCATCCGCTTGAGGGAATCAAGAGCGCCTTCAAACACAATATTATTACCGCGACGTACTCTTACTTTACAATTACGCAGCAGCTTTCCAGATTGGATGTAACAACCAGCTACAGCACCACCTCCGACTTTGAAGACCGCACGTACTTCTGCTTGACCCAGATGTTCTTCGACTAATTCTGGTTCTAACAGACCTTCTAATGCGTCTTGAATGTCTTCTAAGAGTTTGTAGATGATGTTGTACTCTCGTACATCTACACCAGCTTCGTCTGCTGCTTGTCTTGCACCACTAGCAAATGTGGTATTAAAGCCGATAATTACGGCACCACTAGCTGCTGCAAGGTCAATATCTGTCTGGGTAATTTCTCCGGGAGCAGATAACAACATCCGAATGTGTATTTCGTTTTGCGGGATTTGTTTGAGCGAACCCAAAATAGCTTCGACGGAACCCTGCACGTCGGCTTTCAAAATTAAGTTGAGTTCTTTCAACTCTCCTTCTTGTGCCTGTGCGGAAATACTTGTCAAAGTGACTCTTCCTCCCTGCATCAAGCGGGATTGACGGATTACCTCGGCTCGTTCGTTCGCCAGCAACCGTGCTTCTTTCTCGTTCTCGAAGACTTCAAAATCATCTCCTGCTGCGGGTACGTCATTTAAACCCAATACCTCTACAGCAAAGGAAGGACTTGCTTCTTCTACTCGTTCTCCCAAATCATCAACCATTGCTCGGACTTTTCCGAATACGGAACCGGCTACTAGGATATCTCCTACATGTAAGGTACCGTTCTGAATTAACAAGGTTGCCACAGCACCTTTTGCTTTATCCAAATGAGCTTCGATAACGGTTCCTTTTGCAGCCCGTTCTGGGTTGGCTTGCAGGTCTTCAACTTCGGAAACCAGCACAATCATTTCTAGCAGCGTATCTAGGTTTTCACCTTTGATGGCGCTCACAGGAACCATAATGGTCTCCCCACCCCATTCTTCTGAGGTCAAACCATACTGCATCAATTCTTGCTTAACTCTATCTGGCTGTGCCGCTTCTTTATCAATTTTGTTGATGGCGACAATAATCGGTACTTCCGCAGCTTGAGCGTGCTTGATTGCTTCAATTGTCTGAGGACGAACGCCATCATCCGCAGCAACTACCAATATGGCGATGTCAGTAACTCGCGCTCCCCTGGCTCGCATTGCTGTGAATGCTTCGTGACCGGGAGTATCTAAAAAGACAATTTGCTGTTCTTTACCTTCATGTTCTATATCAACGTGGTAAGCACCAATATGCTGGGTGATACCACCTGCTTCTCCAGAAGCAACCTTACTTTTACGAATCGAGTCAAGTAGAGTTGTTTTACCGTGGTCAACGTGACCCATAATCGTGACTACAGGCGGACGAAGATGGAGATTTTCCATATCCTCAATGTCCAGCATCTCCGTCACTTTACGGGCTTCTGCCTCCGGTTCTGGAGTATCTACTAATACTTCTAATTCCTCAGCCACCATAATGACTGTTGAAGTATCGAGACTTTGGGTAATACTAACCGCAATACCCTTCATAAACAAAGTTTTGACAATTTCGGTGTCCGGCATTGCTAAAGCATCTGCCAGTTCTTGTACGGTCATTGGACCGCTAACCGTAATGATTTCTGGACGCTGTTGCTTTGGCTCTGCTTCTGTGTTGTTGTTGCCACCACCGCGCCGACGATTTTGGTCGCGAGAACCAGATTTTTTGACTTTGCTGGGTGCAGCAGGGGTTGGTGTTGCTGCTGGCTTGGCACTCTTTGGCTTGGGAGGACGAACTATAGCATTGCTAACTGCTGCTTTGATGGTATCGGCTGTTTCGTCTTCATCAAGTAGGTCTACATCAAAATCGTCTTCAGCAGCCATTGGCTTCAGACGTTTGTTTTTCGGAGCCTTAGCAGCTTTCGCAGCCTCTTTTGCTTCGTCAATAGCGTCATCTTGTTTGGAACGCTTTTTCTGACCCCTAGGTAAACGAGGTGGTGTTGGACGTTTTAGCTCAACTACTTCTTCAACAACAATATCATCATCATCGTCTTTTTCGTCAATGTCAGTTGACTCAGCTACTGACGGCTTAGCCGGTCGAGAAGGGGGTTTCAGGGGAGCCGATACCGAAGGAGGTGCTGATGAGTCCTGACGTACTTGTTTTCTCGGACGTGCCACATCTGAAGAATTTGGGCTACCTCCAGGCGAAGCTTTCTTCGGTTTTTGTGGTTTGTCTACTTTTGATACTGGGGCACTCGGACGCGGGGTTTTCCCTACTGGTGCGCCGTTAGACTCGCTTCTATCGCCGGACGGCTTGTTCCTTTGCGGTTTTGATTGATTGCGATCGCGTTTGAGAACTGGTTTTTCAACTACGCGATTATCCGAACCGGAATTGGGCTTTGAAAGAGTAGGTCTTGCTGGTGGAGCAGCGAGTTCGGGGGCTGCTTCTGGTTTTTCCGGTTTTGATTTGGGTGAAACTAGTTTTTCTGGTTTGCTCAAAGCTGTTTTATTTGATTCTGAAGAGGAGTTGGATGCTGAGTTGTCCGTATTTGCAACGGATACAGATTTGTTCACTGAAGTTGGCTGATTTGGGGAGACGGGTGCAGTTGGTGCCACTGGTTCTTTCGGCGAGACTAATTTAGTTTCATTATGGTTCGTAACACCACCAGAAGAAGCGTTCTGTTGATTTCCTAAGTTATTGTTTGGTGGCTTAGGAGCAGAGTTAGCATTATTAAGACTTTTAGGTGGTTTAGGTTTGCTACGAATTTCCAATATTTGTGGTTTGCTGGGTGCAGAAGCACCATTACCAGAACCTTTATTATTTGTACCATGTTGTTTCGACAACCCCAAAGTTGTCGTTAGTTTTTCCGCTTGCGAGCGAATACGTTCTGCATCCGATTCTGTAATCGTACTGCTATGACTTTTGACCGCGATATTGAGCTGGTCGCAAATTGCTAATAGCTCTTTATTTTCCAAATTCAATTCCTTTGATAATTCGTAAATTCTGACTTTGCCGTTGTTCATCCACTCTTCCCCTATAATTTACAGTTTTAACGGATGGTTGCCAGCTTTTGCGACATCTCCATCCTTTGTTTACTGTGTAACGGTTGCCATTTTCAATTTGAAAAGGTTCCTCCTGAGAAAGGAAAGAGAGATGTTTTGGTTGGGAAGCTGGCATCTCCTTGCTTGCCGCAATATTGATGAACGCGAAAATGCAACCCATGATGCGTTACCAACTGCGGATATTTAATTTTTGGTTTTGTTGATGTTTCTATTGGGTCTAACACATGATCCGCCTACAATGAATAATGAGCGGCAAGTGCCCTTACAAATAAAGCATAGGCATGTGTCAATACTCGTTTATAATGCTCTGGCACTAACCTTCTTTACTAAAAGATGATGTTACAACCATTTTTACGGATATAGCCGAATTTCGTTTGTATTATTTGCCCGATTGTACCCCCCACTTAAATTTAATAGATAAAAAAGTTATTTTTGGATATCGAGACAAGACAATTGCTGCCAGAGCGTGGTATACAGTGTTTCAGGTACTGATGCACGTAATGCTCGTCCAAGTTTATTCTTTTTTTGAGCAACACTAAGGCAGCTTGGAGTGGGACAAATATAAGCTGAACGCCCCATACCCTGATTTAATTGTACCTTTCCTTCAGGAAACACGCGGACAATCCGCCAAAACTCATGTTTTAAACTGACTTTTCGGCAACTAATACAGCGTCTCAAATTTGGTTTCATTTCACTTAGCTATTGCTTCAGTTATTACCTCACCTTTTTACTACTAATAAATTGTTTGATTTTCTGATTCAAATTCGGAGTCAGTTTCATCTAATGCGGTTTTCGGTAATTCGGTTTCGGCAAGTTGCTGGTTATCCGAATCTAACCTATCAGATTCTAATTTCTCTACTTCAAGTTCTTCCAATTCTTCAAGTTCTTCTAATTCTTCTAATTGTTCAAGTTCTGCAGCATGTTGTGCCCTTGCTGCTGCAAATTTTGTATCTTCTGCTTCAAAATCGTACTTGGCTTTATCTTTGATGTCTATTTTCCAACCAGTTAGTCTAGCAGCTAAGCGAACGTTTTGTCCTTCTTTACCGATTGCCAAACTTAATTGGTCTTCGGCTACAAGTACGTGAGTTTGTCTGGTTTCTGGGTCCATCAAACGCACGTCATCTACACGAGCGGGACTCAAAGCGTTGGCAATGTAGGTTGCTGGGTCTGGGGACCAGCGAATCACGTCAATTTTTTCACCGCGTAATTCATTTACTACTACTTGAATTCTGGAACCTCGCGCTCCAATACAAGCACCAACTGGGTCTACATCCCGGTCTAAGGTATCTACGGCGATTTTTGTTCTCGGTCCAACGTAGGAAGACGGAGGATTTGCTTCCCGAGCGACGGCAACAATTCGTACTACTTCATCTTCAATTTCCGGTACTTCGTTGGCAAATAAATACACAACCAAACCAGCATCAGCCCTAGAAACTAGTAATTGCGGACCTCGTTGCTGACCTCTTGAGACTTTTTTCAGATATACTCGAAAAGTAGCACCAATACGGTAATTATCGTTAGGTAGCTGTTCGCGTTTTGGTAATTCCGCTTCTACTTCTGGCTGACCAAAACCGCTGTTTACAGCCATAATTACCGATTGTCTTTCAAATCGCAGTACTCTTGCTTGCAGCACTGTAGCTTCTAAATCTTGGAATTCTTCCTGAATTAATTGTCTTTGTTGGTCGCGTAGCTTCTGGCTTAGCACTTGTTTGGTTTGCATCGCAGCCATGCGACCAAATTCTTTTTTATCAGGAGTTACATCTACAACTACTTCTTGTCCAATTAATTGCGCTGCATCATCACCCAGTTCTGCGACAATTTCCTTAACGTCTTCAAGAGCAATTTGATGGTCGGAATTGGTCACTTCTTCAACTATCGTTTTAGTTGAAACAACCCGAAATCCTTCATCATCAATATCGAGTTCTACTTCAAAATTTTCAAAGTAATCTTCATCGAATTGTTTCCGGTCTAAATTTTGAGCGCGACGATACCGTTCGTAACCTTTAAGCAGTGCTTCTCTAATTGCAGATTGCACAGCTAAACGCGGTAAATTTCGCTCTCGACTTATACTTTCAATTAATTCTTTTAAACCAAGTAATTTAAGCATTGACATACATCGTTCTCCTAAAAAAATCGCAACAGATAACAGCAAAATTAAAGACGAGAATTAAGCGGTTTGCTGCCACCATACGGCTAATCGCTAAAAAAATGGTTAATTGTTGGTTGAAGAATCAGCCTTAACCATTTTCAATAAAAGTTTTCTTAGCAAAAAACCGCTTCACGTCCGCATAAGAAGCAGTCCTGGTTAGAATAAGTCTCCCTATTTAATCGCGTTCTTCGTCTAACTGCACGCTGGTGATGTTTGAACGAGGGATTTCGATTACACGACCCTTTTTATTTAAGTAAACGCTTTTTTCATCTCGGCGAACCAGTTTACCATTTAACTCGGAATATCCTTGATGGGGTGAGGAAGTTGAAACCTTAACCGGGAACCCTTTAAAACTCAGGAATTCCCGGTCGGTCTGCAATGAACAGGAAATACCGGGACTAGACACTTCCAATACATAAGCATCGGGAATAATTGACGCTGCATCCAAACTTGCTTCTAAATTACGGCTCATGCGCTCGCAATCATTCAAACTAGTATCCTGGCTGGGATTACGGATGTCTACTCGTAATACTGGAGGGCTTTGATTGGTATGAAAAACCACTTTTACGACCTCTAGTTCAAGGTCTTTTGCTACTGGTGTTGCTAAGTCAATGATTTGGGGAACTAAAGGATGAGTCATGTGGCAATTCCAACAAAAAAAGTGGGCTGTAACCCACTCCCTGCGATAAGTATATCTTCCAAGAAGTCTTGCAACGAACCGTAAGAAAGTTCGTCCTTAATCTGAGTTTAGCGCATTTTTTCCAAATGCTTGCAGCAAAATATGTACAATCATTTGTTTCTACTTTGATTAAGACAAGCGTTCTTTGGTGTAGCTGGTATCTGGTAGCAAGGGAACAGATATTCCTGATTGTACATTTTTGGTTTGTTCGAGAATTTGCTCTAGGTCTTCTTCAGACAGTTGTTGAACGTAGTTGATTTTTATTTCTTCCAAGAAATCAATTAATAAGCTTTGTATTTCTGAGAGTACTTTTTTTCTTTGAATTTCGTCTGTCAAAGATTCCGAAAAGCGTTTGACTAAATCGCTGGAAAGTTGAGCAGATACCGGGTCTTCTGTTGCTGCAACTAAAGCATGGTAGAAATTTACGGTAATTTGAGTTGCTAACTGTTCGCTTAACTGACTTTGCATTTGTCCGACCCCTGGTAGGTTTCGGAAATTGCGATAAATGGGTGACTGGCTTAACGCGCTATCTATATTGTGTTGTAAAAGAGCAATTATTTGCGGTTGGACTTTTGGTAGCACCTGTTTGATAACTGTTTTGACAAATATTCCTGCCAAAGCTTCTATTTCATTAACATTGTTTATATCCACATAGGGTTGTAATGTTCTACTTTGTTGCAGCCACCGAGTCAAGTCTCCCTGCCTGATTGAACTTTGGGTTTGATTTATTACTCGTATTACGACAATTTGGGTTATTTCTTCAGCAAAATTAGCTACTATTCCTTGTTGAACTTGGTGACGTAAATTTTGTAAATTTAATAACTCTGCTTTTTCTAAGCGAAATAGGACAGTAATTATTCGTAACCAACGCCAAAAAGGCAACACTAAAAACACATCATACCAATGCCATAAAATAGCATTTAACCAGCTAAATCCAGGGTGACGGCGTTTTATATAATAACTACGTGCAAATAGTTCAAGTGCAAATAAAACGATAAAGGGTAAATCAATTATCCAAAAATTATCAATAAATTCTCCATTTTCACCAATTTGCCGATAATAATTAGTCGAAATTAAAGGTTTAATTTTTTGGTTGAAAAAATTTAGTTCTTGATTTAAATCTTGTTTTGATAAATATTCTTGACTCCAGAAAGTAGAAAAAGCACGTTTGGAGGATTCATTATCAAGATGTTCGCGCATTCTATTCTTGATTTTTTCTAGAGTTCCGCTTTTTGAGGCTCCTGCAAATGGATTGTTTTCTATCATTTCTACACTCAAATTGCGTAATTCTTCAAGCTTGTTCCTTGATGCAGTAGAATTTATTCCGCTTTCACTAATTTGCTCTTCAAACTCTTCTACAGTATTTAAATAATTTTGAGTTTCTCGATGAGGTTCAATGCCTTTAATAGGGTCATATATTTCTTGAATTTGGGGTAAGTTACGCAAGTAAAAATCACGCCACCCAACATAAGTTAAATTAAATAGTACTAGTGCCAAATTTGCCGTAGCGGTAAGCGCTATGAGTCTTTCAAACCAAAGATTTTTCTTTTTTTTCAGGTTTCTATTTGTCATATTTTTTCAGTATTATTACAATCTTTAATGCCGCATTTTAGGTATTATATTTAATCAGTACACAATATTCTATACTGTTTTTTACAAGGGCATTTCTGTCAAAATCAGTGTAATTTGTATCACTTCTAATCTTCACTTAATTCAAAATTATCTAACGATTTATACAAGCCTTTTAAGATACATCTACAGGAAGATGACAAAGAAATTTATTGTTATTCATTTAAAATAATCGCAAAAAAAATATATTAATCAAAAAATTATTAACAATGAGAAAAAAATTTAGAAAAAAAGGTTAAATAAACTTAAAATGCAGCTGTATGGCTTAAAGATTTTGCCGATTTTAATGACTCGGAGTTTTAATCATGTGGTGTGAGTTTAGTAAGAAGAACATTTTTATTGCAGCTACCTGCGTTATTGTAAGCGGTGTAGCGGTTTCAAGTACGGTTTGGGCTGCTCGTCAGCGGAATTATACTCCACGAGAATTTCGTTCTGTGTTGTACGGATTGGGATATAACATAGCAGTTTCCGAAGCTCCTCTGACAGATGCTCGAACCAAAAAAGCAATTCGCGAATTTCAGCGGGGATACAAAATAGGAGTTGATGGTATAGCAGGACCTGAAACTCAAAATCTCGCTGCTGAAATTGTTAAAAGTCTCAAGTACAACTTGAATTTAGTTGCAAATCCTGACCCTGAATTAACTCTCAATCAATTCTACGGACCAAGAACCCAAGAAGTAGTTAAGAAATATCAGGAGCAATTAGAAATAGAACAAAGCGGAATAGCCAATTTGGCTTTGCGTCAAAGACTCAATCAACAAGCAAAGGATAATCCCGAACCATCACCAACAGCGACACCAACAGCAACACCAACACCATCACCATCACCAACAGCAACCCCAGAAGTTACCCCAACTCCTGTAATCCCAGAAGCGACCCCAACACCAACAGCAACCCCAGAAGTTACACCAATACCAACACCAACCGCAACACCAGAAGCAACACCATCACCAACAGCGACCCCAGAAGTTACCCCAACCCCTGTAATCCCAGAAGCGACTCCAACACCAACCGAATCCCCGGAAGATGAGGAAGCCACACCAATTCCCACTCCTACGGAAACACCGTAAAAGGGAATTGGGGATTGGGCATAGTTAGGAGTTAGGAGTTAGGAGTTAGGAGTTAGGAGTTAGGAGTTAGGAGTTAGGAGTTAGGAGTTAGGAGTATGAGACTTTCCCTCACTCCCTGACTCTCTCCCTCTCTCACTCAATTTTCTTCCCCCTCTCCCCCATCTCTCTTAACCGTTCGACTCTTCCATTGGTCTACCTTTGGGAACCGGAAGGAGCGGACGACGGTCATCATAAGGCATTGGGATGTACTGCACTGAAGGTCTTCCACCTTGAGGTTGCGGGTACAGCTCCATCAGGTCGTAGACGATTCGGGGCAGTCCGGCTGTGACGGGCAGCCCCATTTCCGTGGCTTCTTCTACGGTTACTGGATAATCGTGGGTAACTTGTCCGGTTGTAAGAGCTTGAACGATATTTTCGATATTTTCTGGTTTAACTTTTTGTTTGGGGACACAATCTTTGAGTAAAGTCCTGACAAACCGCTGTACTTGATTGATAGCTTTGCGCGATAAATCAGCCATAATCAAGGTTTGGTCGTCAACTTCACTAATAGGTTTATCTTCAACAACTTTAATGATACTCGCAGCTGGATAATTACCAAGCTGGGGGTCTACAGGACCAAGAACGGCATTTTCATCCATAACAATTTCATCTGCTGCGAGAGCAAGCATTGGTTAGAGTCGATGCCCGGTATTATCCGGGGCACCCCTCTTTCAGAACCGAGCGTGCCAGTTTCCTAGCACTCGGCTCCTAGATATCCTTTGAATCCTCTTTTTTGAAAAACCAGATTTTATTCTGTAATTCAATAATTTGAGGTTCTTTTGCTCATGTGCTTATATTGGTGGCACGATTGGTGGATGACTTCGAGATTGTTGTCTTTCCAGTTATCGTGGTTTCCATCCTTATGGTGGAGTTGAATGTCTTCACCTGGTAAGAACTTCATACCGCAATGAGTACAAGTATGGTTTTGCTTCTTGAGAAGCTTGGCTGATTTCCCGTCATAAAGTTTAGATTCTCTTTGACTCGAGTAAGTCACATCACCGTCGTATGGGGATTTTGTTCCTTTGACGTTGACGAATTTATTCTGGGTGAATTTAACAGCGGGAAAAGCTTTCTTGACTAGTGCTTCTGCCTTGTATCTGCTAATTTTCTTTTGTTTCAAAAAGACTTTAAATGTTCTGTAGCTAATGAACCACAGTGAGTGTCTGGTGTTATTCATGTCACAGTATTTGTGATAATTACGCCAGCCTCTTACGATGGGAGCTAGTTTCGTGACCTTTTTTTCAGCCCCATAATTAGAGTTATTAACTATGAATTTAACTTTGTCGCGGAAAGCTTTGGAGTTATCCTCTGAGGGAGTGCTTCTAAATTTTCCGTTTTTCTGTACTGAAAATCTCCAGCCCAGAAAGTCAAATCCATCTGTCGTAGCTGTTACTTTAGTTTTTTCTTGGCTTAGTTCCATATCTCGTTCTTTAAGGAACTGAGATATTTTTTCTAGTATTGCTACTTCATCTTCACCCGGTTTCAAGAATATAATCATGTCGTCGGCGTACCGGACGCTGGGGTGTATATCCTCAATTCCGTTTAATGCTATGTTGGCTAGCAAAGGACTTACAATGCCACCCTGGGGAGTTCCTTGTTCGGGAAATTCTGGGTTTATTCCGGCTTTGAGGCAGCGAAATATTCCTAGTTTTGCTCCTTTGGGTATTATCACATCATCCATTATTGACTTGTGGCTAATTCGGTCGAAACATTTCTTGATGTCTAGTTCTATTACTCTTTTATCCTTACCTTTTGCGTCGGATTTGAGGTTAAGAAATATGATTTTTTGTGCATCATGAGCGCATCTTCCTGTTCTAAAGCCGTAACTTCTAGCATGGAAAGTAGCTTCATGAGCGGGTTCTAAGGCATATTTTATTAGACATTGCCATGCTCGGTCTTGGATTGTAGGTACCTTTAAGATTATGGTTTTACCATTCTTTTTAGGAATAGGTACTTCCCTTAGTCCTTGGTGCTTCCAATCATTAACCTGTGAAAGTAATCTATAAAGTTCAAATCTTTCTTTGAAGTTTAAAGACTTCTTCCCGTCAATACCCGCAGTTTTACGCCCTTTATTAAGTTGCGTAACCTGACGGATTGCTAACAACTTAGCTGATGTCGATTTCAGAACTAGCTTTTGAAGTGACCTAGCTTGAGCTATGTTGCCAACTCTAATAGCTTTGAATATTCTCTTTTGTAGGCGGAATAAGTTTTTGCGGAATTTCTTCCACGGTAACTTCCTCCAAGATTCACTAGCGTTGCCACTGTGTCTAATCATGCTCTGCTCCATTGAATATTTTCTGAATACCCGACAGCAGTTTCCGCTGTCATCCTACCCGCTGTAAGGGATTCGTCCCAACCTGGCTTACTGAAGTTTCGACTACACCTCAGACCTTAAGCAGCGTTTTTACTCGTTCCGTAACAAAGATATTATGAGAACTTAGAGCGATTCACTTTGCCTAGCATCTTCCCAGGGAATTGCATCTATCGCGACAATAATGATGCGGGAGTTACGATGCTGAAGTCCACATTGGTTGTTCAGGTTGTGGCTTTGAGCTAAGACACTTTTTTAGAATCAGTTTACTCATATTCTCTCCCCATTAGCGCCAGTGTTGTTACCTGCTTATTTTCATCAACTGATTGCGCCCTGTTCCCAGCTTCACTCTGTAAGATGGTTGTCATTACTCGGTGTGGGCAGGTAGGGAGTCACATCATCCCTGATGGGTGAGTCTTTCACTCACATCTCTGAAACAGTTATAGATTTCGGGGCATTCCCCACGAATCTACCTAACTCATACCTCCGTATTTTCTACGGGTTCCTAGTTAGAACGAGCCGCACTACCGCCACTCATTGCATAATGAGGTACGAAAACAGTTACTTTGGCTTGATGACGTATTAAAGCTCTAGCAATTTGTTCTGTAGCTAAAACTAAACCACCAGGAGTATGCAAAATTAAGTCAATCGGCACATCTGGTGGAGTTAAGCGAATTGCTCGCAGAATTTTTTCAGAATCTTCGATGGTGATGTAGCGCGAAATTGGTACTCCTAAAAAACTGATAGACTCTTGACGATGAATAAGTAGAATTGCCCTGCTTTTACGTCTTTGCTGAAACTCATCAATACTGCGGAAGCGACGATACTCCATTTTTCGCTTCTGCCAAATCGGTTGTATGGAAGAAAGCAGCAGAAAAATCCAAAATATATCGAAAATACCAAAATTCATAAGACGAACTTTTTAAATTTAACGCTTGACGTGATTTATTCTCACAATTTTTGGTAAATACGATGTCTATCTAGAGACAGTTATCAGTGAGCAGTGAACAGTTATCAGCTAATAATTCTATTAATCCCTACTTACTACTTACTACTTACTACTCCTTCTGCTGTCGCCAAATCTTAATAGTATAGTCATCGCTACCGCTAATTAAAGTCTTCCCGTTTGGACTGATAGCAACTGACCTAATATAATTTGCATGACCTTCTAAAGTACAGATTTCCTCACCCGTACTTAGAAGCCAAATTTTGATAGTTTTATCCCAACTACCGCTGATTAGAAATTGCCCGTCTGGACTCAATGCTACTGTCGAGACTGCATCGGTATGACCGATAAAAGTAAGAATTTTTCTACCTGTACTTACTTGCCACAGCTTAATAGTGTTGTCTGAACTTGCACTAACTAAAATTTTCCCGTCTTGGCTGTAGGCTAGAGAGTTGACAAATAAAGAATGACCTGTCAGTGTGCGAATTTCTTTACCAGTACTTGCTTGCCAGATTTTGATTGTATAGTCAGCACTAGCACTAGCTAAAAACTGTCCGTCTGGACTCCATGCAACGGAGCAAACTGAATGGGAATGTCCTGTCAAATTACCAATTTCTCGCCCGCTGATTACTTGCCAGAGTTTGATTGTACAATCAAGGCTACCGCTGGCAAGAAGCTGACCGTTGGGACTTAAACTAAGAGAATTTACGCAGCTAGTATGACCTTTTAAAGTGCGAATTTGTTTACTCTTACTTACAGACCATAATTTGATGGTGTCATCCCAGCTACCACTGGCAATGATTTCTCCATCGTGGCTAAAAACAAGGGTATCAACTATACCTGAATGCGAAGAAAACCAACCTCCTAGCTGACGCAGCTGCTTCCCGCTTTCGAGTTCCCACAATTTAATAGTTTTGTCACTGCTACCACTGGCAAAAATTTTACCGTCGGGGCTGATGCTAACAGCATGAACCATACTGCTATGACCTGCAAGGGTATGTAAACATTTCCATTTTTGAGAAAGTAGGAATTTTGGAGGAGGGTTACTGACTTTTGTTGGAGGTATTACTGATAAATTTGTGTCTTCGTTAATTGATTTTTCGAGTAATTGCAACCACTCCTGTACTGATTGCGGGCGATAATTAGCATTTAAAGCCATTCCACGCATTATTGCTTGATTTGTTCTATCGCTAATGTGAGGATTTAAATCTTGTGGTGGTTTTAGTAAGGTGTTTTTTCTTCTATTTTCTGCACTTGCAGGAATCGTTCCTGTAATAATTGCGTATAAAGTGGCTGCTAAAGCGTATACATCTATAAATTCTCCCCGTAGGGCTGAAGTTTGATTTTGTTCTGGTGGAGCAAAACCGGGAGTTTGATAAACTGTGTGCTTTTGTATTTGGTTAGGAATGAATTCCCTGGCTATACCAAAGTCAATTAATACCGCTTCTGGTTTACCTTGACGGATAATGATATTACCGGGTTTGATATCGCGATGTAGCAAACCTCGACGGTGAATAACTTTTAGAGCATCGCCAATTTGCTGAATGTACAGCAGCGCTTCTGCTTCTGATAATATCCCTATTCGACGTAAATATTTGCCTAAATCTTCGCCTTCGATATACTCCATCACCATACAAGGCAAATTTTCTTCGTCAAAAATTGCTTTTATTTCAACTATATGAGGGTGACGACAGACAGCTAATCTTACAGCTTCATCGCGAAAGTCTTGTATTATTTTATTTCGGTATGGTTTCCAAGCTGGATTGTCAAGAATATCTTCTCGAAGAGTTTTGATAACCCGCAGTTTGCTACTTTGGTTTTTAGCAAGGTAGGTTATACCCATTCCACCTTCGCTAAGTTTGTTTTCAATTATATAGCGGTCATCATTTAATTTTTTTCCCCTCTGCCAGACCATTGTGAAAACTACCAGTAATTGGTATTTATTGTTGCATAAATTTTATATTCGGGTAAGAAGATTTCATGAGGAAAAAGTAGATGACATCATCTCTGTAGATATTTGGTAAGGGGGTATTGCTTGGAGTTACTGAAAAAAGCGATTTATAGGACTTCTAGTGGTGCGTTTCAAAAATTATAATGGTTTTGTTTTCTTTCAAACGTCGGGAGACGTAGCAGTGCTGCGTCTCTACACCAGTCATTTTTAATGGGACAGACCACTAATACTTTGTCTCATTTATTTTTTTTGATGGGTTTGTAGTTTGGAATGCGCGTCCTAAATCCGAGCGATAAATCGCACTACGTAAAACCTTTTTCCCAGTCCTATTTATCTGACCGAACAGCATCACTCGCAGCAATAGCGTATAACTCTTGAACTTTCACTTATCTATTATGAAATCATCAGTAATTAAAGAAAACTAAAAACTGATTTGTTCGTGGACAATAAATTCAAGAAGTAATTAGATAATATTCATAAATTAATTTGCCAGGATTCGAGTATTTATATTGTTAATCTTGTAGTTAATAAAGATTAATCCAAAAGCTGCTGCTCTGGTTGTTTGTAAAGATATGTATCTTATGTAAACAAGACTTAATATAGCTGTTTAAATTGATTCAAATAACATCTTTATTAATCTAAATTAATCTAATATGTTAACTTTTTTTTACATTTTACATCTGTTAAAAGCGCTATATTTATTATGAGGCAAATATTACTCATTAGTGAAAAATTAGTTAAAGCTATTAATTTCTATTATTTAAATTTTGAGATTTTTATATGCAAGCAAGACCTTTTATATTGATGCTAAAAAATTTGCAGATAAAACAAAAGTTTACAGTTTTACTGCTGGTAATTTTGATTGTAGGCGTTAGCGTCAGTGGGACTGCTCTGTCTTTTGTGCTGAGACAAAATGCCAAACGAGAGGTTACGAACACGGCTTTGGTTTTGATGGAAACCATGAATTCGGTTCGTAACTACACTAGTACTCAAATCAATCCAGAATTACAAGATAGATTAGCGATAACTTTTCTACCACAAAGCGTTCCTGCTTATTCGGCTAGAGAAGTATTTGAAAATCTACGAACTAAAAAGGAATATAAAGACTTTTTCTATAAAGAAGCAACTCTTAATCCGACTAATCTTAGAGATAAAGCTGATAGTTTTGAAACCAAGATTGTGGAGCGATTTAAGACTCAAAATAAATCGGAAGTAACTGGTTTTCGCTCGCTTCCTGGTGGAGATATTTTTTATATTGCTCGTCCGTTAACAGTAACGCAACAAAGCTGTTTGCAGTGCCATAGTACGGTTGCAGCCGCACCTCCAAGTATAATAGAGCGGTATGGTAGCGCTCATGGATTTGGATGGAAATTGAATGAAATAATCGGCGCTCAAGTAATTTCAGTACCAGCAGATAGAGTTATTGAAAAAGCTAATAAATCATTTGCTGTGATTATCGGTATTGTATCTCTTGTTTTTACGACAGTGATTATATCGGTAAATATGTTCTTGAATAGACAAGTGATACGTCCGCTCAAACGTATTACCCGCGTGGCTGAAGATGTTAGTACCGGTCATATGGAAGTTGATTTCGATGCGGTATCGAATGACGAAATTGGGAATCTTGCTAGAGCATTTAAACGAATGAAGTTAAGTTTAGAAATGGCAATGAAGAGACTTAAAAATACTGGTCACAGTAGTCAAAATAGGGGAGAATCTTTTTAATTGATTTTTAATTAATTGTTGATTAATTTTTGATTAATTTTGAATTAAATTGGTTAATGTATCAGGATATTGGCTACGATTTTAGGTGAAAATCTGCCGTGTAAATTCAATTGCCATTTGCGAATCGGGTATTTCTCTGGCTAATAATTCTACAAATTGATGCGGTGTCGCTTGGGGATTTGTCGCTAATAAATCTTCTACTATAAAATTCGCCATTGGTCCAATAAAATCTGCCAACTGTTGCCGACAATTTTCTACGAAAGAAGGGTTTAGTAAGCTTGATTGTTCTTGATTATGATTATTTTGGCGATTATCAATCGAGTTAACTACTGTTTCCTCAATTTGGCTGTAAGATGGCGGTATTGTAGAGTTTAAGACTTTAGAATTAAAATTCGAGTCAGGTGCAATTAATGTCGGAGATTCCGTCGATTGACTGAGCTGTTCGAGTTCTGTGAGAACTTCCTTGGTTGTTTGGTATCGCGCTTTAGGCGTATCCGCCAACATTTTATCTAATATCTTTGTCAAAGCATCACTAATATTAGTATGCACCTGCCAGTTCCAATCTAATGAATATCCATCCACCAAGTGTGATGGATTTCTACCAGTAAGCAATACTACTGCTGTTACCCCTAGTGCATAAATATCGCTGCAAGGGGAACACAAACCCAAACTAATTTGTTCGCGAGGAGCATATCCTACTTTTCCTACGAGGGACATATTACCAGCAAATGCTGTTTGGTTGATTTGGGTCGCTTCGTTTAACTGAGCTAATTGCTTCCCTACACCAAAATCAATCAGCACGGGTAAATTTTCGCCTTCAGGTAACATGATATTATCCGGAGAAATATCGCGATGAATAACTTGATGTTGATGAACGTATTCTAAAACTGGTAATAAGTTTTTTAGCCAAAATATCACTTCATATTCTGTAAAAGTTTGTCCTCGTTCTCGACGTTCTTGTAATAGCATGGAATAGGTTTTACCGCTAACATATTCTTGTACTAAGAACAGCCGACCCTCTCCTTCAAAGCAGGCTAAAAAGCATGGTATCTGGGGATGTTCTAATTGATGAAGAATTTTTGCTTCTCTTTTGAACAAATCGCGACATTTTTCGATTCCATTGCTACCAGTACCAAATGGAGCAAATTCTTTAAGTACGCAGTGTTCGTTGAAGCGACGGGTATCATAAGCTAAGTAAGTCCTTCCGAGTCCTCCTTGTCCGAGCATCCTTTGAATGATATATCTATTATCGATTAGAGTCCCGGAAGGTATTTCTGGTTTTGTTGAAAGAGGCACAGACATTTACTTTATACTCCTAGCTTATATATTAAATTCTTTGTCTTAAAGTCTGGTTGTTATGCAAGTGCGTTTTTAACTACTACTCCACCACATTAATTTTGATGGGTAGTTGTAAAAAACATAAAGGTTTTTTCTCCCCCTGCTCCCCTGCTTCCCCTGCTCCCCCTGCCTACCCTAACCCGTCAATTTTAATGCAAAGGACTACTACTGGTCTGTCCCATAAATTTTGATTAGTAATCCAGTGCGTTAATTAGATGTGCAGAATTATTTGTGTGAAATATTTGTGTGAAATATTTGTGTGAAAAAGGTAAGTTAAACCTTAATGCTGGTTAAAAGCAAGATTTTTCAAATAAAATATTGTCATTGTCTTATCCTAAGAAGCAAATTTTGATAGAGATTTTCTGAATAGTGAGTAAAACTTTTTAGCTTCACTACATTTCCTATTCTTTATTCTCTTTCTCAAGAAATTTTTCCAATAATTTAAATTTGGATTGCTATATCTAATTATCTATCACTCAAAATTCTAGATGTTTCGCCAAAAAATTATAAATTTATGTAAACATTTAGGAATATTTAGAAATATTTAGAAATGTATAGGTCTATTCAGAAATATTTAATAATTTTCATAAAAATAAATATTTGCGTTTATTCTGTAGTTGCTTGTTTCCTATTTTGTAAGTAACCATTATTCGGGTAATCGTTATAGCGTTTATCAAGCAACTGCAGTTTGCTTTTTTCCCCTCTCCTTAATAAGGCTACCGTGTACACACAAGTACTCGAATTTAGCCACATTCTCACCTGAAAGCCCCCTAACCCCCAATATTGGGGGGGAAAGAGCTTTCAAAGTCCCCCAGAATTGGGGGATTTAGGGGGCTAAGTTATACCCAAACTTAGATAGATAGGACTTCTGTGTACACCGTAGCCTTAATAAGGAGAGGGGTTAGGGGTGAGGTTTCTAGGTGTACTTCGGGCTTACTGAGAAACGCTATAAATCCTTCATTATACCATTGCTTGAGAATAGTAACTATAAACGCAATTTCCTTGTTTAAGCGATGAATCAACTGCTAAAAGTAAAAGTAAAATTAACTCCTTAAGCGGAACTGACGTTATTTAGGGAACACCAAGAAATAAATTATCCCGTATTGTTGAAAATGTAAAAACTTTTCTCCTCAGCACCGTTTACTCCCCTCAGCACTGTTTACTCCCCTCAGCACCCAATATTATGGGATACTTTATTTTCTGGAAGTCCCTTATAGCTGTATTCTTACTCTGCTCTGTAAAGTATGGACAACCCGGACGGTTGACTCTTAACTACTCTTACTTCCTGTTTCTGTGGGAGCTTGGGAGCATTATCCCTTCACAGGCTTTAAAGGACGAGCCGTCCTCCATAGTACAATCTTGTTTTATTATTAGAGGTTGGGGTAAGCTAATTTCTTCAAATTAATTGCGGCATTTAAGTCTCTGTCAATTTTCAAACCGCAATTAGAACATTGATAAATACGGTCAGATAATGTTAATGATTCGTGCTTATGACCACAAGTAGAACATAGTTTAGATGACGGATACCATCTGTCAGCTATTATCAGCTTACAGCCAAATTTTTCGGCTTTATAATCTAATTGTCGCTTAAATTCGTAAAAGCCACAATCAGAAATTGATAAGGCTAAATTACCGTTTGATAGCATTCCAGAAATATTTAAATCTTCGATTACTATTGTGGCGTGGTTTTTGCATATGTAATTAGTAATCTTGTTCAGCAAGTCTTTACGAAGAAATGCTACTCTGGCATAGATCCTCTGTAATTTAGTCTTTAATTTATTTCTATTATTACTTCCATGCTCTTTACGGTTTAATTGACGCTGTAAACGAGCTAATTGCCTTAAATATCTTCTTAAATATTTAGGATTATTAAATATTTTTCCTGTTGACAATGTAGCTAATGTTTTGATTCCTAAATCAATACCTACTGTCAGTATTCTAGGTTCAATTACAGAGGGTTTTTTTTGATTGTAAGTAAATGAAATATACCAATCATCCCCAATGCGAGATATTGTTACTTTAGAAGTAGTTCCTGATGGTAAATCCTCATGCAATTTAACCCAACCAATAGCAGGTAGTTTTATCGATTTACCTCCGAAGGGCATTGGTTTCCCGCCACAGTTTATAGTAAAAGAGTCATGTCTACCTTTTTTCTTAAAGTTTGGATAATCAGCTTGTTTTTTGAAGAAACGGGTAAAAGCATTATTCAATTCTTCAAAAGCAAACTCCGTTACTTTCTGACAAACACCTTTTTCTTTAATCCAAGCATATTCAGCTTTTAGATATTTATTGAAGAAAGCTCTTAATATTCGGTAATTAAATTTACATCCAGATTTATATAACTCTTGCCAAGTAGCTAAACCCCAATTAAAAGTAAATCGTCTAATACCAGCGTGCTTAGACATTAAAACTTTCTGAGTAACATTTAAATTCAATTTTGTTTTAATCCCAAGCAATATATATTCTGACATCAACAAGATACTTGTAATAACTGTAGGCTACATCTGCCATATTTTAACTTAACCCGCGACAAAAAATAAACTGGGTATAAATCCCTGCGCTGAATTCCTCCTAAACCATAGCTCCATTATCAAGGAAGAGAGGAATCTTCATTGCTGTTTCGCGGCGGTTTTTTTGATTAATAAATGTTAATATTCGGCTTCTGTTCCGTAGGATGGAGTCTAATTTTTTTGAGCAGCACCTCATGCAGGAGGGTAGAAGAATGAATTCTACTTTTCAAGTAACTTTTAATTGTGATTTTTCTTCAATACTAATATCATCATCGTCGTTACTTTTAATAACTATTTTTGTAACAATAGCATTGTCTTACTCGACTAATGTTGTACAGACTTGTCTATATAATCGGCAGCTAAGTCAAGCTCTACTTGCTACTTGCTACTTATCATCAATCAGTTTCATTTTTATTAATAGACGTTTTGGGTAATAGAACTGCTGGTGTTTCCTTAACTCTCGCTTCTAACGGTTTAACTTTATTAATTAGCTGAATAAACTGGCTATATTCAGGAATTTTGATGCTGGGAATATAATTTGCATCTGATGTAATATTTGCTGGGGCTTCACCCATAATTTTTCGGATTTGTCGTTCGCGATTTCTTTCAACTGTTGGTGACAGCAGTACTAATCCCGGAGGAATCCATCTACTAGTATGTATAATCCTAAACTTTATATCTGAAAATTGCCGCCGATAAATTTCAAAGTT
Source organism: Cyanobacteria bacterium J06621_15 (assembly GCA_038525335.1). Lineage (GTDB taxonomy): Bacteria > Cyanobacteriota > Cyanobacteriia > Cyanobacteriales > Nostocaceae > Rivularia. Next base: position 30,019 of record JBCBHT010000010.1, on the reverse strand, counting down.
CTTTTCGGACAAAGCACCAGCGTCAATGCTACCTTCATTCAACCATTGAAGTACTGTTTTAGGAGTAGGAGCAAAACGGATATCCCTAAGAGTTAAACCGTAAAGGTCATATAAAGGTACGTAATAGCCAGCAGCAGAACCTATTTGACCTAAAGCAATGGTTTTATTTGCTAAATCCGGTATTTTTTGAATCGGGCTATCGTCTCGAACTATTATTAACGAACGCTGTCTGCTACTAACTTCACCCATTGAAAATAAAGGTTCGTAAAGTTGCCGGTCGATGGAAATAGCCGCTAAACCTGGGGGTGCAAAAACGATATCCCATCGCTTGCGATTTATTTGGTCAATAGCCTGTAGTTCGTTGTAAGCCGGTTCTAGCTCTACTATCGACTCCATTTCTGCTGCTATATAATTTTTAAAACGCTCATATTTTTCAAAAGAAATGTCTTCTTCTCCATAGCTAACTAAGCCTACGGTAACTTTTTGTATAACTCTTTTTTCTGAATTGCATCCTATAGTTAATAGGACAAGTAATATTAAAAATCTAAAATTTATAAACCTAAATGTAAACATATTGTTCAATAACTTTACTTAAATAGCTGCCTATTTTATTATTCTGAATTGTTAAAAATTATAAATAATTTTGTAGATTAATTTTTCATGAAATATGTTATCCATTTGACGAATGCCTATTGACTAATATAGGCGATATCTGCTTTTTTTAAGTAATTACGCATAATCATTTCAAGATTATTTCAAGATTATTTCAAAAACAATTCAACACCAGACAAGATACTCTGAAGGGGTTGACAAAAGATTAGAAGAACTACTTTTCTAAATACTTTTGCATAAAAGACTCTTAAAAAGAAGAGGATAATCCAAAATCTATAATTCAAAATCTATAATTCAAAATTAAACATTGAAATGACTCATAGCTTTGATAGACCAACGCTTGTAAGTCCTCAACCTTATTTAGAATTAAATAATCAAGGTCAAATTTTACAGCTTTATCTTAAAGAAGATGAGCATCGTTTGGGACGTGGACTTGAGTGGGCTGATTTAGATGTTCCTGTGGGTTGGGAAGTAGTTTCTAGAAGACAAGCTCTTATAAAAAAAGAAGGTAATGTTTATCGGCTTTTTGATGGGGATGGTACAAAACCCAGTCGCAACGGTATTTTAATTAATGGAACCCGAATTGATCCAACAGGTTGCTTGTTAAAAGATGGGTTGCAACTTCAAATCGGACAATCAATCCACAATCAAATTAAAGTAACTTTTTTTCACCCGCTGGATACTCCAGTTGCTATACCGAGTAACCGACGTTTGGTTTTTACTGGTTTGAAGCACTCTACCATACAGTTAGGACGTGCTACGAAACCGGATGATTATTGTTCGATGCTGTTAGATGCACCTACTGTATCTCGCATCCACGCAACGCTTTTACCAGATGGTCAAGGTGGTTATTTTATTCAAGATTCTAGTAGTAACGGTACTTTTGTTAATGGTGAGCGAATTTTAAAGCGGGTTAAATTAACGAATGGTAGCAAGATTCAAATCGGTCCGTTTTCGTTACTTTACACAAACGAATATTTAGAATTATTAAACAATGGTAGTCAAGTTCGTCTTGATGTTGAGCAGTTAAAACGAATTGTCAAAGTAAAGGGTGGGGCACAAAAAGCAATTCTTGATAATGTTTCTTTGGTAATTGAAACCGGTCAACTAGTTGCTTTAGTAGGTGGAAGCGGTGCTGGTAAATCTACTTTAATGAAATCTTTGTTGGGTATTGCTCCGGTGACATCGGGTAGCGTATATCTTAACGGAGATAATTTACGTAAAAATTGGGCGGTTTATCGCTCTCAAATTGGTTACGTACCCCAAGATGATATTGTACATCCAGATTTAAGGGTTGAAGAAGTTTTAGCCTATGCGTGTAGATTGAGACTTCCTCCCGATACGGATGTTAAAGCGGTTGTTGAAAGAACTTTAGAGCAAATTAAATTAACTCACGTCAGAACTAACTTTATTCGTAATTTAAGTGGTGGACAGCGCAAGCGAGTCAGTATCGGTGTAGAGTTGCTAGCTGACCCCAAATTATTTTTCCTTGACGAACCCACTTCTGGACTTGACCCCGGTTTGGATAAAGAAATGATGCGCTTGCTCAGGGAGTTAGCAGACCAGGGGAGAACGGTAATATTAGTTACTCATGCCACCGCTAATATTGAAGTTTGCGACCGAATTACTTTTATGGGTAGAGGTGGCAAATTATGTTATTTCGGACCTCCAGGGGAAGCGTTAAACTACTTTGAAATGCCATCGAATGAGTTAAAGTACTTTTCCGATATTTACATCAAATTAGACCAAGGTGGAAGTCCGGCTGAAGTGGTTAAGACGGTGGATTACTGGTCGCAAAGATATCGAAATTCATTATACTTTGAGAAATATGTCGGGAATTTACTCACACCGGGCAAAGATACTCCAAATAAAGCTAAAGCCAAAGATAAAATTCATACCGGCATATCCCCAGTCAAGCAGTTAATATTACTGTGTCAGAGATACTTACAATTAGTCCTTAGAGACAGCGCCAGTTGGATATTTGCCCTGATTTCCGGTCCAATTGCGATCGCCTTAACAGCTTGGATATTAAGAGACAAAACTCCTCTAAGTAAATTAGACCCATTAGAAATTACTCAAGGTCCCTTAGCGCTAAAAGTACTGTTTATTTTTGCTTGTATAGGTATTTGGGTAGGACTTTCGAGTTCGGTAAGGGAAATAGTCAAGGAATCCGCTATTTACGCTAGAGAAAGGCTGATTAATCTAGGTTTACTCCCTTATTTGGCTTCTAAAGTCTTTATCCGTTCCGGTTTAACCTTTTTACAAACTTTATTGATTGTTGTAACCGTTGTTATTGGTTTTAAATCCCCAGAATATAATCTCATGCCTTGGTCAATAGGCTTGGGAATCACAACTTTTTTAACGTTATTAGCAAGTGTTACTCTTAGTTTAATGATTTCCGCAGCAGTCAAAAACGAAAACGAAGCTAACAGCGTACTTCCCTTAATTATGATTCCTCAGATAATTCTTTCAGGGGTATTATTTGAATTAGAAGGACTATCAGGAAAACTCGGGTGGTTAACTATTAGTAGATGGTCGATGGGTGCTTACGGTGCTTTAGTTGACGTTAACGCAATGGTTCCAGCAACAACCCCAGGAACACCTTCACTGGACGATATTTTTGCTAAATCTTCAGTGTATGACGCGACTTTCAGTAATTTAGGATTGAACTGGGGAATTCTCGGTTTACATACTTTAGTTTATTTAGTTGTCGCTTTGGTGTTACTCAAACGGAAAGATATTGTTTGATTTTGTAGGGAATAGGGAATAGGGAACAGTTTAACAACTCCTAACCCTTAGGTTTCAAATCTTTGTGATTATATTACTGGATGCAATAGGGAAGCCTACCTTAAACTAGTGTATAAGAGTGTAATTATTGACTCTTGTACTAAATCATGGTAGATAATAATCTTTTTTGGAGTAGATAAGAATGCTTGGTGGAATTTTAACTGGTTTAATAGTTGTCGCTTATGTCGGAGGTGTATGGAAGTTTTGGACTGGATTTAGGAGGACTAACTTCAGCAATAGCTTAGTAAATCGCCTTGTTTTATCATTATTGTGGCCAGCTTGTTTTGTTGGAAGTAAATCTTATCGTAGAAATTTTACAAAAGCACTCAAAGGTTAATAATTTTTTTCATATTTTCACGAAATATATGAGAAAACAAATTAAATAAATTAAATTAAATTGTCAGAGGTTTGATTCCTATGGCAATTTTTTTTATCAATTATCAATTAACACTTATCAATTATCAATTATCAATTACCAATTACCAACTACCAACTACCAACTACCAACTACCAATTCCCAATTCCCAACCTTTTATTTCCGTCTTCTCTTATTAACCTGTTCGCGTACTTGTTGATTTAATAAATAACCAAAACCGGATTTTTCTAAACGATGAACAAATTCATCATAATTATTTCCTAACGCTTGAGCGGTAGCATTAATATTCCAATTATGTGCGGCTAATTTAGTTAATAAGTAAACTCGCTTTGTTTGTGCTTTAGATAAGCGGAAGGTTTTAAGATATTCTAATTCTCCATTTTCTCTAACAATCGCTTCTCCAATGTGATTTTCTTCTTTAAGTTGTATATCGGTAATAAAACGCTGTAATCTAAACTGTCCGGCATTATAAACTATTTTAGATTGTAATGTACGCCCTAAAATTCCGTTCGCCATAAAACCTTGAAAATCAGCCCAATCCATTCGCATTTTATCTATGGCTAATCTTAAACTTTTTAAACTATTAATTTCCGATTCATTTATAGATACATCCATAGGAAAAGTTGTATCGTAAAGCAAACCGTATTGATAAATTAATTCTCCATAGAAATCTTCTAATAAACTTTTGTGCAGCAAACGATAATCTTCCGGAGTCGGAACCACAAAAGCTGATGCTAAAGCGTCCGCAACAAATATCAAAACTCCAACCTGTTTCGAGTGAATTTCAAATACTCGTAAAGCATCTTCTAATCTAGAAATAAAACGTCCTTGTACAGCAGTTTCATAACGACAACCCAATCCATGTGAAATAGCATATTTAGAATACTCGCTCCAAGCCATATCAGGGCCAGAAAAAAACATTGAGAGAAAACCTTCCATCGCTAAATGTAGCGGTAGAAATCTCAATTGATTTTTAGATTCTCGTTTTCTCATCCGATGCATTAAACGCACGCTACTATAACCACAATTAATTCGTTTACCATCATGTTTTGATTGACTATTTATTGATTTATTTCTTTGCTTATTTATTTGTCCTCCGAAAGCAGCAACCGGACTACCATCATCAGTCCAAGACATCACCAAACCGTGAGGAACGTAAGAATAATAATTAATATCTTTTTCTAAAGAAACAACAGTTAAATCCTCATTATAAGAACGTTTTGCCAAACGTAAATCATCGCGTATATTACGTCTTAATAAAGGTACAATTCTCACTGCACCACGTACTTGAGAAGGTGCTATTTCTAATCCCTTTAAAGATATATCAGTTAAAAGATGTTTTTGTTGTGCCACGGTATAAAAGTTATGAGTTAGGAGTTAGGAGTTAGGAGTTAATATTTATAGCGTTTCTCAGTAAGCCCGAAGTACCCCTAGAAACCTCACCCCTAACCCCTCTCCTTATTAAGGAGAGGGGAAAGAAGCAAACTTTACTTCAGTTACTAGATAAACGCTGTATTGATGATTCACACCCAACCGGTAATAATTGATAACTGACTCTTTCTAATAAAAATTCTTCTAATTCAGATAAAGAAGCAGAACCATTTGCAAACTGAGCGAAACTTAACATTGTTGGTAAATCCTCAGCATCTCGCAAACCTACAGTAGGAATATCGGGACATAATGAATGTACGGAAAAATCTTCTGCATTAAAAACTGGATTGCAGTGAACTATAGATGTACGATTATTAGGGTCTAAACGATTACGAAAAATACGCAGTACTTGGGCTGCACCACAAGGTGGGTCATTTTCGTATCCATCTGAAACAATTACTACTAAATCTGCACCATATTCCAATGCATCTAATAAAGGTGTTGCTAAATCGGATTGTCCGCGAGGATTAACTTGTAATGGTTCTACTGGAGGTAGAGTCCAAAAATCTTGGTATTCTTGGGATGCGGCTTTTAACAAATAGTGAGTAGCTAAAGCCACACCTAAAGGACGACGACGCTTTTCGGAAGAACCGTAGCTAGAATAGCTACAATCTAAAACTGCTGCGACTCGTCCTAATTTCATCGGTGATTTTTTGATTTTATTTAATATAGCTTGAGCAGATTTTTCTAAAGCTTGATTGAGAATATCCTGTTTCTGTTTTCGAGTTTCCATAGGCAAGGAAAGTATATATAATGCTAATTTTGTTAAAGCAAGACGACCTAAATCTAAATCAATATTGACTTTTGCGCTTTCACCTGCATTTTGAAAACGTAATTTTTCGCTCAAAGTCATTTTTTCTTGGATGCGGGATAAAAAAACTTCGCGTTTAATTTTGTGCTTGCTAGCTAAACCCTCAGCAACAGTAAAAGGTAATTTATAAACAGCTTTAGCACTGAAATGAGCTTGACGAAAGTTTTCAAATAATTCTGTTTGATACACTTTTTGCTTCCAGTTACGAAACAGAAAGTTACTCAATTCTGCTTGTAATTCTCCCTGAAGTTTCAAGTGTGCGTGAGTAATTATAGCTCTTACTTTTGAGCGATACTTTACTGCATCAAAAGCAATATTGCGGCGATAATTGACATAATCGCGAGCAATTGCACGACTGCGACGATTATTGATTTTTCGTTGTCTCAACTGCTGCAATATTCCCCAAGCACGCTGTGACGGTAGTTTTTGCAGGGCTGAAGCTATTAGCGCACCTTCTTCTTTTCTATGTTGTGAAGATGTATCTTTTCCTGTAGCTAATAAATTTAAAATGATTTGTGCTTGATTAAAGTGATTAATCCCTGCGGCTAAAGTGCGAGCATATAGCAAGCGATAATTACCTAATATATATTGATGCAAAAAATCAATTGAAACTTTTTGTCCGTAAGCATCATCATAAAACTCGCGCTGTCCCGTACAGGACAAGCAAGCATTAATAAACATGACTAAATCTTCCCGTGCGACTTCTTCAACACGGCTATTTGAAGTAGTATTCATAGGGAGTAGTGAGTATTAAGTAGTAAGTAGTAAGTAGCAAGTAGCAAGTAGCAAGTAGCAAATTAGTTTTTAATTTCTAATCCCTAATCCCTAAATCAAAAATCTAAACAAAGTGCATCCTTTTCAAAATCTAAAATCTAAAATCTAAAATCCAAAATCTAAAATCCAAAATAGAAATGGGATGCTGTTCGGGGAAAGGAAATACGACTGACTAAGACCAGTTAGAAAGTGGGATTCGGAAGTCGCATTGTAGTCCCGCGAACAGCAAGACTGAAAATCTATAATTATTTGTAGTGAATTTGTAATTTATTTGTAATTAATGTGTAATTATTAATTCTTTAAGTGATTTAAGCGTGACAGAATTCGCGTTCAAACATATTCTGCAATAAATATTCAGCTTTATCTTCAATTTCTGTAACAAATACACCCGTTTCGCTTTCAACTTCTGATGAAAACCAGGTACCTTTGAAAACAATTTCAACCGATTCATTATTGTAGTGACAAAATTCTACTATATTCTTACTGTTCAATTTCTCTAATTGACCAGCTATTGGTGAGTCTAATGGTACCAAAATAGAAGCAGTGCTAGATTTTATATAAGTGCTGGTGGAACTTCGCACATTTACAAGCACTCTTTTATTTATCCAATCTTCTAAAGACTGTTCTAAGCAATCTAAGTTTATCTTATCATCGGTATAAGTAAGTTTTAACATAAGAAATTTTTACATAATTCGTGAAATCATTAAGAAAACAGAAAGTAATCAAACATTGGTTTGTTTCTCTGTTGAATACACTATATGACAGGAAAATTCCCTCAAGCTAATAAAATTTAAAATACTTGGAAAGCCTCTATTCTCAAGGTTATAGAGCTAAGGGAAGCAGTAAAAGCTGGGGGATTCCCCTAGCTTTAGATAAAATTTACGTTTAAATGATGTATTATTAATATTCTGGAAAACTAAATCAAAAAATATTAAGTTTTAGTTCATCACATGGGAAAAGTATTAAATCTATTACTTTTGAAGGATAGATTCATTTTTTCATTTTCAGGAAAATAAAATTATGTCTGCTTCGAGTAAATGCTTGTATTAGAAGTCCGTTTCGTTTATTGCAACACAAAAATTAATTAGGTTGAATATATATTTATGTTAAAAGTATCAACTGCCTAATATGGTGATATTTCGGATTTTATTTTCGGATTTCCAAGTTAGACTCGGATAGATATTCATAACTGGATTAAACCAACAAAGCTGTTGGTTATAATTATTTTTTATTTTGACCCAATTTTTGGTCAAATGTCAGAGTTTGTTTATGCTAGCTTCTTTTATTTTAGAAGGTAGGTTAATCAACGTCTCGTATTGATTAGTTCCCATTTATAACTATTGGTTTAAATAAATTGTAAGCGCTTCGGGTAGCATCTTTGAAGCGTACTCTGTTCTCATTGAAAACACGATTCGGAGGAAAAATGCTTCACAGTAATAATGGCGAAACCCTTTCTATTTACGAATGGTTATCTAGAGCCGGATTTAAAAATTCTGATGTTTTTAGAATGGAACCAGAGTTAATTAGACATCTTCATAAACAATGGTTTGTATATCGTGAAGTTGTCCAAACTTGTATGTCAGAAAATGGCTGTTCTGACCCAAGTGAATTTGAAATAAATCATCCTTACCGCACACCTCAAGTACCTCAAGTTACTTCTTCTTATTCTCAGATTGCTTAAGACTGCAAATAATTATACCGTAAGTTAAGTGCATTACGACATAATTAATACAGAAATATAAATGCATACTATGTTGATAGTCGTAATGTACCGTTTTTAATAATTGATGAAGATGCATGAGAGCGTTAATCAAAAAACGCCACATATCATCTTGTATTCTGAGGAGAACGTTTCAATAATCCACCAAAACCTCATCTATCATGGTTCATTTTTATCTGCTTGCCAAAGTTCCTGAATAAACTGGTGGAGTTTCTGCTTGGCTATTTGTGATAATTCTGGCTTCGGTTCTTTGGCTAAAATTTGAGAGTACAGTTCAATCACTTGTGTGTCTAAAGCTGGTTGAAATAATTTTTTTGACCAGAGCAAATCGGAAGTAGAGCGCAAATCAGTTATTTGTTGTGATTCGCTCTCTTGATTAACAAGTAGTAAAGGACGCACCCAACACAAATCACGTTCAACTACTACTTGAATAACTTCCGTATATAACCTGTTATCGCTGTATTCTAGAAAAACTATTTGTCCGGCTTGAAAATCTGCTTTTATCTCCATATTTACTCATTAATGGAATGGAAAGTATTATTGGCTGAGCTTTTATGCGCTTGTTCTATTCTAGAAGCTCGGTCTCAAATCATTGGGAAAAACTTTTCAATCAATTTCGGATTTTGGATTTGCGGTCTTCTCAGCGTGTCCGTACCGAAGGTCGTCCTGGAGGGACTTAAAGACATCCGCAGAATTGTCCCCATAAATAAATTTAGGGGCTTCTCTGATTTTGGATTAACGTTAGCGAAGCGTGCCCGGAAGGCATATTTATATTTTTCCATAGTTAAAACTAGGGGCTTGAAACCAATCAATATTCAATCCAAAATCTAAAATCTAAAATCTAAAATATTTCGGTCATTCTTAGAACTGAAAAAGTAAGCTGCTACTCTCGCTATGATTATTGTGCAATGCAATAATTAACCGACCGCAGAAAACTTTTTCTATATTCCTATGGCAATTAGATGCGATACAATATTTTAAATAAGTGTTAAGTAAAGTGTAGAAAACAAGTCTGTTGTAGAAAACAAACCCATACAAGAGCATACTAACCGTGTCAGTCGAAACCATAGAGAAGCGTTCAACAACCCGTAAGCACGCGCCTCGGTACCGTGTTTTGCTCCATAATGATGACTACAACGCTATGGAGTATGTGGTGAAGATACTAATCACCACAGTACCGAGCCTCAGCCAACCCCAGGCTGTAAGCATCATGATGGAAGCCCATACTAATGGATTCGCTTTAGTTATTACTTGCGCTCAAGAGCATGCCGAATTTTACAGTGAGACTCTAAAAACTCATGGCTTAAGTAGTACCATTGAGCCGGAAGAGTAACTTTTGACATCACATTAGGAAGAAACTGTCATTCTTCTAGTTGCCGTCATTTTACAAGCATGGTAAGGAAAAATCAGATAATATAAAGTCTGTTTACCGTTATTCAATCTTTACCAATAAAAATGACGTAGTATGAAAATTAGCTTATTTAGTTTAGCCCAGCGCCCTGCCCCTATAAGGTTGGGCTGTTTTATTTTAATTTTACTGTTGCCGTGGTTGCCTTATGCAGCAGCAGTGTATATTATCTTTAAAGATGAAAATACCCGGACTATTTTTGCTATGGGTATTTTAGCGATTGAATTTTTATTTTTATTGCCTTGGTGGAGTAAATATATCCATTGCTCTACTCCAGCATTCCCTCATTATGGTTTGGAGTTTACGCGGAAAAATGCAGTCGAGTTGCTTAGGGGTATAGCAATTGGGTTGATTAGCGTTTTACTATTATTTGCTTTGCAAGGAACGCTGGGTTGGTTGGTTTTTCAGCAGCCTAGTTTTTCGATGGTACAGTTAGTTTTGGAAGGGTTTATTACTGGTTTAGGTGTAGCTTTTGCTGAAGAATTGTTTTTCCGTGGGTTTATATACGATGAATTGAAGCGAGATTACAATTCTAAATCGGTAGTTTGGGCAACCGCGATTATTTTTGCAGTACTGCATTTTATTAAACCACTGCCAGTAATTATAAGTACATCGCCGCAATTTTTCGGGTTAGTACTTTTAGGTTTAGCCTGTGTTTGGGCAAAACGTAGTAATAGAGGTCGTTTGGGCTTACCTATCGGGCTTCATGGAGGCTTAGTTTGGGGTAATTACATTATTGAAGTAGGGAAACTAGTTAAATATTCCGGTACCGTTCCACAATGGGTAACGGGTGTGAATAATAACCCTTTAGCTGGGGTAATGGGATTATTAAGTTTGCTATTGTTAGCCCTGTGGATGCGACAAAAGCAGTTAACAGTTAACAGCGAACAGTAATAAATAAGAAGCGAGTAGGAAAGTCTTAGTTACTACTTTTAATTTTGAGAATAAATTACTATTATTTTTATTTTTTATCTCCTACTAGTCTTCTGTCCTACAAAAAATGACTGATGTAGAGACGTAGCAGTGCTACGTCTCCCGAGATTTGAACGAAAACGAATCTATCAAAACTTATGTGGTCAAACATTAGTACTCCACCACATTAATTTTACGGGGTTAAGAAGTCGCTCCGTAGGTTGGGTTAAGTGTTAGCGAAGCGTGTCCGATAGGACATAGTGCAACCCAAATCGGGTGTTGGGTTACTCTTCGAGAAAGCTCCGCTTACACTTCGTTCAACCCAACCTACAAATTTCACTACCTCTCCCGAGATTTGAAAGAAAACGAATCTATCAAAACTTATGTGGTCAAAAATTTGTAGTTGTTACATCTTCATCTTTTTATGCTACATACTTGGCGCTAAAGCGCAACTACAAACCCATCAGAATTTATGAAATGCACTACTAGTTTTGAAGGATAAATGTTTTCCTATTTTCTTTCTTCAATCATCCAAACGTAAGCTGATATAGCCCCATTTATCTTCGACTTTAACCCAAGCTTTTCCTATTTTTGGATAATTCGTATTTGTTTGGTATGACAAAATTTTACCTGCGTGGTCAAATTGCGGTGAGATTACCATTTGACCGCTTTTATTGATATAGCCCCATTTTTCTCTAATATTTACTTTTGCTAAGCCATGAGAAAATTTACCAACATCATCAAATTGTGGCTTAATTACCAGTTTTCCTTTTTTGTTTATATAGCCATACTTACCGTCTATCCAGACTGATGCAAGTCCGTTGGAAAAATTACTTGCTTCAAAAAAAGATGGCTTTATCTTAAATTTGCCTTTGCTATTTATATATCCCCACTTGCTGTTCTTACTCGCTAAGGCCAATCCCTCAGAGAATTTCCATACTCTTTCAAATTGAGGTGCGATTGCTAATTTACCTTTGCTATTTATGTAACCCCACTTATCACCGATTTTGACTGGTGCCATATCTTCTTCAAAGGAGTAAGCATTATCAAATTGGGGTTTGATAATCAAATTTCCACTTCTATTAATATATCCCCATTTATCACCTAGTTTCACTGGTGCTAACGCTACTTTATTCGCTACTTTGTTTTGCTTGTCTACAGTGAAAGACATAGCATCATCGAATTGGGGCTGGATAACAAATCTACCAGCTTTATCAATGAAACCCCATTTATCACCTGATTTTACCAGTGCTAATCCGCTCGAAAATTCCCTAGCTGTATCGAATTTCGTTTTAATGGCTAACTGACCGTTTTTATTGATATATCCCCACTTTCCACCCATACTTATCCATGCTAGACCTTCGGAAAACTCTCCAGCAGCATCAAATACGGGAGGAATAACTACTTGACCAGAATTATTAATGTAGCCCTTACGATAACCAATATAAACTGAAGCGAATCCTTCAGAAAATTCGTTTACGGAGCTAAATTTTGGTTTAATTAAAAAAGTATAATTGTTATTAGCATTACTTTTTGGATGTTCAGATAATGAACTGCTATTCTTAGAATTAGGGAAAGCTGGTGATGAAAATATCAAGCATGGAAGAGTTACAAGTAAAGCAGAAATTACTGTCAATCTCTTACTAGCTAATAAGCAAGTAACTTTAGATGATACAACCATAAAATCGTGTCAATTTTTATAGATTTTAATACTGGTACGAAATAGTCAGATAAAGGTTAATAAATTTTTATACTTTCAAATAAAATTTTTCACCTGGTTTGATAACGTTCAAACTTGACTAAAAGTTCCGTTATCAGTAACCAGTATTTCTCTGTAGTTATTTTTAAATATTGATTTTCTATTTAATTGAAAAAATCCTCCTAATTTTGTCAGGGGGATTTTGGCATCTAAAATACAATTTTTTCGGTTCTAGCTATACTACTTAGCCCCCTAAATCTCCCAAATAAGCGGAGACTTTGAAAACTCTTTTCTCCCCAATCTTGGGGGTTAGGGGGCTTTTAGGTGAGGATGTAGTTAAATTCGAGACTTGTGTGTACACCGTAGCCGCTCCGCAAGGAGATGGGAAAGAGGTAAGGTTTGATTGTGTAGCTTACTCAACCGAAAAGCACTATATTTATCCTGATTACAAATAATTACTTAGAAAACTTCTGAGCTATAGTTCCTACTAAACAAGCTTTATCAAAATTCACACCGTCTAAATTTGCACCTTCTAATTCCGCACACAACAAATTAGCACTGGTCAAATTAGCACCAGAAAGATTAGCTTTGCGTAAGTCAGCTTCCTCTAAATTAGCTTCGCTAAGTAATGCACCTTGTAAATCTGCACGGCTTAAATCTGCACCTTTGAGGTTTGCACCTGTAAGATTTGCACCCCGTAAATCGGCACCACGTAGGTCTACACCTTGCAGGTCAACGTTAATTAAATTACTACCGCTTAAGAAAGCACCAGCAAAAGAAACTTCGCTGAGAGTGGCACCCATAAAGTTAGCACCGCGTAAATTGCTACCTCGCACATCCGCACCAGTTAAATCAGCTTGCATCAAATTAGCACCCATCAAGTTGGCTCGCAAATCAGTTTGTTGTAGGTTTGCGCCCATAAAATTTGCTCCTTCTAAATGAGCACCTTCAAATTTGGAATGGGCAAAATCTGCACCTACCAGATTTGCACCAGCAAGATTAGCTTTACTTAAGTCAGTTTTAGATAAATTTTCGTCTTCTAAATTAGCTCCAGCTAGTTGCTTCAATTCACCGGATTTAATAGCTTCAATATTCATATATTTTTTTTACATTAATAATAATTTATAAATTAGGCGCAAATTTAAAACAATCAGACGTAAAGAGAAATAGATAATATAACTGCTCTTTACGTCTTGCTCTAAACGATTATCCATTTAAAATGCAAGCAAAACAAATTATTTAAAATAACTTTTTATTTCACTTGGCTCGCTTATTCCTCCTTGTTTACTATCGACCAACCATACACCGGCGCTCAACTTAGGTGAAATTATGGGTAATTCTAACCCTTGATGAAGACCCATAACTAATAAGGTTAAAGTTTCTATTAGTTTGGGGTCAAAGCGAGTTGATTTTTGCTGAGTGCATTCTTCTAAAGCTTGAGTAAATGTTTCTTCCTTGCTTAATCCAGAAGATAGCTTCTGATTTACTCTAGACTGAAAATCTGTAACTACAGCCAAAATTCTGGATTCTAAAGGAATTTCGTCAGCTCCTAGTCCTGCTGGTGAGCCGGTACCATCCCACCATTCGGATTGATGGGTAATAATTTGAGCTACCGCTCGCAATCTTGGCATAGTACGTAACACCTGGGTACCCGGTACTAAAGCACAAGTTAAAGCACAACTAGGTGCGTCTTCTTTGTAAACTGCGGATGTTCCAGGAGTCAAAACGCTTTCGGCTGTTTGTAGAGGATGTATGCGATGTAGAAAGCCAGCAAGCCGCAATCGCTTCATTTGCCATGCAGGCAAATCTAAAAGCTGACCCATTGTTTCTGCTAATGCTACAACCTCTGTTGCTGCCATGGGATTGGTAACATCAGCAGCATCAAGAAGTTGTGCCATCCGCAAAAACGCCTGAATTTCGTTAGAAAATAAGTTTCTATCCAAAATTCGATGGCGATTACCAACAGGAACGGAAATATTAGTTTGTCCGGTCTGCAAATAGTCTACAACTCTAGAAACTACAGCCGCTAATTCTTCTGATGTGGCAACACTTGAGTTAATTTCCCGTTCGTATTTATGTAGTTTTTTCGCTAGGTCGGGATTGTAATTTTCTATGTGACTAATTGCTAACTGAGCGGTTTCTCTAACTAAGTCTGGCTCAAAAGTCCATAAACCGTAAAATTTTCGTTCCAAATCCGATTCTGGCTGTCCCGATGAACCATAATCTTCCTCAGATAGCTCTTGACAAATTACCATTGCCGTATAATTTGGCGATAGAATGATTAAATGCCATTCTTCGGCTACTGGGTCTTCTGGTTTGATAGATACCAAGTCTACATTGGATAATTTGCTGGTAGGGTGTTCCAACCAACCGCTATCGGGGGCTGCCATAATCGCGATTTGACGCGAACATTTGGCAATATCTGCATAACGTTCGGCTTCCTCCAGATACCATTTACCTTGTTGAAAAGCTGTAATAACTAAAGGTTTACCATCATCCTCTAATATATGGTCTTCTAAAGCGTGGCAGAGAGCCACCAAAGTATTCTTGTAGTAAACACCGTATCTAATCGGTCTTTTACTATCTTGATGAGCTTGTTGTAGCCTTTGAAGTATTGAACCTTCTAACATTAGATTTTATTGTTGATTTTATAAAAAATCTCAAATGGATTTCGAGCAATTTTAACACCGCTATAGGTATAAAAGGGTTTAATCACCATAATTATTAATTATTCTTGAAAAACCCTAAAAATATACATAAATAGCCTTGGTATTACTTTGAGTCCGACTCTGTGTTGCTATTCATTCCTCCTTAGACTTCCTGCTTCCTTTGCTCCCCCTACCTGATTTGTAGTAGGGTGAAGTATACCACCCTACTGAATTGTTATCATACACTAGCCAACTGCTTTGGCTTTGTTTCAATTGGTGCTGTAAGTGCTTCTTCTAACTCAGCACAACCTAGTTTTGCTTCTAAAATTTTCAGAACTTCACGTCCGAAGTCATTTGGGTTTTCTCGTGTTGCTTGCAAGCAAACTTCACCAAAAAAGGAACCCAAGGGTTCGGGATTCCACAATAGTTTTCTCGCGTTCCACGGAGCTAGCAGCATTGGGTTATAGCTTTTATTGAGAATACCTTCTTTAAAAGCGTATTCTTCTAAATGGGTATGGGGTTGTAGTCCAATAAAGAAAATTGCCGGTTCGACTTTATCTACTCCGAAAATTCTTTCTAATTCGCGATGGTAAGCAATGGTTTGACGAATAGTTTCGGGACGCTCGTCTATCACATTGAAAGAGTAGTTAACCGAAACTAAATCGTTAAATCCAGCAGCTTTTAAATCGCGACAGTTTTGTAAAACGGTTCGCAGATTGTAACCCATTCGCATTTTTCTAACTAATTCCTGAGAACCACTGGTAATACCGATTTCAAAATAATTCATTCCGGTTTTTACCATCAAATCACATAGCTTAGGAGTCAGGTTGTCAGCACGAATATAAGCAGCCCAATTGATATCCGTCATTCCGGAATCAACGATTTTCTCCAATAATTCCACAGCATCATCCATAAACTTTCGTGCTGGGATAAATTGAGCATCTGTAAACCAGAATTTACGAATTCCTCTATCGTAAAGCTGTCGCATTTCCGCAACTACTTCATCAGCAGGATTAATCCGCACCTGCTTACCTTCCACAACCGTGTAAACGCAGTAGCAGCAATTATGAGGACAACCACGCTTAGTTTGTACTCCGATGTAAAAGTCTTGCTCTTGCAGATAATAGTTAAACTCGGGCCAAATCTTTTCAATATAGTCGTAATTACAAGCGCTTTTCTCAACTGGAGTGGGTTGTTCGTGAATCAAGCGCTGACGTGGTTGAGTTTCTCCCACCACATAACAGCGTTCGTCTCTGAATTCTTTACCACTTAGCAGTTTTTCTAGTAAAGTTTCCCCTTCACCAACGGAAACAATAGAACCTTTAGGTAAATTGTTGCTCAACTGCTCGTAATAAACGCTAACCGCACCACCACCAATCACAACGCGGACATCTTTATTGTATCTACGAGCGCGTTTCAATCCGCGCTTTACCAAAGCCTCATTACGCCAAAGTTCCGTATAAAAACCTTTGAGCATTTGCACTCCACCCAAAGCCCCATGCAGTTTCACAAAAGGGTTCTTCGCGTAGAAAATCTCAAAAGAATACTGTAAAGGATTTCCACCTCGTCCACCAACTGGAGCAAAAATATGAATATCGCGCCAAGAATAAATCAATAAAGTTGGCTTGAAATCATCAATACAGGCATCCAGAGCAGTCTTATAGTCTAATGGTGGTACCGTTCCCAAATCAAAAATCCGCTGTTCAACATTCTCGAATAGCTTATGGACATGATCTGCAAGGTAAACTACCCCAATCGGAAAAATGGGGTTACAGGGAAGACGAACGTAAAGAATTTTGTTTTCCATAGCAGGTGTTTCAACTTCCATCTTGCTGTTATCAAAGAAAAAGAGGGCAATTATATCCGCTTTAAAACTACGTATTTAAATTAGTTTTTTGTCGTTAATGACAATCGTACTTGAGTTTTTACTAACCTATAGATAAAAATAGACTGTCGCTCAAAGCTCCATCAAGGTAGGTAAAAACCTCTACCAATAAATTGAAAGATTATAAGAAGCATCATAAATACCCCTAGGTTTTGACCAGAACCGGGCAGAATTGAACCGTTCAACTTTTAGTTCGTCAAAGCTTGTATTGACAGACTTACGGCTTACCGCAGTTGACACAGTTACTTTATGAAAATCAACTTCATATACCTTTACGATAACATCCACTCCCTTCATCAAACCTATTTAATCTACTAATCATGTGGAATGATGAGCGATGGGAAGATTGGAATATAGGAGAAGGAATTATGAATTAACAACCCAAGCCTAGAAAAATAAAATTCTTCTCTTCTGATTTTCGTTACTCCCGATATCATTAATTGACCAATTATTAATTATCAATTGTGACGGCTTTTATATTGGTGAAAATTAACTACAAATTTCATAATCCTAACTAAATTCGATATTCTATTTTTCCTTAGTATAAAACTCATCAAAATGGATGAGATAATTCTATAAATTTTATAAAAATATTCTCATAACAAATACATAATGTATGATTGCAAAAAAAGCATATATTTTTACAAAAATTTCATATCTGGAACATATCTTAAGGTAGAAATAGCATACAAATAGCCAGTTGGTATTGATAGTTACAGCAGGTGGGGATCAAGCAGTGCTAATTTTGTAAATGTAAGATACAATTGTGGCGATAAGCTCCGGCCTCAGTTATGGCTCAAATATTAGATCCCCTACCTCCTGAGCAATCAGGGAAATCTCTGTGCTGCTACGTTAATGCCACGAGCAAAATACAGATAGCTCGCATCTCCAACATTTCTAATTGGTACTTTGAACGGGTTGTTTTTCCCGGTCAAAGACTGGTGTTTGAAGCACCGCTAGAAGCTCAATTAGAAATTCATACGGGTATGATGGCAAGCGCAATTTTATCGGATACAATTCCGTGTAATAGGCTTGCAATTGACGAAGCAAATATTTCAGGTTTAGAAACAGATTCAGATAAACAAAACGCTCGTTCAAGGGATGAAAATTCTCTTGTATCCTCGGCTCATTCAAAAAACGGAGATACTACAAAACCATTAATAATCGTTGGCTAAAGCCTTTATTGATTCAAAATTTTTTTCTCTATTTTTTGGGTTGCTACCTTAGCAACCCCTTTTTAATAAACAGTTAATAGCGGACAGTTAAGAGTTAGGAGTTAGGAGTTAGGAGTTAGAAAGAAAGCGGAGGAAGCGGAGGGAGCGGAGGGAGCGGAGGACGAAAATAAATAGTTAGCTTTCTTGTAAAAGAATGAATTTTCCCCTCTGCCCCCTCTGCCCCCTCTGCCTCCTCTGCCCCCTCTGCCCCTTCTGCCTCCTCTGCCTCCTCTGCCCCCTCTGCCTCCTCTGCCCCCTCTGCCCCTCTGCCCCCTCTGCCCCCTCTGCCCCTCTGCCCCTCTGCCCCCTCTGCCCCCTCTGCCTCCTCTGCCCCCTCTGCCCCCCTCTGCTCTCCCCCTCTCCCCATATGTCCCGGTTCAATCTACAATCCTAAATATGGATTTACCTTCATTTCTTTGGTTGTGGAAAATCGCTGCTTGGTCTATGGGATTATCGTTACTTGCTTATTTTTTGCTAGCGGTAACGGGTATTTGGATGTTTCGTACTAGAGCATCTGGAAATCATAGTTTTGCAGCGTTGTTACCGGGAGGCTATGGCGGATTACGCATACTCCACTATGTAATGGGTATCACTATGGTTGCTTTAGTGATACTGCTATTGGCTATTGGTATTGTCGGTACTTTAGGTGAATATGGCTCTTTGGGACATTCACAACACTTGGGTGCTGGACTAATTACGGTGGTATTAGTTTTGGTATCTGCTGGAAGTGCAATTGCGATTCGTACCGGTTGGGTTTGGGCTAGACGCATTCACGTCAGTACGAATATTGCTTTATTTCTGGTATTCGTTTGGGTTTCGCTCAGTGGTTGGAGCGTGGTGCAAAAATACTTACCTTAATCAGTGAACAGT
Source organism: Cyanobacteria bacterium J06621_15 (assembly GCA_038525335.1). Classification (GTDB taxonomy): domain Bacteria; phylum Cyanobacteriota; class Cyanobacteriia; order Cyanobacteriales; family Nostocaceae; genus Rivularia. Next base: position 10,872 of record JBCBHT010000010.1, on the reverse strand, counting down.
GTTAGCAAAGCGTGTCCGTTCAGCGCGGTACGACCCGTTAGGGTAAGGACATACAGCGAGCAGTTATTTAATTAATACAAGTAGTGAAGGGTGAAAAAATATTTGTTAGCTGCTGGGCTATGCCAAATTAATTTATGGCTGATAATTTTTAATTGGTAATTGTTAATTGATTATTGTTCATTGATTATGGATTCTACTATTTTTCGCTTGTCTCCTTTGATTAGGATTACGCTTTTAAGTTTGTATGTAGCGCTAACTTTACCGTTACCTTTTCTTGCTGATTTTACCAATGCTCCCGTACCACCAGCACTACTTTGGGTTGGTATCAGTATTGGTTTTGTGATTTTATATGCCGTTTTGACGGAACGGGTGATTTTAAATGAGAAAGGAATTCAAGTTGTTTATCCTCCTTTGGTACCAAAGTTTTTTCGTAAAGGTTGGTTTTTGGCTTGGGAGGATGTAGAGGATTTAAAACCGCGAACTACCGGACAAGGAGGTATTGTTTACTATTTTGTGAGCAAGGATAAAAAAGGTTATTTATTACCAATGCGAGTCGCAGGGTTTAATCGTTTGGTGAAAATTGTCCAGGAAAAAACGGGTATCGATACTACAGATGTTTACCCATTATCTCAACCTTGGATGTATGTAACTTTGTTCGTGTTCACCTTATTAATGTTTTTAGTTGACGGTTGGACGATTTTGACTGCGCTACAAGTAAGTTAGGAGTTAGGAGTTAGGAGTTAGGAGTTATGAATTGGTAGTTGGTAGTTGGTAATTAGAAATATTTTCTACCCCCTCTACCCCCTCTACCCCCTCTTCCCCTTCTCACTACCCGAGATAATCCACAAATCCTTCGGGAACTAACCTAGCTTTACCAGATTTTAAAGTTTCGACATCCATCCAAAGTGCTGTTTTCTCTCGTTCTCCTTCCTTGAATGGGATTTCTTCTTGTTCGTAAAATTTGGGATGTACGAAGTCGCATTCGTAAAGCTGAATGATTTCGTGACCTGGTTTTCCCTGGAAGGTAAATATATTCTCTAAGCAAGCTAAATAACGAAGGTTGGTGATTTCTGCTTGAATTTCTTCTTGAAATTCTCGTCGAAGAGCTTGCTTACTAGTTTCTCCGAATTCTACACCACCACCTAATGCACGATAGAACTTATCTTTCTTAACTGGGTCGTAACCTTCGGACAGAAAAATGCGATTATTTTTATCTCGGATTAGTCCCAGAGCTAGAACGCGAATCTTACCTTCTTTATACATTTATTTTTCCTGTATTTAAGTTTCTAGCTCTAGTTATCGTAAATGAACGAAGGACGACTATCGCTATTTTCAATCGGCCAATCTGCATTTTCCCCCCCAATGTAGATTTCATCAATGGTGACGTATTCTTGACCGAGTTGAGTTAGAGAATTTATGAGAACATCAAGTGCGATCGCGTCGGAAGTTCCCAAGTCAAACCAGCATCTTCCCCAGTCTCCGTTGTATTCAAACTCACCCATATTGTGCATTAGAGCTAACAAGCTATTCTGATAACCATCTTGGTCATAATTTAAATAGCTAATATCGAGTCCGGTATCCTGTACCTGGAGATTTTCAGCATTGAAACCTCCTAATTTACCCACATAAAACCAAGAATCAAAAAGTTCTTCAACAAACTGCTTTTCTCGTTCGGAAGGAACCGTACTAAACCTCAGCCAAATCCAAACATCAAAAGGATTTATTTCGCGGAATTCTATTTTCATTCTGGAGTATCTAGATTAGTTTTACCCAAAGCTATTTTAGAAGAATTGCGGAAGAGAGGGGGAGGGGGAAGAGGGGGAGATATTTTTCACGACTAATTACCAATTACCAATTACCAATTACCAATTACCAATTACCAATCCCCTATTTTTCTAAACTTCGCGCTGTTCTGCGACGTTCGCGCTCTATTTGCTTAACTACACTCGCGGGTAGCTGGGATTTTTTGGCTAGTGCTTGGTCAAAATAATCAATTGCTTGCTTCTTTATTTCTGGATTGTTTTGTTTTTTAGCTTGTTCTCGTAGAATTTGGGCTTTTAGGTAGTGAAGTTCTGGATTATCGGATGTTATTTTCAAGGCACGATTTACGTACTCTAGTGCTTGAGAATACCTTTTTAAGTCTCTGTAGGCTATGGCTATTCCTCTATCAACTAAATATTGAGGACCTGCGTTTTCTTCTAATCTTTGAATAGCTTGTTGGGGATTGGCGAAAGGTAGATTTACAGCGAGCATTAAATCCATGTAACCCTTAATTAAATTGAGTTCTGGGTCTTTAGGAGAAATGGCTTCTGCTTCGTCTAAATGCTTGTAAACTTCTCTGAGACGACTTAGTGCTTTTGGCGCACCGCTAACAGTACCTTCACGAGTCAGGATTACTGCTCCTTCTAAAAAGTGACCTACAGCAGCGTATAAATTGCCACGCAAAGGGTCTGAAGAAATTAATTTTTTCGCAGTATTTAAAGTCTTTGTGCTGTAAGATTCTAATTGGCGTACATCCTGCCTTGTGTAGGCTAATGATGCCTGCATCGCATAGGCTAATGGTTCGTTAGGCTCGGTTGATAATGCCTGTTCTAGATGCTTTTGTCCTGCTTCATAGTTACCTTGCTTGAATACTGCTTTAAATGCAGCTTCGGTATTATCGCCGATATTGCGCGGTTGACTGCGGGGGAAAGGGTCTGCGGCTAAAGCTAGTCCCGATACATTCAACGCAACTAGGGTTGCAAAAGCTGAAGAAACCAAACGCACGATTTTTTTGGAGGTAGTTGCAGCTTGTACTTTATATTTTCCAGTATCTTTTTCGGTCATTTTAAACCTCAGAATTATTACTGTTGAATCGGTTTAATATCTTACTTATAATTACGTAAATAGTTTACCTATACCCCGCTCATATTTACGCAAAAATTTTATAAATAGTTTGACTGGGTAGATTTGAGAGGGTTCCCAGATTTTTTTTGTGATTAATTTGTGATTAATAGTAAATAACGATTAGTCTGCCACAATAAATGATGTACGGGTAAATATAATTCGTAATTCGTAATTCGTAATTAATTCCCTATAAATAAATTTAGGGGCTTTGATTAGAGTACAGTCCACAGATAAATCCGGGGGTTTTAAACCAAAAAAATACTTGGTAAATAGTTTTTTGTATTACTAGGTGTAATGGTTGTAATTTGAGGATTTTTTCATCGGAGCGGTTCGTAGCTAAGCGTGTAGTTAATTAATAAATGCCTAATTTTCAGCAATCTTAACCAATGCTTTATCTCAGAAATTTAAATTATCATCCTACTGCTACTCAGAATGCAATTCTCAAATCAATTAATTTAGATTTAGCTCCCCAAAAACTAGGTCTAATTATCGGACCTAGCGGTTCCGGAAAAAGTACGCTGTTGGAGATTTTGTCTGGACTAGCAGAACCTACATCTGGCTCGCTGTTTTGGCGAGAACAGGAATTATTAGCCGAAGAAATTCAGCAATTAGCTGGTTTGGTGTTTCAGTTTCCAGAGCGCCATTTTTGCGGGAGTACGATATTAGAAGAATTACGTTTGGGACACCCAGAGTTAGGGATAGAGCGAGTTAGAAACGCATTGAGCGAAGTGGGACTAGAACATTTATCTTTTTCCACCCCACCCCATGCTTTAAGTGGTGGACAGCAAAGACGTTTGGCTTTAGCAGTACAGTTAATTCGTCAGCCACATATATTATTATTAGACGAACCAACGGCAGGTTTAGACTGGTCAATGCGCCGTCAGTTGGTAAATTTATTAGCAAAATTAAAAGAACACTGGACTTTGTTGGTAGTAACTCACGATGCAGGAGATTTGCTACCGATTGCTGATAGCTGCTGGACTCTTAGTCATGGGGAGTTGGAATCGGTAGAACCGGAGAAGTTGAAGCGTGAGGTTGAGGAATCCGAGGCTGCTGTTTAGAAGTGTAGAGACGTAGCAGTGCTACGTCTGTTAGGAATTCGGAGTTGTTAATTCAAAGCTTCTATACTCCCAACGGCTAAAAACTTAACATTTCGTAGGTTGGGTTGAACGAAGTGAAACCCAACAGTAAGTATGTTTTTGTTGGGTTTCGTACCTCAACCCAACCTACAATAATTAATCCGTTTAGAGTATAATTAGTGATTGATAATTGGTAATTGATAATTATTTGCTGATAACTTTTACTGGCATTTTCGAGAGATTAGTAGAATCTATAGGAATCCGGTTTGATTTTTGTTAGCGTAGCGTGTCCGATAGGACATATGAAATTAAGTATTTGTAGGGTGTGTTATGGCTTTAGCCTAACGCACCGAAACCTAGATAGGATGGTGCGTTGCGCTACGCGACAACACACCCTACGTGTTTTATGTCCTCCGGACACGCTTCGCTAACAATAATCAAATAGTAATCCTATATGCAAGCTAAATTTCAAGAACAACTTACAAATGCGGATGCTAAAGTCATTTTAGAGACTTTACCTAAACGAATTCAAGAAGCTTTAATTGCTCGTGCGAACGATATTGATTATCCAATTGAAGCAGTAATTGAAATGGCAATTGCTAGTTTTATTGATACGGAAGCATTAGGTTTTGCTGATTGTAAACCAGGAAGAGGACAGTAAATTATCTACAAAAATGAATTTGGCTATGGTTGAAGAATGGTTCCATGCATACTGCAACTACGAAATGAAGATTGTTGTATGGGATATTGAAAGCAATCAAGAATTTTGCACATCAAGTCAAAGCTCCGCAAAGGTTGAGAGAATTGCTTTGAGTCCTGATTGTAAATGGCTTGCAAGCTACAATCAAAATCAAAAGATTGAGATTTGGAGTGTATTATAAAGGAATCCAACGAGTTAGCGTCGCAATTGAGAATCAACATATGCAAGCAATCCTTTTAAGCCGTGAAGAAGTTGCGCGACGTGCAAAGCAACTGTATGAAAACAGCATCCGTCAGCAAGTGGAAGTGCAAGAAAACATTGGCAAAATGGTCATCATCGACATTGAGACAGGTGATTATGAAGTTGATGAAACTGGGTTAAAAGCATCACGAAAGCTCAGCAAGAAACACCCAAACGCGCGACTCTTCGGTATTCGTATCGGATATAACGTTGCTGTCTCATTTGGTGGTGTTATGGAACGTGTCTATGAATGATTTCCGGAATTGTAACGGATAGACACGCAACTGTTGCACTTACATTCTTGCTACCGAACGGCTCAAGTATACCTATTGAATTTGTTATTGATACAGGCTTCACTGGGGAATTATGCCTTCCTATAGAAGCCGTCTCATTAATGGGTTTACCCTTCAGACATGACATTCCCGCGAATTTGGCAGATAATAGTGAAGTTTTGCTACCGATTCATGAAGGTATTGTCCTTTGGAATGGTGAAGAGAGAGAAGTCCTGGTAATTGCAACGGGAAGAAGACCCTTGCTTGGAACTGCTTTGTTGGATGAGCAAGAACTCGTGATTCAGTTCACGGATGGTGGGTTGGTAACAATTGATGAATTGTAGGAATTCTTCCACTAACAGAACGGTTACGATTAGCAATGATTATCTTCTTAAATATTTGCTCTGCTAGACTAAAAACATTGATTTGGTTAAGTTGATTTATGAATATTACAACCGACCAACCAATACAACAGAAATCACTCAACTTTGATGAATTTCTTGTCCGTTACGGTGGCAATAACCGCTATGAACTGATTGATGGAGAGGTGTTCGACTTGGAACCCACAGGTCCTCACGAAGAAGTTGCAGCCTTCATCACCACAAAGCTTTGCGTCCAGATTGATGGAGCAGGCTTACCTTGGTTTGTGCTTCAACGGGGACTGTTACGTCCTGCAAATATTGGGATGACAGCATTTCGACCCGATGTTGCAGTTGTTAATCGAGATGAACTGACCGAAGAACCGCTTTGGTCTAACCAATCAATCTTAACGCTAGGCAGTTCGATTAAATTTGTTGCGGAAGTTGTTAGTAGCAATTGGCAAAATGATTATGCTCGCAAGGTCGAAGATTATGCAGCTTTAGGTATCCCCGAATATTGGATTGCAGACTACGCAGGTAATGGTGGTACTCGATACATTGGTAAACCTAAGCAACCTACTCTCTCTATTTGTACGTTAGTGAATGGAGAATATGAAATTCAACAACTTCGAGGGAATCAAATCGTTTTGTCTCCAACCTTTCCAAGCTTGAAATTGACTGCTGAACAAGTGTTAAGGGCTGGTGTTCATTAATAACTGATAAAGGTAAACTGACTATTAGATAACATTTGTCGGTTTAAAGCCATGTCAGTAGCTGCTAATTCTTCACTCCGCGAGCAACAACATCCCTTAATTCGTCAGTTAGCCGATTGCATTGAAAAAGTTTGGCATCAAAATTTGGATTTATCGACCTATGATTTACCTGCTGAGTTGGGATATGTGGAAGGTAAGTTAGAAGGTGAAAAACTTACTATTGAAAATCGCTGTTATCAAACTCCTCAGTTCCGCAAGCTACATATGGAACTCGCGAAGGTTGGTTCAATGCTGGATATTCTGCATTGTGTAATGTTTCCTCACCCGGAATACGATTTACCGATGTTTGGTTGCGATTTGGTTGGGGGTCGAGGTCAAATTAGTGCTGCAATTGCCGATTTATCTCCGTTAAATAGGTCAGGGACTTTACCATTTAATTACAATACCGCGCTCGGAGCATTACCCGAACTCAATTTTTCCCAACCTCGCGAATTACCTGAATGGGGAGAGATTTTTTCTCAGTTTTGCATTTTTATACGTCCCGGTTCTCCAGAAGAAGAACAAATATTTCTCAAGCGAGTTGAGAATTTTTTAGAAATTCATTGTCAAAATGCTATTGCTGCAAAACCTGTTTCATCTGAGACAGCAAGTCAACTGTTGGAAGGACAATTAAATTACTGCACTAAACAGCAGCAAAATGATAAAACTCGCCGCGTTTTAGAAAAAGCTTTTGGTTCGGAATGGGCTGAATATTATATGACTACTGTTTTATTTGATGCTCCTAAAAGAAAGTAGAGAATAGGGAGTAGGGAGTAGGATTTGAAAGAAATATTAACGTAGAAATTCTATACGAGTTTTAAATATTTAAAATAGCGCGAACCCGGTTTCGGAAAGCCGGGTTTTTTAATGGGTGATATTAAACTGATACAATTTTGACAATCAGATAAAAATGATGTTGTTATCAATTAACTATTTTACTTTTATAAAATGTACGTTTAACTTCGCCAAATAATTTATTTAATTCTTGCTTATTAATGAGCTTAAAATTAAATAATCAACCCGATAAATACTATTCTTTATCTGTAGATTATGCTACGTTTTAGAGTTAAGCTTCGATGTAGAATCTATAAGAGTGTGGGTAAAGTGTAACTATAAAAGATTAATCCTTATAAATTTATAACTTGCAATATTAATAGCTATTAGCTTTTTAGAATGATAAACCTATTCTTTTTTAACATTTATCATTCTTATAATTACTCTTTTTAATATTTCTTTAACATTTTTGAGATAATTCAAATCTATGCTTTTAGTTGCATTTTCTATTAATTAGCTTTAAATGAACTATGCCTATGCATGTATTTTTAGGGTAATAGCTAGCAGAAAGCAGGAGGAAAATATCATGTGAAACGAATTCAAAATTTTAAGTCGTATAATCGATTTTTTAGAAACAAGTTTCTTTTTCAAAAAAATTGTCATTATAAGCAGAATAAGGCTGAAAGGAATATCAATATTATATTTAGCAACTTGGCAATTATAGCTATTAGCTGTTCTTGTTTTTAATAAACAGCAACTATGCAGCAAATGTAGGTGATTTTATCTTCATAATATTTTTTACAACATCTTTTTTTGAACTTAGAATTTTCAACATTTAACCCCGATTAAAACTTGAGATGAAACTACTTATTATTTCTACTCAACATGATTAAAAGAATGGAGTGACATATCATGTCAAGGGTAACTGAAAAACCAATAAACACAGAACAGCCACTAGATAGGTCAAAACTTTGGTGGGGAATAGCAGCAGCAGTACCTTTGGCAATTACAGTTGGGGTACTAACTAAAGCAAGAATAGAACGATTAGAAACTTCAGATACACCAGTACCAGTTACGCCAGCAATAAACAGCGTAAATGCGGTTGGTCGTTTGCAACCTAAAGGAGAAGTAATTAAACTTTCTGCACCAACAGGGATACAAGGAACATCGCGAGTAGAAGAAATGTTGGTGAAAGAAGGACAAAAAGTCAAAAAAGGTCAGGTAATTGCTGTTTTAGATAGTTTTAGGAGTTCTCAAGCGACAGTAGAACAAGCAAAAGCCAGAATTCAAGAAAGTCGCGCAAATCTTGCTGGTATTAGAGTCGGTTCACCTAGAGAAATTCAAGCTCAAAAAGCGGTAATTGCTAGACTCCAAGCACAGCTAAGCGGGGAGCAAAAGACAAGTAGCGCAACAATTGCTCGTTTACAAGCACAGTTGAATGGAGAGACTATTTCTCAACAAGCAACAATAAATCGTTTACGAGCTGAACTTGAAGGACAGCAAGATTCTCTGAGAGCGACAGTAGCTAGAGTTCGAGCAGAAGCTAGAAATGCTCAAGTTGATGCTCAACGTTACGAACAGCTATATCGTAATGGTGCTATTTCTCAACAAGAAAGAGACAGAAGAAGACTTTCAGCACAAACTGCTAATCAGCAACTAATCGAAAGTCAAGCTACTCGCAGACAAGCAATTGCTAGCTTACGACAACAGCTTGCTCAAGCTACAGCAGACAGAGGAAAAACCATAGCAATTTTGCGACAACAGCTTGTAGAAGCAGCAGCAAACCAAAACAAAGTTATAGCAACTTTACAAAGACAGATACAAGAACAAATTGCCAACTTAGACAGACTTCAAGAAATTCGTCCTAGCAACCAGAGGATTGCACAAGCTCAGGTTAATAACTCCATAGCACAGTTAAGAAAAGCTGAAGCGGATATGAAATTGAGCTATGTAATTACACCAATAGCAGGAGAAGTTCTAGAAATATATACCAAAGCAGGAGAAACCATGAGTGCTGAGGGTATTGCTGAAATTGGACGTACCGACGAGATGATTGTCATAGCTGAAGTTCCCGAAGCTAGTATTGGTAGAGTTCGTTTAGGACAAATAGCTTCCATAGTTAGCGATAACGGAGCATTCAGTGGAAACTTACAGGGAACCGTCTCTGAAATCGGTAGAAAAATAGGCAAAAGAAACGTCCTAAATACCGACCCCGCAGCAGACGTAGATGCAAGAGTTGTAGAAGTAAAAATTGCTCTATCCGAACAAGATGAAGACAGAGTAGCAGGGTTAACCAATGCCAAAGTTATAGCTACGATTCAAATTTGAAAAAGGTAATGGGTAATGGGTAATTGGTAATTGGTAATTGGTAGTTGGTAATAGAAATAAACTCCTAACTCTTAACTCTTAACTCCTAACTCCTAACTCTTCACTGTTCACTGCTCACTGATAACTGCTGACTGAAATGGCAAAACTACCTTTAGCATGGTTACAACTTAAACGTGAAGCTTCTCGTTTAGCGGTGGCTTTAGCGGGAATTGCTTTTGCTGATATTCTAATGTTTATGCAGCTTGGTTTTCGCGATTCTCTGTATTATAGTAATGTTCGTTTTCACAATAGTTTGAAAGGGGAAATAGTTTTAATAAATAGTCAAACAAGTGCTATATTATCGCTGAAAAGATTTTCTCAAAAACGGCTTTATCAGACTTTGGATTTACAGGATGTAGAATCAGTACATCCGATATATATTGACTATACGAGTTGGAAAAATCCAAATACGGGTGTTCCGAGAAATCTTTTAGTTATAGGAATAAATCCTCAGCATAATATTCTAGAACTTGCCGGTTTGGAGAAAAATTTAGATAAAATAAAATTGCCAAATGTGGTGCTATATGACCGCTCTTCAAGAAAGGAATATGGTCCAATTGTGGCAGAATTTGAGCAGGGTAATGATGTTAGAGCGGAAGTAAGAAGAAAATTAGTAAAGGTTGGAGGATTATTTACGTTAGGTGCTTCTTTTGGGTCGGATGGTAATTTAATTACTAGCGATAATAATTTTCTCAGAATATTTGTAAATCGTCAGCCTGGATTAATTGATATTGGTTTGGTTAGATTAAAACCCGGTGCAGACCCAGATATTGTTGCTCAGCAATTAAGAAATTATTTAGACGAAGACGTTAAAGTTTTAACTAAACAAGAATTCGTTGATTTTGAACGCAATTTTTGGGCTAGCAGTACTGCTATCGGCTTTATTTTTACTTTAGGGACAATCATGGGTTTTATTGTAGGAACCGTGATTGTTTATCAAATACTTTATACAGAAGTTTCTGACCATTTAGTTGAATATGCAACTTTAAAAGCAATCGGTTATTCCCATAATTACTTTTTAGTTGTAATTCTTCAGCAAGCTTTCATTTTAGCAATTTTAGGATATCTACCTGGATTAGCTCTGACTCTATTTTTATACGAACAAGCAAGAGCAGCTACTCTTTTGCCAGTTTTCATGAGTTTGAGTAGAGCAATTATGGTATTGATTTTAACTATTTTGATGTGCTTTCTTTCAGGAGTAATTGCCGTGAAAAAATTAAAATCAGCCGACCCGGCGGATATATTCTAATCAGTTATCAGTTAACAGTTAACAGTTATCAGTGAATAATTCACGATTAATATTTACTATAAAACCATTAACTATTAACCACTAACTACTAACTACTAACTACTAACTACTAACTACTATAGGAATCCGGTTTGATTTTTGAATGAAATTAAGTATTTGTAGGGTGTGTTATGGCTTTAGCCTAACGCACCGAA
>JBCBHT010000009.1:0-76897 GCA_038525335.1 Cyanobacteria bacterium J06621_15 | reverse complement strand
TAAGTAGGTCGGCACAAATAAATATGACTATGTAACAGAATGTAAATCACCCTCAAAACCTTGCGATGATCCACACCTTCGGTGAATGCTTCGTTTCACTCGCAATGACATACCTTGATTTTTTAACGCCAACTTACTTAGTAAGTAGTAAGTAATAAGCAGGAATTAGGAAATAGAAAGTTGATAAAAGTTGGTAATTTACTCATAACTCCTAACTCCTAACTCCTAACTCCTAACTCCTAACTTATTGCTCGTACCAACCTTTATAACCAGTTACTAATCGACTACCGTCTTTAAATACATGAATTTCAATTTGGTCGCTAGCCCATGTAATTTTATCTTGAAAGTCTGGATTAAATATACGCACCCGTTGATTGCTAGATGATACGGGTGAATTTGGGGAATTGATTGCTAAAGATTCAATAAAGGGACCGTCAATTAAAATATCCAACTGCTCTAGCAACTCTTTAGAACCTGCTGGTGCTTGTTCTGATTGCAGTTTTTCTAAAGTAAACCCAGTAAAAGCCATAACGTTTAATCCAGCTGCTTTGACTTTACGAGCTAAAGAAGCTAATTCAGTCGCTTGCCAAAAAGGTTCTCCTCCCGAAAATGTCAGTCCTTTATTACCCGGTTTACTAAGAATTTTTTGAGCGAGGGAATCAACCGATTCAAGTCTATTCACTTCAAATGACCAAGATTGCGGATTAAAACACCCACCACATTCTCTTTTGCAACCTTGTACCCAAACGACAGCTCGACTTCCAGGTCCGTTTACTTCTGACTCATCAACGTAACCCATGATGTTTAAATAGCCAGAGGGAATGTTTACAGCGGAAGGATATGGGTTAGTTGACTTTATTTCCATTTTTTGCTCCTTGTAGCCATCAATTTAATAATGACGGTTTTGAATAGGAGAGCGCATCCGCAAAGTCTACTTTATAAGATGTTATCGATAAGTTAAGTGGAGAGTTGAAAGTTAAGAGTTAGGAGTTAGGATTTAGAAATTATGAATAAATTACCAGCTTCTATCAACCTTTTATTTTCAAATTATTACTTACTACTTATTACTCTCTACTTGCTTCTTTAGTGACAGAGGTCACTGTCGCATCGTAATTTCTGCTGATAGCTTAGAGAGCTAAGTGAAATGTTTTTTGTACGTCAGTAATGGAAAGTGATTTGCAGGGATTTTTCGGTGAGGAAAATATTTTAATCGTTGATGATAATTTGGAAAGTCTTCAAATTTTATCCGCGACTTTATCTAAAAATGGATATACCGTACAGTCGGTAATGTCTGGTTCAATGGCTTTGATGGTTGCACGGTCAACTCAACCGAATTTAATTTTGCTAGATATAAAAATGCCAGATATCGATGGTTACGAAGTCTGTAAAAAACTTAAAGAATCTACAAATACTTCTGATATCCCGATAATATTTTTAAGTTGTTTATACAATACTTATGAAAAAGTTAAAGCTTTTGATGTCGGTGGTGCGGATTATATTACTAAGCCATTTCAAGTTGAGGAAGTATTAGCAAGAGTTAAACATCAATTGACTATTCAAAGACTGGCTCTAAAAATAAAAGCACAAAATCAGCAGCTCAAAAATGAAGTTGAAGAACGACGTAAAGCCGAACTTGATGCAATTACAGCATCTCAAGCCAAAACTAAGTTTTTAGCAAGTATGAGCCATGAATTAAGAACTCCTTTAAATTCAATTATCGGCTTTTCTAAATTGATGAGCGATAATTCTTCATTAAATGTCGAACAGCAAGAAAACATCAGTATTATTAATCGTAGTGCAGAAAATTTGCTTGAATTAATTAATGATGTTTTGAAATTGTCTCAAATTGAGGCGGGAGTCATTAATTTAGATAAAATTTGCATAGATTTATATTATTTTCTCGGTAATCTTGAAGAAATATTTCTGCTTGAGTTACAACAAACAAATCTTGAGTTAAATTTTATAGTTGCTTCTAATGTTCCTCGATTTATTTACGCTGATGAAAAAAAATTACGTAGCTGCTTGAGCAATCTTATCAGCAACGCAATTAAATTTACCTCTCAAGGAAGTGTTACTTTAAAAGTTAGTTTTACTAAAGAAGAAAAGAATTTGGATTGTTCTGTATCCCCTCGTCTTATGTTTCAAGTTGAAGATACCGGATGTGGTATTTCGTCAGATGAATTAGACGGTTTATTTGATGCATTTACACAAGCTGATGCTGGGCGAAAATCTTCACAAGGAACTGGCTTAGGCTTAACTATTACTCGTCAGTTTGTCCGTATGATGGGAGGAGAAATAAAGGTAAAAAGTATTTTAAGTCAGGGTTCTATTTTTAGTTTCTATATTGTGGTTGATATTTCAAAAAATGTTGATACTTATCTTGGAGTCAGCAATTTGAATAATGAATTATCTCATACTTCGTTGCTTAAAGATTTGATGACAATGCCTCAAGCTTGGATTTTGAATTTAAATCAAGCCGCGAATGAAGTTAATGAAGATTTATTGCAGATGATTTTAGATGATTTACCAGAAAACAAATCATCTTTATCCAATAAGTTGAGGAAATTGGCTAAAGATTTTCGTTTAGATATAATTGCTGATTTGACTAAACAAATATTAGCTAACAAACTAAGAAGTAAGGGCTAAGGAGTAATAAATAATAATTTAAAAATTGCTTTTTGCTTGATTAATATGTTTTATTTGTTTAGTCACAAATAATAATGAATAGCAAATTATTAACCAATTAAATTAATCAATATAAATAAACAAAATAATTAATAATTAAAAAATCTATATTGCGAAATACAGCTAAGCTATAAGAAATAATTCCTGTTCCCTATTCCCTTATTCAAATTAATATTTCAACCTCAATCTGCTTCATTAATGTAAATTATTGATTGCTAATTATTGTTCTATGAATAGAAATACCAGAATTCTTATCGTTGATGATAGACCTGAGAATTTACATTTTTTATCAAATATTCTATCTAGTCGAGGTTATAAAGTTCAAAGAGCAGTTACAGGAAAGTTAGCTATTAACGCTGCATTAGCTTCTCCTCCAGACTTAATTTTACTTGATGTTGTGATGCCAGATTTAGATGGTTATAAGGTCTGCGAGCATCTGAAAACAAATCAGGAGACTCGGGATATTCCGATTATTTTCCTTAGCGTAATTGATGACGTTTCTGAGAAAGTCAAAGCCTTTAATTTAGGTGCATTTGATTATATTACTAAGCCTTTACAGGCTGAAGAAGTTTTAGCTAGAGTCGAAAATCAACTCACTATTCAGACATTACAAACTAAGTTAAAACAACAAAACTATAAACTACAAAAAATTGCATCTGAGTTAAATGTTCGCAATCAACAACAAAAATCTCGCGAACATTATTTAAACGCTTTGGTGGAGATTCAACGCATTTTGTTGGATTTTGATGGTAGTAATGATTGTTACTCGCAAATTGTTAATAGTTTAGGTATTGCTTCTAAGGCTAATTGTGTATGTATTGTAGAAAATAATCGTCCTGCAATCGGGTGGTGTAATACGAATGTAGATATCGCTGAAATTGAGAATATCAAAAAATGTTGTGGACATCTTTTTCCTCGTTGGAAATATTTACTTGCAGAGGGTAGATTGATTTCAAGTTTGGTTGCAGATTTACCTGAAGAAGAACGCTTAATACTCTCGTCACAGGGTATTCAAGCAATTTTGATTTTACCAATTATAATCAAAGACAATTTTTTCGGTTTTATTCGTTTTGAAAATCGCTATGAAGCTATAGTTTGGGAAGATTGGGAAATCGAACTTTTACATGCTGCTGCTCGTGCTATCTCTTCAGCAAAAGAACGTTTACAAGCTGAATTAAAACTGCAACGAGAACTTAAGAAAAATCGATTGTTAAAGGAAATTTCTGATAAGATTCGTGCAGAATTTGATGCGGAATCAATTCTCAAAACCGCGATTAAACAGATAGGTTTAGCACTTAATGTTAGTCGGGGAGTAATTTTCAGTTATATATCTTCTTCTCCATTGCAAATTGTTGCTCAAGCTGAGTATTTTTCTCCTGACTATAATTCAATTACTGAAAATACAAATAGCGAACTTCTTTGGACAAACAACTCTTATCTTAATACAGCTTTGAATCGAGATAAGGCTCTTATTACTGATGATATAGAAGAACAACCGTTATTACAGGATGTTCTTTCTAAATGTGGGGAAACGAGTATCAAATCGATAATAGCGATACGGACTTCATACAAAGGTGAAGCTAATGGCATTATATGCATCTATCAAACGGATGCTAAACGTCATTGGACTCCTGCTGAAATCGATTTTTTGGAGTCTATTGCTGCTCAGTTAGGAATTGCTTTAGCTCAAGCTCAAACATTACAGCAAGAAAGTCTTGCGAGAAAAAAACTTCAGCAAGAAGTTAATCATCGTTTAGAAGCGGAAGCTGCTTTAAAGAAAAGTGAAAATCAATATCGATTGTTAGTTGAAACGTCCCAAGATATCATTTGGTCAACTGATACAAAAGGATGTATTACTTTTGTTAATTCAACAGTAAAAAAGGTTTTAGGATACGAACCCTATGAATTAATTAACCGTCCCTTTGTCGATTTTATATTACCTTCACTAGCTGTTAGAGAATCATCGGCTTTTGAAAGAGTTATCAGTGGTGAACCAATTTACAAAAGGGAAACTGTTTATTTGAATAAATGGGGCGATTCTATTGATTTACTTTATAGTTCCATGCCTTTGTATGATGACCAAGGTCATGTGACCAAAATAATTAGCACTTTAGATGATATTACAGAAACCAAAAGAGTACAGCAAGCGTTATTAACAAGTGCTTTTAAGTTACGTAATAATAACTTAGTATTAACGCAATTAGCTAGAAATTCGGCGATTTATAATGGTGATTTAACTGCTGCTCTAAAGAAAATAACTCAAGCTGCTGCAAGCAATATTGAAGTAGGAAGAGCTAGTTTTTGGCTCTATGAAGATGATGATTTGGCTATTCGTCGCGTAGATTTATTTGACTCGAACAGTAATTCTCATGTTGAGGAAATTTCAATTAGGGTTGCTGATTATCCGGTTTTCTTTAAATTTTTAAATGCTGATGAAATTATTGCTACTAACAATGCTTTTCTCGATTTAAGAACTCAAGATTTAAGGGAAATTTATCTCCAACCTAATAATATCAAGTCTTTGTTCTGCATTCCTGTGCGATTATCTGGTATAACCGCCGGAATGTTATGTTTAGAAACGGTAGAAGAGATTCGCTCTTGGACTCAAGAAGATTTAAACTTTGGACGTGCTTTAGGTAACTTGATTTCTTTGACTTTAGAAGCAAGAAATCGAAAATTTGCAGAAGCAGAAAGAGGTTTAAGCGAACAGAAATTAGCTTCAGCATTCCGTTCTAGTCCTGACCCAATTGTTTTAAGTACTTTCCCAGATTCTACTTATATAGAAGTTAACGATAGTTATTGCGAATTGTTTAATTGTACCCGAGAGCAAGTAATTGGTAGCAAGGCTTCGGATTTAAATATTTGGCATAATTTACAGCAGTGCAATGATTTAGTTAAGTTATTAGTTGCTGATGGCAAAATTCGCAATCAAGAAGTAGATTTTCGTATTTCTGATCAAGAAATTAGAACAACTTTATTGAGTGCGGAATTAATCGAAATTAATCAGCAGCAATATGTTTTAGCAACTGCACGCGATATTACTAAACTTAAGCAATCTCAGCATATCTTACAGGAAAGTGAAAGACGTTTTCGAGCAATTTTTAACTCCAGTTTTGGATTTACTGCTCTGCTACAACCTAATGGTAAACTTATTTCACTCAATCAAACAGCTCTTAATTTCTTTGGTTTAAAAGAAAGTGAAGTTGTAGATTTACCTTTCTGGTCATCTTTTGCAGATAAAATTTGCTGTAGTCAAGAAAATCTCAGAGCAGCAATTGAAACAGCTGCAAATGGTGAATTTATTCGTTCAGAAGTTGATATCATCGGTGAGTTCGGTATTATCTCGACCATTGACTGTTCTATTAAGCCAATATTTGACGAAAAGAATCAAGTAGTATTATTAATTCTTGAAGGACGAGATATTCAAGAACGTAAAACTTTAGAACGGGAATTAGCCTTACGAGAAGCTCGCTTAAATGCTTTTTTTAGTAATGCACCCATCGGATTAATGATTGTAGATAGAGAATTACGATTTGTTCAAATCAATGAATTACTAGCTGAAATAAATGGTACATCGGTAGAAGAACATTTGGGTAAATCTATTCGAGAAGTCTTACCTCAAATAGCTCCTACTGTTGAACCAATTTATCAGAAAGTTTTGGCAACCAATCAACCAATTATTAATCTAGAATTAAGCGCTGCTTCTATTGTAAAACCTAATGTTATACGCGATTTTCTTGTTTCTTACTTTCCTATTCCTGGAGAAGATAATATTCCTGTAGGAGTAGGAAGCGTATTAGTTGAAATTACTGCTCTTAAACATGCTCAAACAGCTTTACGCGAAAGAGAAGAAGCATTCCGCGCTATTTTTGAAAACGCTGCTGTCGGAATTGCTCAAGTTTCTCCCGAAGGAAATTTTATCAAAATTAACGAGCAGTTTTGCCAAATAGTCGGCTATTCACAATCGGAATTGTTAACACTAAATTGTTCCTCAATTACTCATCCTGATTCTCTTGCAGATTATCTCGATTTTTGCGAGCAAATTGCTAATAACCAAATCGATGTTTTTTCAATGGAAAAAGCTTTTATAACAAAAGATAAACAGAAGGTTTGGACAAACTTAACAGCATCAGTAGTACGCGAACCTTCAGGAGAAATTAAATATATTATTGGTGTGATTGAAGATATTAGCGAGCGTAAACTTGCTCAAAAGAAAATGCATATAGCAACCGAACGCTTACAATATTTACTAACTTCTTCTCCAGCTGTTATTTTCAGTCGTTTACCTTCAGGAATTGACAATACATTTATCAGTAAGAACGTTGTTGAAATTGTTGGTTATCAAGCACAACAGTTTTTGTCAGATTCCGGGTTCTGGTTACGTCACGTACATCCCGATGATGTTTCAAAATTGCAAAAACAACTTTCTCAAGCATTAGACCGTGAATATGCTACCTGTGAATATCGCTTTTTACATGGTGACGGTACCTATCATTGGTTCCAAGAAAAAATACGATTGATTCGCGATGATAGAGGAGAACCTATAGAATATGTCGGTTGCTTGGCAGATATCAACGAACGTAAGCAAACAGAATTAGATTTACAAATTTCTCAGCAACGGTATAAAAATTTAGCCGAAGCTTCCCCAGTTGCTATTATTAATACTGATACTGATGGTTTGTGTATTTACTTCAATCAACATTGGAGCGAAATTGCTAGACTTTCTACCGCAGAATCATTAGGAGATGGCTGGATAAAAGTATTACATCCCCAAGACCGCGAACGAGTTGTAAAAGCATGGAAGCAAGCAGTAAAAGCAAGAATACCATTACGTAACGAATATCGTTTTTTGCGTCCCGATGGCAGAGTAGTTTGGGTGATATCTCAAGCATTACCAGAGATTGATGAACACGGTGAATTTAAAGGCTATATCGCCACCGTAACTGATATTACCGAAATTAAACTCGCTCAGCAAGCTTTACAAGAAAGTGCTGAAAGAGAAAGAGCTATAGCTCACACTCTGCAAAGAATGCGTCAAACCCTAGATATAGATAAAATTTTTGCAGCTACCACCGAAGAATTACGCTTCTGTTTAAATTGCGATCGCGTTTTGGTTTATCGATTTGATTCTGATGATTCCGGTAGTTTCGTTTCTGAGTCGGTAGCAAGTGATTGGGTATCAGTAATGTCCAACGGAAAAGATAATAGAGATTTCACTCAAGTTGTTTTAGAAGAAGGACATATAGTCCACAATCTTAATAGTGATTTGCGTTTGATAGGTGATGCTTTAGAACCAGAAAATCAACAAGACAGCTATAGTAATGGAGCAAATTTTGTTTGCGTTTCTAATATTTATCAAGCTGGATTTTCTCAATCTTACATTAACTTATTGGAGCGATTTCAAGCCAAAGCTTATATTATTGTTCCTATATTCTGCGGAAATAAACTTTGGGGACTGCTTGCAAGCTATCATAATCAAACACCCCGAGAATGGAAAACTGGAGAAATTAGCATTGCGTTGCAAATAGGTAATCAATTAGGAGTTGCATTACAACAAGTAGAACTACTTTCGCACACTCAACATCAATCGGAAGCTTTACAAAAAGCTGTTGTAGCAGCAGACTCAGCCAACCGCGCAAAAAGCGAATTTTTAGCCAATATGAGCCACGAATTGCGAACTCCTCTCAACGCAATTTTAGGTTTTAGCCAATTAATCAGCCAAGATAAAACTATTAATGAGGAACATCAAAATTCCCTATCAATAATTAATCGTTCGGGTGAACACCTGCTCGGATTAATCAACGACATTCTGGAAATGTCCAAAATTGAAGCAGGTAGAACATCATTAAATTTGACTGATTTCGACTTGCATAAACTCTTAAATAATATCAAAGAAATGTTACGCTTCCGAGCTTTGAGTAAGGGCTTAAAGTTTGCATTTCACATCTCAAAAACACTTCCCCGTTACATCAAAGGTGACTCCAGTAAACTGCGTCAAGTCTTAATCAATCTTTTAGGAAATGCTATTAAATTTACCAATCAAGGTCGTATTGATTTAAATGTTAAAATAGCAGACAAAAAAAATATTGATTCTTCTTCTAGCACTCATATAATTTTTGAAATTACCGACACTGGAATCGGTATTTATCCTGAAGAAATTCAATTTTTATTTGAAGCATTTAGACAAACTTCTGCTGGTAGAAAATCGCAGCAGGGAACTGGATTAGGTTTAGCAATCAGTCGTAAATACGTGCAGCTAATGGGAGGAGATATTACAGTTAAAAGTACTCCTGGAGTTGGTTCCAAATTTACCTTTGACATTAAAGCAAACCTTGCTTCATCGCAAGAAACCGCAATTAATAAAACTATCAGTCAAGTAATTGGTTTAGCAGAGTCTCATGTAAAATATCGGATTTTAGTCGTAGATGACCGTCCGGAAAGTCGTTTATTGCTGATAAAAATGCTTTCTAAACTTGGATTTAGCACCAAAGAAGCTGCCAATGGCTTACAAGCAATAGCCGAATGGGAAGAATGGGAACCACATTTAATCTTAATGGACATGCAAATGCCAATAATGGATGGATATCAAGCCACAAAAATTATTAAGAGCAGACATAAAGAAATAGAATATAATAATTTTCTTACCAAGAAAACAGTAGTTATTGCCCTAACAGCAAACGCATTTGAAGAACAAAGAGATGAAATTATTACAGCCGGTTGTGATGATTTAATCAATAAACCATTCCCAATAGAAATATTGCTAGAAAAATTAAACCAACACCTCGGGGTTCAATATTTATATCAAGAAGATTTTCAAGAAGATGATTCTAACAAATCTAAATCAATTACCACGGAAACAGACAACTTTAATCCAGAGATTTTACGTCAATCACTATCAGAAATGCCTCCCGAATGGGTAGCAAAATTACAACAAGCAGCAGCCCAATGCAGCGACAATCTTATTTTTGAGTTATTAAAAGAAACTCCCCCGAAAAATCAACAGCTAACAAAAACATTAAAATATTTCGCCGAAAACTTTCAATTCGACAAAATACTCCAAGCAATTGATTAAAAATTGGTAATTGGTAATTGATAATTGGTAATTGGTAACTCTTAACTCCTAACTCTTAACTCCTAACTCTTAACTCCTAACTGATAACTGTTCACTGCTCACTGTTCACTGCTCACTGCTCACTGTTCACTGTTCACTGCTTACTGACTTCTGCTTCTTAAAACCATCTATAGCATCTCCTAATGCTGTTGTTAAACTTTGACGAGTTTGGGAATGTTTATCTTGTTCAGTTTTCAAAGCTTGTAGAAGACGGTCACGCTCTTTCATCGCTACAGTTAATTTAGTTTTCAATTCCTCCAGAGACGAAACTTGCGCTACCTCTTGCTGAATCGCTGTAACCGTATCGCTATCCGGAAGCGTTGCATTTTCTATACCTTTTAGTTGTTGAATTTCCGCTTTCAAAGAAGCAACAGTTTGCTGAAAAAGCTGAGAATCAGTACGACGTTGTTCGGCTTCAGTATTGTAAAGTTTACGCCATTTTTCTACACTTTCCCAAGTCGAAGTCTGTTCGGCTTGAAGTTGCGCTATCTGCTGTTTCAAAGATTGAATTTCCTTCAGCCATTGCTGTGTTAAATCTTCACTCATAGAAAATGTTTGTATCTTTTTTTATTCTTCTTAAAAATTTTATTACGAACAAAGCAACGATTGGTATCCCACCACTATATATTTACGACATTTTGGCACGTAGTATAAACAGTGTTAGCGTAGCGTGTCCCGGAGGGACATACAGTTAGGAGTTAGCAGTTAAGAGTTATAGCGTTTCCCTGTCTCCGCAAGGTATATCTCAAAACTTATCTCCCCTCTCCTTAATAAGGAGAGGGGCTGGGGGTGAGGTTAAGTTGTACCGTACTTTGCTGTAGGAACGCTATAAGTCGTAGAAGCATTTTGCTCCCTGCTATTTCAACTCTCCACCTTCTAATCTCCCAATTACCAATTACCAATTACCAATTACCCATCCCCAATTACCAACTCCCAATTACCAATTACCAATTACCAATCCCCAATTCCAAATCATGAATCAGCAAGAGAAACAACATCAAACAGTTGGTATGCTTCGAGATAGGTTATCAAATAATTTAGACATTGATGCAGACCGTAAGGAAGAGATTTACTTGGGTATATGCAATTCTGTAAGTCTCAGAGATATCAGCTACTGGATTGAGGTGCTTTTTTCGGCTGGGATTGCGACTCTGGGTTTGGTGCTTAATAGTCCTGCGGTAATTATTGGAGCGATGTTAATTTCTCCTTTGATGGGGAGTATTTTGGGTAACGGTTTAGCTTTGGCTGCTGGTGATGTAATTTTAGCTATCAGAGCAGTTATTAAACTTGCGTTTTCGTGTTTGCTTGCTATTTCCTTTGCTGTACTGTTAGTTTCGGTTCTACCTTTCAAAGAAATGACTTCCGAAATTTTGGCACGTACTCAACCGAATATTTTGGATTTGGTGATAGCCTTATTTTCTGGTGCTGTAGGTTCAGTAGCATTTTGTAAAAAGTCTAAAGGAGTTGCTACTTCTATTCCTGGGGTTGCTATAGCTGTTGCTTTAATGCCACCTTTATGTGTGGTTGGCTACGGTTTTGGTATCGCAATCAGCGTGAATATGATAAATGGATTGCGGATTGCTAGAGGTGGTGGATTATTATTTTTCACTAATTTGGTCGCAATTACTTTTACCGCAATGACTGTTTTTCTTACTCTACATATTGATAGTGCTAGGACTAAAGAAACAATTAGAGAATGGCGAAGAGAACATAGAGAAGCTGTCTGGATAAAAAATATTTTAGATATATTTCCTGATTCAAAGCATCTGAAAAAAATTGGTGGTCTTCGCGGTCGATTTATTCTTCTTGGAATTACTTTTTTAACTATTTTAGTACCACTTTATCAGTCATTCACTCAACTTAAACAAGAAATAGTTTTTAAGCAGCAGGAAAATAATATAAATTCAGCAGTCAGAAATATTTGGCTGGAGGAATTTGCCAATTCAATCGATAATGAGCCGCGCTCTTTTATTAGTCAAATATCAACTCGCGAATTAAATCAAAAGCTGATGGTTCAACTTCATATTTTTACTAGTGATTTATATACACCAGGAGAACAAAATCATTTTGTAGAAATGCTGGCAGAACGTTTAAATAAACCTCCAGAATTAATATCTTTAAATCTAATTGAAATTCCCACAGCGCAAAGCGAAATCTTAAACAAAATTCCAGAGGAGGAGCCTGTAGTTCCAATAATTACCGTTGCTGAATTACAAGCAAATTTATTACAAGAAGTCAAATCAGCTTTACTGAATTTCAAATTTCCACCACCTGCAAAAATGGTTAATTACGAATTAATCAGCAGCCCTGCAAAATCCCTAGCTATCCGCATAACATACTTAAGCGAACGTGAAATTGATAGGGATGCTCAAGTTTTATTAGCTAACGAAATTAGACAAAGATTGAATTATCCATCAATAAAAATCAGCATGAAAAGAATTGCTGAAAAAACGATAGATATCAACTTTGAAAACCAATCAACAGCACTCACATCCGAAAGCTTACAAATTTTAGATAATACTGCTTCTATTTTGCAGCAGCATCCATCCTTAAACTTGAAAATAACTACCAATCAAGCCCGTTCAAAACAAATAAAAGAGTATCTTGAATCAAAATGGAAAATTGATAAAAAACGAATCATCGAAGAATTCAGCGAAGAATCCCCAGCAAATGCCGTTTTGACAGTTATCAGTGCTAGCATTAGCGTGTCTCCGAGGGACATACAGTAAACAGTTATCAATTATTAATTATCAGTCATTTATATTCTGAAAATAAATAAGTAGTGGGAGTATCTTGTTCCTAATCTCCTAACTTCTTAATCTCAATCCCCTACTCCTAACTCCTAACTCCTAACTTTTAACTCCCTCTCCCTCTTCCTCAACTGCACTCAACAGGAGATAATTGATAATTGTTGATAATTGGTAATTGGAAATTGAAAACCAACATGATTAAGCCTCGATTTATGAAATTTATTCGACATTTGAATTTCAAAACTATTAAACAAACTGTTACCAATGTAGGCAAACGCAGACTTTTAGGATTAGCTTCAGAAATAGCTTATAATGCAATCTTATCTTTATTCCCAGCGATTCTTGCTATTTTGACCGCAATCGGTTTATTAGAAGAAGGTTTACAAAACATATTCAAGGATTTAGCCGAACAACTCAGCAGAGTTGCTCCTAAAGACGCATTAGATTTAATTACTGAATTTGCTAGTAATGAAATTGCTAATTCAAAAAATGGTGGTTTGTTTTCTCTGAGTTTTATTGCTGCTCTATGGACTTCTTCTGGTGCAGTTAGTACCGCAATGACAGCTTTAGACCAAATTCAACAAACATCATCAGACAATATGCGTCCATTTTGGAAAGCAAAATTAGTCTCTTTAGCATTAACAGTTGGTACTATTATTCTTTTACTAATTGCTTGTCTTTTAGTATTTATCAGTGGAGAACTTTTGAACTTTGTTGTTAATAATTCTGCTGGTTATTTAAATTTTCTTACTGACCTGTGGAATTTGATGCGTATTCCTCTAGCATTAGTAATTGTCGCTTCTGCTTTCGGTTTTATTTACCGTTATGGTCCCAGTCGCTGGAAGAAAGGTACACCAATAATGCCGGGAGCAATATTTGCAGCTGTTTGTTGGGCTTTTGTATCAAACTTATTCCGGATTTATGTAGCTAATTTTGGCAATTACAACAAAGCATACGGTGCTATTGGTACTGTAATTGTATTAATGTTATGGCTTTATATGACTGCTGCAGTAATACTAATAGGCAATCAATTGAACGTTACCGTAGCCGAGAGCATGTATCCAGATTCAGAAAAAAAGATTGATATTAATTGATATAAAAATAGTATTAAAAACTACATATTCCCTGCAATGTAACTCAATATTCAATTATAACAGTAAGAGAAGCAACGATTTCATCATAATAAATCATTCCTCTCATGTCTTTGCCACCCTCTCAATTTTATTCTCTTAATCCCGATACTAAGGCACCAACTTTAAAGCGTCTTCGTGCTTTAAGTCGTGTATTAGATAAAGCTATTACTATTCCAGGAACCGGAATTGGTGTAGGTTTAGATCCAATTCTTGGACTACTACCCGCAGGTGGTGATTTTTTAGGCGTTTTGCTGTCAGCATATATTGTTTTAGAAGCGGCACGATTGGGTGCCTCTAAAGCAACTTTAGGTAGGATGACGGTTAATATTATTATTGATGCTTTAGTTGGTTTAATACCCGTTTTAGGAGACTTTTTTGATTTCGCTTGGAAAGCTAACGACCATAATATTAAATTATTAGAAGAACACTTAAAGTTTCCTAGTCAAAAGAAAAGAGCAGATAATTGGTTTGTATTTATACTTCTGGCTATATTATTAATACTTGCTATCAGTTTGGTTACATTATCTGTAATTGTTACAAGATTTGTTTGGGAAATAATTGCGGGAGGTTAAACAGGTTAAAGGTTAATAGTTAGGAGGTAGAATTTCAAACTTTATAACCAATTACCAATTACCAATTACCAATTACCAATTCCTAAATAATATGAAAAACTGGTGGCAAGATGCTTTTCCTCTAGGATTACAGAAAGTAACTATAACTGATAGTCAAGGTTATCCCGTACAAATTGCTTATGGTGAAAAAGGTACCGGTAAACCTTTGTTTTTACTGCATGGTATCGGTAGCTGGAGCTATAATTGGCGCTACCTTATCGAACCGTTATCTCAACATTTTCGAGTTATAGTTTTTGATGCTAAAGGCTTTGGTTTTTCCGACAAACCTTTATATCGTGAAGAAACTACGGGTCATCAAGTAGTTGAGTTACAGCGAATAATTACTGCGTTATGCAACGAACCTGTCGCGATTTTATCAGAATCTTTAGGGGCTTTAACTGCTCTAGCTTTTGTTGAAGAATATCCCGAGCTTGTTGCACGATTAATGGTAATTAATGTTCCAATATTTGCAAATAAGCTTCCCCATTGGGGCATGGATTTACTATCTAAAACCCCTTTAGAACTAATTGAATTGATTGATAATTTACGTTTAAGCTATCTTTTTGCGCCATTAATCAGAGAAATTATGGCGATAGAGAGACGCAGCGTATTGTTTGACCCTTCTATTTTGACCCAAGAAGATATTTTTTGGATTACTTATCCATATATTGAATTTCCCGGTACTTTTCTCAAAGTTACTCAAGAATTGCAAATTGCTGAACGAGAAATTGAAAATTATCGCAACAAAAAACCCAACTGGTTGAGTAAAATTCAAGACAATTTAATTAATATAAAATGTCCCACATTGATTCTTTGGGGAGAACAAGATAGTTGGTTCCCTTTAGAAAACGGAAAAAAGCTACACCAATTTCTTCCTAATTCTCAATTTCAACTTTTAACTAATTGTCACCATGATGCTTCTAGTGGTTCAGCAGATGCAATCGAAGTAGCAACTATTGAATTTTTGAAAAATACTAACTGGTAATAGGTAGTAGGTAATTGGTAATTGGTAATTGGTAATTGGAGTAAACAATTATTACTAACTCACGTGTTATGTGAATTAATCGCTCAAACCATTACTATCACGTTGATAAATTAAAAATATGGATTCAAGCGAGCTTCAAAACCCTCGTAGAATAAGGGACGTTTTAATTCACATTAGGCGTAACTCATTATTTACAGCATCCGTCAGTTTTAGTGAAGTACATTCGGACGGGCAGGGATGCTCCGAAGTTTGGGGGAAGAACATCTTCCCCCCAACTTCTCTCCATCCCACAAGAGTTTCAAGATGTAGCTTTGTACCTCATTTAGCTGCAAAGTGCTGTATTACTCACTACTCCCTAAAAAATAAGAATGGGAGGATGCATATCATAAGCAATCACTCCCACCCTTACGTTTGCTGCTGAAGCGTTGCGGAATACGTACAAACATTGCCTTGATTTTGGGGGCTGTTTTTGGGTCAACGCAATATTTGCACGCGGTTGGTATTCCTAATGCAGCAAACGAAACTTAATTTTTTAATTTTATGATTTCTTTGATTGACAATTATTAAATTCTTCTGTTAGGATATGAATCCCTTAAGAAAATTATCCTTTAAGGAAAAAACAATTCTCAAAGAAAAATACCTTAAAGATAGTCAATCTATCGGTAGAAAGTGTATCACCTTTGATTCAATTAAAGTGATACACCCTGATAACAACACCCTTGAAGTCGTTTATCTTGATTAAAGATAACCGAGTAAATTGTCAGTTGGTTGCCATTTTGGCAGGTTTTATAATTTGTTTTGAAATTCAAGCAATAAACCAGTTATTTGCCTGATTTATGGTGCTTGTTTGATGTAAAGTCTCGATTTATGATTCAAATAATGCGCTAGAAATATCCTTCTTATATAATCAGGACTTACGCAACTAAGATTTGGGCGTTGCTGAATTGAGGTATGAATTTATTTTTATCAAATTTACTAGCCCCCTAAATCCCCCAAAATTGGGGGACTTTAAATTATAGCCAATTTCACTTGAGTCAAATACAGTCTTGTGGGATGGAGAGCAGCGCGGCGTGCGCGGAGGAACACGACCGTTGTAGCGACTGCGGGGCATCCCTGCCCGTCCGATTTTCATCAACTTTACTTGTACTGCACTCAACTGAAAACCGCTATATTTTTCTCCCCCAGAATTGGGGGCTGGGGGCAAATCATACTTCCATATGGCTAACGCCACGCTTCGCTAACAGCAATGCCAAGATTTGCCAGCTATAATTCACTATCGCTCGTAATGATGTAGTTACGTTATTTTTGCGTAAGTCCTAATAACATAGCGGTTTTAAATGTATTTGACTCGATTGAAAGCTGCTATAATTCCTAATTCCATACAAAAAACACGCATATCGATAATAATTTCTCGAAAGCGTGGATTCATAAACCTTTGTTTTTACCCTTAACACTTAGCTTTTAGACTATTAGTTTAAATTAACTAAAATTGTCTCTACACAGCTTTTATCTATAAATACTGGCTTGTATCACTGCGATTTTTTTCTGTAGAGCATCGAGTTTATATAGTATAAAACCCATAAATTGCTATTTACGTAACATCGAAGACAATGATGTCTGCTTACGAATGTCCATGATATCAGCCAAGGAATCTTGATTTTCCTGATTCGGTTTGAATTCGTTTTCTGGTGGTAAAACTGTGACTACAGGCTTTGGCTTTGCTTTTTGTGGAGGCATAGCCATTATAGGAGTTCTACGCGGTTGTGGTGCGCGGTATGGTGTTTTTCTTTTGGGTAAACGCGCTTCCATTGCTTGATAGCGTCTTTGTGCTAAACGTATTTCATCACGATTAACCACCTGTCTCTTAATTTTTTGTTTCTGCTTTGGACGATTAAGAACCTTTAAAATTATTAGGCATCCGCTAGCACAGCTAAGAGCTATTGTGGCTACCATCCACAAAGGTATGGGATTATTGCTTTCTGCACTTTCAGCTGGTACATTTGGTGGTACTACTTCAGGCTGAGGTGGGTCTAGGTCTTTACGTTTTATTTTATCATCGACATAACTCAAACTATATATCGATAACGCTCCTCCTCCCAAAAACATCAGTAGCAAACCAGCTAAAAACAGCCAGGGATAATGCATAAATAAATATATCAATACATTTTTAAAGCTATTTACTTTGCTTTTCGGCTCGCTACTGTCTGCAATGGATGCGGACTCTTTGACTTCAGACGACTCCTGCTGTACACTCTGATTGTTTTCCATGATTTTTTTCAGATTTGTACTTCTTAAGATATAGATTGTACTGGAGTACCGAGGTTTCACGTATCCGTAATCATTTTTTTGATTTTAGTAGTCTTTATTAGAGGCTTAGACTACTTAATACACTATTTTTATTAATTACTGCGTGCTTAAAGATACCTGCTTTTTCTCAGGTTCTGAATTTATTTCTATTGCAAGCTGCACAAGTTTATCAACTAATTCTGGGAAGGATACGCCACTGCTTGCCCAGAGTTGCGGATACATACTTGTTGCTGTAAAGCCTGGTAAAGTGTTGATTTCGTTGATTAAAACTTCTCCTGTTGCTTCAACATAAAAGAAGTCTACTCGTGCTAAACCAGCGCAATCGAGAGTAGTAAATGCCTGTATCGCTTGTTCTTGAATCTGACTAATTACAGCATCCGGCAGTGGAGCCGGAATCAGTAAATCTGCTTTTCCACTGGTATATTTTGTTTCGTAGTCATAAAAGTCGCTTTCGTAAGTAATTTCACCAACTGTTGAAGGTTTCGGGTTATCATTCCCTAAAACAGCGCATTCAACTTCTCTTGCTGTTACTCCCGCTTCTACAATAATTCTTCTATCGTAACTCGCTGCGCTATCTAAAGCTGCTTCTAATTCCGAACGCGATCGCACTTTTGCAATACCGACGGATGAGCCTAAGTTAGCGGGTTTGACAAAACAAGGATAACCTAAAGTTTGTTCGATGTCATCGCAAAGTTTAGGAAAAATACAGGGGTTTGACCAAACTTGTTCTCTGGTTAAAGCCATATACTTGACTTGTGGCAATCCAGCTTGAGCAAATATGGATTTCATCCCGATTTTATCCATACCAGCAGCCGAACCTAGAACTCCAGAACCCACAAAAGGAACTTGCATCAAACTCAGCAATCCCTGGATAGTACCATCTTCTCCGTTTGGTCCGTGAAGAATGGGGAACCATACATCAACCGTTTCTGCTTCTGCTGGAAATTGCCAAAGTGTGGGTTGAGAATTTTCGCAAGATAAAGCTTCTCCCGATGACAAAACCTGACGTGCGATATCAGGACTTTGCCAAGAACCATCTTTTTTAATATAAAAAGGCAATATTTCATACTTATTGGCGTTTTCTTCAGCAGTTAAAGCTTCTGAAATTGCTTTAGCTGAAACAATAGAAACCTCATGTTCGCCAGAACGACCGCCAAAAAGTAAACCTACCTTTAATTTTGTCATCTTGAATACTTAAATATAATAGCTAATTGCAGATAGGTTATCACAACCCATTAGAATTACTAAATTTTTTTCATTACATAATCACTAAGTAACCTTTATAAATCAAATTCGACAACAAAAACCCAGCCATAAAGACCGGGTTTTTGAAGGTTTCATATAAGTATAGGGGTCATAATTCCCCCAGTTAAATATAGTTAGCAAGCTATAAGTCGCTCATCTAAGATAGGATACTGATATTAAGATGTCAATTCCGGAAAGTTTAAAAGTTTTTTGATTTTTTTTAGAATCAATTCTTAAAACAAGTATTTTTGTTATATTTAGACGCTTACTGTACTGTAGGATACATTTTAATATTGAAATTTCTTGTGGAGATTATGTTTTATACCGAACAGATAATATATTTTAATTTCTTGTGTAATAGGTGGTAGGTTGGGTTAGACGCACGACGATATATGACTATTAAACGATAAATTTAAATTGCGTCGTAACCCAACACAGCGTGTTGTGAATTTAGGGTTTTTGCAGAATTTAGTTGTAGGTCAGGTTATACGTACAACGATACACAACTATTACCAATAAATTCAAATCGCGTCTAACCCAACATCAGCCTTTTCATATTCAGCGTCTTCAGGATTATCCCAAATTTTTTGCAGTGTTGGTTCGGAAAGCTTTGTAGCAGCTAGGGTAAGATTATAGTTTTCATTCTGCTTGGGTAAGGAATCGATAAAATTTTCAACTAATATCACTTGTTCTGGAACTAGCTGACGTATTTTTTCGATTAATCTTTGCTCTGGTATTTTGTCGGCTTGCATTGTGTAGACGAATTTTGCAGTTATAAATTTATGATAGATAATCGAATTTTCTAATGCTGAAATAAAATTGATTTGTTATTAATTAAATTCAGGGAGACGTAGCACTGCTACGTCTCTACACCATTGTTAGTCAAAGTCAAACACCAATAACTTCCCGTACTTCCACCACTTCCCCTGTCAAACTAAAAGGACGAACTACGGTAATTTTCACTTTCACAATCTTCCCTTTCAACTCATTAATATCACCAGTAAAGAAAGTTAAACGATTTCCCCTCGTCCGTCCCATCACCTGATTTTTATCTTTAGGATTTTCGTCTTCTACCAAAACCTCTTCAATCCTTCCCATGTATCTTTGGGAACGTTCCGCTGCTTTTGTTCCCACAAGATGATTTAACCTTTGCAATCTATCACTTTTGACTTCTTCGCTCAGTTGTTCCTCCAATTTCGCAGCAGGTGTATTGGGACGGGGAGAATATGCAGCAGTATTCAACAAATCAAAAGCAATATCTTCAGTCAACTTCATCGTATTTTGAAACTGCTCTTCCGTCTCCCCAGGAAAAGCCACAATCGCATCAGCACTAATTGACGCATCTGGCATATATTCGCGAACTTTACCAATAATTCTCCGATATTTTTCATGAGTATAACCCCGAGCCATTCTCTTGAGTATTTCGTTATCTCCAGATTGGAAGGGGATATGAAAATGCTCGCAAACTTTGGGTAGTTCGGCACAAGCCTTAATTAATCTCTCTGTAAAATAACGGGGATGAGAAGTAGCAAATCTAATTCTTTCGATTCCTGGTACATCGTGAACGTAGTACAGTAAATCAGTCAAAGTATTCTGACGACGACCTTCTGGTGTAATTCCTGGTAAATCTCTACCGTAAGCATCAATATTTTGACCGAGTAAAGTAACTTCCTTGTAACCTTGTCTTGCTAATTCTTCTATTTCAGCACGAATAGCTTCCGGTCTTCGCGACTGTTCCACACCACGCACCCCAGGAACCACGCAATAAGTACAGCGTTCGTTGCAACCGTAAATTACGTTGACCCAAGCGGTAACTTTGCTATCCCGACGTGGTTTAGTAATATCCTCCATAATATGTACTGGCTCGGTTGCTACAACTTGAGAACCACCGTAAACTTCATGAAGCAAATCTTTTAAGCGGTTAGCGTGTTGTGGTCCCATGACTAAATCTAATTCTGGAACCCTTCTTAATAAAGTTTCACCTTCCTGCTGAGCCACACAACCAGCTATCACCAAAGTTAAATCTGGATTTTCGCGCTTCCGTTTCGCTTGTCTACCCAAATAAGAATATACCTTTTGCTCTGCATTATCCCGGATAGAACAAGTATTGCAAACCACTATATCTGCATCATACTGGTCTTCTGACCACTCAAAGCCCATGTCTTCTAAGATTCCAGCCATGCGTTCCGAGTCCGCTTTGTTCATCTGGCAACCGTAGGTAATGATGTGGTATTGGCGTTTGGTGGTCATTGGTAATTTTTCGTTGTGTAATGTAGTATTTACTGATTTCATTATCAATTTTACATAAAATTTTTATATCAAATATCGCTGCAATGTTGATATAAATTAAAATACTTTGGGTAAATAAAAATATCTAAACTAAAAAAATGGGTAACACTTTCGTTTGTATCTTGTTTATATTGATAGGTCTACTTTCAGTAGCAGCTAGTTATTTTAATTGGGATTGGTACTTCAACAATTATCGCGCTCGCTTTCTGGTGAAAACAATCGGTCGTCGAGGCGCACGAATATTTTACACGTTTTTAGGGTTGTTTCTAGTTGGTTTAGGAACAGCTATTTTGCTTGGTGGTTAAGAGGTAGTCAGAAGTTTAATTTGTTGCCAACTGACAGATTTGCGCTACATGTATAATACAGTATATTACAAGCAAAATATTTATTCGGCGATTTATCACTGGGATTATGCAAGAAACACGCAGCAATATTCCTCACTGGCAATATCTTAACTATGAAAAGATACCGGAAAATCTCAATAAATGGAATTTAACTGAATCGGATTACCAAAATTTAAGAAAAACTGATTGGGTGGTGACAGAAAAGATTCATGGTGCCAATTTTGGAATTGTCACAGATGGCTTGGAGGTTAGATTTGCCAAAAGAAAGCAATTTTTAGATTCCGGTGAAGATTTTTTTGGTTATCAAATCTTAAAGGAAAAATTAGTTTTTAAAGTTAAACAAATTTTTCAAATTTTACAAGCTCAAAAAAACAATTTAGAGAAAATATTTATCTACGGTGAATTATTTGGGGGAGAATATCCTCATCCAGAAGTAAAACCAGTTTCTGGAATTCAAGCAATACAAACCGGAGTATATTATTCTCCGAGTATAGAATATTGTGCTTTTGATATTGCTGTTATAGAAAACGGAAATGATGGTGTCAAGAAATATCTTGATTACTCTATCTCGTTGGATTTATTGGAAAAAGCAGGAATAATGGCAGCAAAGCCTTTATTTATAGGTAAATACGAAGAAGCAGCATCATATAATATTGAGTTTGAATCTACAATTCCGACTATTTTAGGTTTACCCCAGTTAAAACAAACGAATAAAGCAGAAGGAGTTCTAATTAAACCAGATAAATCAATTCATGTAGAAACTCGTAAGGGTATTATTCGTCCAATTATTAAGAAAAAAATTCCAGATTTCGCGGAAGACAAGCGCTATCATCAAGCCCAAAAATGGAATTATCGCCATACGTTTACTAAAAATCAAAATCAAAAGCCAGTATTGAGTTTGGAAGATGAACTATGCCAGGAAATGCTTGATTTAGTGACTGTAACAAGATTAGATAATGTGATATCCAAGTTTGGTAGAGTTACAAATCAGGATAGAAAGAAAATTCATCAACTAATTGAATTATTAAAAGAAGATGTATTAGAAAGCTTTCAGGAAGAATACGAAGAAATTTTTAAGTCTTTATCTATCCAAAATCAGAATAATATAGTGGCAAAGGTGTATAATGCATCGAAAAAATTGGTGAATAGTTATATTAAATAACTTCACCTAGATAGCTGTTCCATACGATGCTTAGTGAGGGTTTGAGACCCGCTCAACGTCAGGTGCGGCTCAAATTAGGCAATTTTCAATTTCATTAATAGTTAATTCTCAATTGCGTAGCTTGCGTCACCGGTCGGGTGATATTGCTAATTGGCAATTGCTTTGGTCAATCACCAAAAGCAGGGAATATTTCGGTATATCAGCAAAATCAATCATACGTAGAAGCAATTTTTTTTGCTTCTACGTGTCACAATTGTAATTAATAGTGCTAAAGTTAAGTAAAGCAATACTAATTAATACGGTTTGTGCATTTTAATTAGGGTCGCAAAAATAAGAGCAAAGTCAAAACCTACTCTACTACTGAATATCCATAAGTATATATAGCCAAACGCCATTAATTAAATCAGCGTTTAAGCCACTAGTGCCTGCCGTCGGTTTAACTGTACACTAAGTATAGGCAAGCACGAGTTGGAAATAAATTTAACAAGATTGTTCGTGGGTACAAACATCTTTCTCCTGCTTAAGCTGTTGCAATTTTAACAGCAATAAATCCACCTCAGCTTGCAAGTCCATCAACTTAACTTGCTGGTCAATTTGATAGCAAGTACTAGTCGAATTTGTCTTAGAATATTCGGATTTGCGTTCTGAAACACTAGATACAGACATACTACTAATTAAGTCCAAAACTCTACTCAACACCATTAGAGATATTATAATAGTGTAATTTAAAGAATCATTAAATCTTTGTATAGCTGGTATTAGTTGCTGCAATATTAATAATTTTTTTTGCTATGCAACATTTACTGAATGACAATTGGTATAAGGGTTTTGTTCCGAAAAAAAATTAAGAGAGGGTAAGTAGGGAAAAATGGCAATAAAAGGTAGAAAATAACAAATTATTTTGAACTCTTAACTTCTGCTCTCATAACTCATTGCTTCCAAACATTCCAAAAAAGTTATCGCAACACTTTCCACAGATACATTAAAAAGGATAAACTGTGATTCGACATCACCTTAAAAATAAGTAGCTTTATAAAATCCTGTGACCTTAAGCCTGTCTGCTGTAAAATCTCATCGCCAACCTTGGCAAGGACTAATCGAACAGTATCGCCAATACTTACCTGTTAGCGAAAGTACGCCGGTTGTTACGCTTTTAGAAGGCAATACACCTTTAATTCCGGTGCCTTCAATTGCGCGTCATATTGGCAAGCAAGTACGTGTTTTTGTTAAATACGACGGTTTGAACCCTACCGGTAGCTTCAAAGATAGGGGAATGACGATGGCAGTTACTAAAGCCAAGGAAGCTGGGGCTAAGGCTGTGATTTGTGCGAGTACTGGTAACACTTCAGCAGCAGCAGCAGCTTATGCTCGACGCGGAGGATTGCGTCCATTTGTAGTAATTCCCGACGGTTACGTAGCATTAGGAAAACTGGCGCAAGCGTTGGTGTATGGTGCGGAAGTACTGGCAATTAAAGGTAATTTCGATGATGCTCTGAAAATTGTTCGGGATATAGCAGAAGAATATCCGGTAACTTTAGTTAATTCGGTTAACCCTTACCGTTTGGAAGGGCAAAAAACTGGTGCTTTTGAAGTAGTAGATATATTGGGTGATGCTCCAGACTGGCTATGTATTCCGGTGGGTAATGCAGGAAATATCACCGCATACTGGATGGGTTTTTGTCAGTATCACCAAGATGGTAAATGCGGACATTTACCCAAAATGATGGGCTTTCAGGCTGCGGGTGCTGCACCGTTGGTAAATGGCAAAGTAGTAACTAGTCCAGAAACCTTAGCTACAGCGATTAGAATTGGTAATCCTGCAAGTTGGGATAAAGCAGTGGCTGCTGCTGAATCTAGTAAAGGTGAGTTTAATTCCGTTACCGACGAAGAAATTTTAGAAGCTTATCGAATTTTAGCTGGAGAAGAAGGTGTGTTTTGCGAACCAGCAAGTGCAGCTTCCGTGGCAGGTTTGTTAAAGGTGAAAGACCAAGTTCCTACCGGTGCGACCGTGGTTTGCGTTCTAACAGGTAATGGCTTGAAAGACCCGGACACAGCGATTAAGCATAACAAGAGTCAGTTTACCCAAGGTATCGAAGCGGATATTAAGACCGTTGCCAAAGTAATGGGATTTGAATAATTACAGGGTTTGTCCTTAAATGAGAAATAACACTACTACTTCACCGCATTAATTATGATGGGTTTGTAGTTGCGCTTACTCTATCTCCCTTCGGGAGACGCTTAGTCTGACGACTCACTTCGTGTTCAGCTTGCTGACTCGTTAGAGTAACGCTCATAGCGCCAAATATGTGGCATAAAAAGATAAAGATGTAACAACTAAAAATTTTTTACCCATCAGAACTAATGGGACAGACCACTACTGTTCGACCACATTAATTCTGAGGGGTACATAAGCTTTAATTGTAGGTTGGGTTGAGGGACGAAACCCAAAGCGGGTGTTGGGTTTCACTCCGTTCAACCCAACCTACGAAGCAATTATTAACCCATCAAAACTTATGTGGTCTAGTACTACTATTCGACCACATAAGTTATGAGGGGTAAACATCAATTTGATTTGAAATCGAATAATCCTCTAAACCCTCTTTCCTCTGCGTCCTCTGCGCTCTCTGCGGTTTTTTATTTTAAACATTATTTTTATTTAAAGCTTGAATGAAATTGGCGAAAATCTTCATCTTGAATGCTTAATTTTGCAAAATCCAGATTAAAAGAATCAAATTTAGCAGCTAAAGCTTCACAAGCAGGACGCTCAGTAGCGTAATGTCCTGCATCAACTAAAATAATTCCAGCATCGCGACTTTCTTGGAACTGATGGAATTTACAGTCAGAAGTCAGATATACTGTTGCACCGGTTTTACTTACCGACTGAACAAAACCAGCCCCAGAACCACCCAAAACCGCAACTTTTTCTACAGATATATTTAAATCAACTGTGGGAGAAAAAATTAAATTTGGTGGTTTTAAAGACTGTTTAATTTTCTCAAGTAATTCTTTCAAGCTCAAACTAGGTTGAAGAAGACCAACACGTCCATATCCCAAACCTGGTTGAGTATTAACAATAGGAGAACACGACTGTAAATTCAGAATTTGCGCTAGAACATCAGCAGTACCATCATTTACTTGGTCAAAATTAGTGTGAGCGCTGTATATACCAATATTATGAAGAAAAGCTAAACGCACCATTTCCCCAATAGCATCACCAGTACAAATTGATTTTGGGGGATGAAAAATTAAAGGATGATGAGCAAAAATCAAATTTACCGGATGACCGGATTTTTTAAGATTAATAGCTTCTTCCATTACAGCCAAAGTAGGAGTTAAACAAACCAAGACCCCAGCATTTTCGTTTAACACCCCCGGTTCCACCTGCCAACCACAATTGTCCCACTTTTCTTGCCATGCAGGATTAGCCCATTCTTCAAACCAAGCAATTAAATCCCTAACTTTCATAGACTAAATTGTATATTCGACATTGGTTATTTATTTTAGAAGAATTGAGGAGCAGCAATTAGAAAAGCCATTTTCTATTCGGGAGCATCCCAAATGTGTAAAAACATTATTTGTCATTGCGAGTGGAACGAAGTGGAACGACGCAATCGCAAGACTTTGAGATTGCTTCACTTCGTTCGCAATGACGACCACAATCTTAATTTTGCAAAATTGGGATGCTCCCTTCTATTCTTTATTCCCTATTCCCTTTTTCCTAATATTCAACTGTTTAGAAGCATCTTCACGAATTTGGTAAAAAGGTTTATCCCATACTGTAACGGTATTCCACTCCCATGCTGGAACTGGGATACATTCGCGAGCAGCAAGATAACTCAGCAGACGACGTTCATCTTCTGGTTCTCGGGAAAAACCAAAAGGATTCCGATAACGCTTATGAGATATTTGAGGATAGTCAACATCATCTTTCTTGATACGCTGCAAAATTTCTTCACCCTTACAAAGCAAATCGTCTAAGAAGTCAAAACAAAAAGGTTCTGTGTTAGCTCTTTGTGATGGTTTTTTCTTAACCCACCTAACCCAGTCAAAGCCATAGGTAAAATCATGAATATATCGGAAGCGAATTTCTGATTCCCTACCAAACATATTCATCAACAAAACTATTTTATTGCTGAAATCTTCTAAAACATCTGTAGAGTAATCTGCTAATAAAGCTTGATTTAACATACAGCTAACTACAAAATCAAAATCCCAAAATATATTTTCTGGAAAGTTCTTTAATAAAGCATTAAGTATTTTTTCTAAGCTATCCCGGATAATTGTTATTAATTCAACATCAGATACTTGTTGAGTAATCTTTATTTCTAATTCAGTAAAACTAGTAATTACAGATTTATTTGGATTTAGCGATAAAGGATTTACAACATTCTGAGCAATGATTTCGTCTAAAACTTGAAAAGAATTGTCCGGTTTGAAATGTAGCCTCATAAATAAGAATTCAGTTTATATATTTAACATAAAATAAATCATATTTTCACTTTAGCTGAAAAACTAATTATGGATTTAGAGAAATAAATAAACTTAATAATTATAGCCGTAGTTTGAATTTATATGATATTTAAATTTAAATCATCACAAGGAGGATAATGGGCAGAGATAGGTATAAATTATATTTATCTGACTAAATAATATAAGCGTATTGAAAAACCTATTAGAAATAGACAATTAGGTTATAGTTTGCATTTAATTAGATATTAAAAAAACATTTAAAATAAATATTGAAAAATAAATATTTAAAATAATTTTTTTCTGCTCCCCACTTCCTTGAAAACTATTCTGAAATATGAACAACCAACTCTCTAGAGTGATTGCGTTGTCGGTGTTCCCAAATGTAAATTCCTTGCCAGGTTCCTAAAACCAAATGTCCTTGATTAATAGGAATATGTTCTGAAGTGTGAGTAATTGCAGTACGGATATGTGCTGGCATATCATCCGGACCTTCATCATCATGAATATAATTAGCAGATTCAGGCACCAGTTTAGCCATAAAGTTGGCTAAATCTTCCAATACATTCGGGTCGGCATTTTCTTGGATTAATAGACTAGCAGAAGTGTGACGTAAAAATAAAGTACAAAGACCGGTTTCGACTCCCGAATCACCTACGATTGCTTCAATTTTGGAAGTGATATTGTACAAAGATTTACCAAGTGTAGAGACTCTGAGTAATTTTTGGTAGTGAGGCATTTTGGTTTTAGACGTAACGACAAACTGTAATTCAATAATTGATAATTATCTCATGAATTATAAGAATATTATTCATAAAAATAATTAGCGAGATATACGTAGGTATATATATAGGTAGAAATATTACCTAGTTGAATTTGCGGTTGTATTAGTTAGAATCCGTCGCTACGCTAAGTATTGTTTGTAAGAGTTACTATGCACAGTTTTGGAATTTCCAAGGGTCATTAGGGACATCTTTTCTCTTAATCATATATTTTCAGGGTGCAGCTATTAATTATTTTAAGGAGAATTAAATAGCTTATCTGTATAAAGGAATGATGGAGAGTAATAAAGTTTTGAGTGCATTAAAACTTGTTTTGTATATTAACCTTGAAAATTATTTTCGTGAAATCTGAGCTTTACAAGCATGGTGCAAGATATCAGATTTATAAAACTTGAAAACTAGACAATTAACCATTATTCGGGATATTTTTCTTTAGTATAATCGCACTGTTACATTGGATAATCTTGCTTTATAGCAATCCTAGATGAGTCGTGAGAAAGGTAGGTGCCAGAAACCCGGTTTTTCCAAAAAACCCGGTTTCTAAATTCTCGCAAATGATTTAGGAATGCTATATAAAAGTTGATTATTTTTTGCGACTACTGTTTATGGCTGTGTTTTGACTTTTTACTTGCTACTTCTTAATAGTGAGTATCTATTTCTCATCTTTCCAATTACCATGAAAACCTGGAGGAATCACGCTAGGTAAACTTAGTTTACAAATGGGTTTTTCATTTAATTTATCGGCATCAAATATCCATAATTCGCTACTATCAGAATTCCCATCATAAACAACTGTCAAAATAAAACCATTAGCGTAAATTGGTTCCGAGGGATAAAGGTTTTCGCCAAAATATGCTTCCAGAATAGAATCAGTTTTATGGTCAAAACAAGCAATACTATTTAATATCTCCTTAC
This sequence comes from Cyanobacteria bacterium J06621_15, assembly GCA_038525335.1. Lineage (GTDB taxonomy): Bacteria > Cyanobacteriota > Cyanobacteriia > Cyanobacteriales > Nostocaceae > Rivularia. Next base: position 48,111 of record JBCBHT010000009.1, on the reverse strand, counting down.
TAATATCCGTACCTTGCTTAACCGTAGAAAGATAGGTATATCGAGAGGATTTTCCTACATTATGTTGGGGTACAATAGGAAATTCACAATGTCTATCAAATAATGTTTCTATATTACTAACTTTACCTGTTTGTGGATTTAAAGTAACTCGCGCTAGCTTACTTTTTGAAGCAGTATGAGTTTCACCTGTGGGAACTTCTTTAAGAAATTGATTAGTCTGAAAATCTTGATAGCTAGCAATATCAACAATTACAGCACCGCTATCATCGATAAAACCATTAGAAAAATGCCATTGAAACCAAGGTTCAGCCTCGCTACGACTAACAATATCTAAGGTTTCGCGGTCAATAACTAAAATTTGAGTTCCTAACTTTGGTTCCCATTCCAAAGAATCACTAAAGCAACTCAATCCCATTGCTGGTAATAATAAATTTAACCGTACCGGAGGAATAAAAAATAATAAATATCTCCCTGCTAACACAAAATCATGCAATAAAGGTACACCATCTAATTTATGTGCAGCTTTCTTGATGATTTTTCCTGTAGCATCGCTTTTATAAATATTTAGAATTGAATTTAAACCAGGTGAAACACCAAAATTAAAAATTTCTTTTGTCTGAAAATCAATTTTTGGATGTGCAGAATATCCCATCCCATCATCCAATTTTCCTAAATTTTCTTTTCCCAAAGTTTCTAGGTTTTCTAAATCAAGTTTATGAGGATTTCCACCTTCCCACAAAGCCAAAAGCTTATCAGGTAAAGCCAAAACCGAAGTATTAGCAGCATTTTTAATTGGTTTAAACCACTGATTCCAAACTGCTCCCGGTGCTGTCATTCCATAATTACCGTAAACCAATTTACCAGCTTTGGTTTCTTCCTGAAATCCCTCAGTTTGAACGTAACGATAAATTGCTGAAGCACCCCCTTCCCTAAAATGAACTGCAAGAATCGCTCCATCTCCATCAAACCAATGTCCGATAGAAATTCCACCACGTTCAAATCTTCCCGGTCCGTTGCGATAAAGAGTACCACTTAAACTTGAGGGAATTTCACCTTCAATGATTGAAAGTGGAGTTAAAGGGAATTCCGTTGCAGGTTTTTCAAAAGCTTTAGCCCAGGCTTTTTTTGAGGATTTTTGAACTGTTTGCATTGTAAATTGCGGTGTTGATTGAAGTATTATTAATAGTTTATAAGAGGTAGTAGGGGTTAGCCAGTAAGGAATAGTGTGGAGAATTAGTTTTGATAAATATTTGTATTAGAAAATAGAGAGCTTTAATATGAGCGTTGATTATTGGTGGTTTTTTATTCATCTTTCTTCCGAAGAGGAAATTAAAGTTCTACCGTTTTATCAAGATGCTTTGCAAAAAGCTGTTTTATCAAATAGTTCAAAAGATATTTTACAACAGTGGCGAGATAATCCCGAAACTTTTATATTTGCAAATCATAAAAATAATGATTTTTTGTTTTACAACCGATTTATTTGGGCTTTTATAGTTCCTAGCTTTCAAAATTTTGGCGAACAATTTATTTCAGAAAAACTAATTCCAGAATGGGAGCTTAACGAGAATAACTGTTTTGATTTAATTTCAGTTAATAGATGTTCTCCGGTAGCTGCATTATTCTACGCTCTAAAACCAGAACTTGCAGATAGAATTCCGGGTTTTATGGGAAATATGTTTATCCGTCAAAACCAAATTAAGCAAACTTTGAAATTAGTTGAAGAAATATTTTCTGAAACCAATTATCAAACCTTGAATCTTGAAGCAAGCAGCTTAATTATGGGTACCGATGATGCTTCTAATATATTAAATGCATTGCCGAAAGCTCTTGCAAGTGCAGATAATAAAGATTGCAGCTTGTTAACTTTGGTAATGATACCTTGGTAATTAAAAGTTTTTTATTATCTAATCTCGCCACAACAATAATTTATTGTAGGGTGCTGTGACGGTTCAAACAACTTATCGGATGCAACTAAATAATTATCATAATACCGTCACGCACCATTCTCACCAAAACAGTAATTTATTGTAGGGTGCTGTGACGGTTCAAAAAACTTATCGGACGTAACAAAATAATTATCATAATACCGTCACGCACCATTCAGGTTGACAATAATGCGTAATGGTAAATTTTAAATAATGTGTTGTTTTTAGTGATAAACGTGCGTGACGGTATGTTTAGAATATTTCGTTTCCTTCGATAAATAGTTGTGACCGTCACAGCACCCTACAAACAGACGTAACGAAATCATAAACAAAAAACCTCGGGTCCCAAACCGAGGTTATTTCAAGAAAACCAAATGTCTACCGTTGTTAAAGATATTGAAAATTTCAAATCTTACTTATTCACATAAAAACCACGTAAATCAGGCTTTTGTGAACTTATGTAAATAATATTAATGAAACCATTACAAAATGTCAATCAGCCTTGACACTGAAGTTTTTTGTATATATTGAACAAAACTTAAGTATATTACCAGAGATTGGGACAATGAGAAGGGGGAGTGAGAAAGAAAGGGGAGAGGGGGTAGAAACAATTGATTCTTAACTCATAACTCATAACTCCTAACTCCTAACTCCTAACTCTTAACTAATAACCGTTTCTATCACTTTTGCTGCATCGGGGGGAATTTCTGTAACTAAACGAAATGGAAATTCTTCGGTGGAAGCGATTTGAGCATAATCTGCTGTTAGAAACACTCTGTATTTATCAGCTTCTGGAGTTAGTTGAGCAGCAAAGGCTAAAATTATGGTTTTGACGAATTTACGGATATCAGCAGCTTTTTCCCCAATTACTTCACCACCAGTTAAAGGAGTATTGGGTTTTCCTTTCTGACTAACTATAGCGCTAGGGTCTTTGACACTCAAATGTGTTGCTCCAACTATACCAACCAACCATTTTGGTGAGGGAATTTTACCAAAACCTATTATTTGCTCGGTTAAAGCTGGGTTGGTTTTATCGGCAGAACTGGCTAAAACTAAGGTGGGAACTTCTACCGACTCTAACCCTGTTTCACCAAACATTAAGGAACTTGTGGGATTCAGAGCAACTATGCTTTTTACCCTTTTGTCGCGCAACTGATAGCTTTTTTCTGGTAATTCCTGTCCCACGCATTGAAGTCCTTGTCCAAAGCTTAAAATTGCTAAGTTCCCCTGACAGCGTTTTCTCAAACTTTCGGGTTCTAAACGCGCTCCAGCAATGGATAAAGCTGTTCCACCACCAAAGGAATACCCGACAACCATTACTTTATCTGTAGCGAGCTTTCCTTGAAGAGGATTATCTGCTGTTTTATTAATCTTTTCTAATTCATCTATGACAAAACTAATATCTTGAGGACGTTCTAAAAATTCCTGCGGTTTTAAAAGTCTGGTTTTACCCGCAATTGCAGCATTGGTATTTGTTTCATTACTACCAGGATGCTCTAAAGCTGCAACTACAAATCCATAAGATGCAAGGTGTTTGGCTAAATAACGTAATTCGTTGCGAACCGAACCCATACCGTGACTGAGTACGATAACTGGTTTTTCTATACTCGCAATATTCGACCAATGTATATCGAGGGGAAGCTTTCTATCTCGCTTATCATCGTTCAAATTTAAATTGATTTCTTCAACCTCACCATCTCCCGGTTGAGTAGCGTCTAATGGTAATGAAAGCTCCGGTTCCCGACTCGCTAATTGAGGTGCGATCGCACTCATAAATTGTTGAGTTTGCCAAAATGCTGTATTTAAACTTTTGAATACTCTAAATGCTTGAGATAAATTAATTTCTAAACGTTGACCGGGATAAGCAGCAATAGAAGAAAGCAAAGAAAATCCGTCTTTTTCGATAGCAGCTAGCATTAAACTTTCCCTCAATGCTGCTGCTCCACCATCATCTTCTCGCTGTATCACTGTGGCTAAATCTTCTAAAATTGTTGAACCAATTTGAGTATTTAGCAAATTACCCATAGCTGTAGCATTAATAGGGATTTTTGCTCTCAATGCTCCCACAATCAAATCACGCTGCTGTTGGGATAACTTACCAGTATAAGACTTGAAGCTATCAGGAAATTCGCCTGTTATCGCTACATTTTTTAATTCAGTAATAGAAATAGACTCTGCAAACGCACCGTAACGCACTACTACGGTTTCCGCTGCCTGTAATGGTTTACTTGCCAACTGTCCAATCATCAACGTACAAAATAAACGATTAAAATATTTTTCAACTTCTCTCACTATATTTCATTTATATTTGTACCTTTATTGATATATACTTACGTAAAAATACTGGTAAAATACTCAAGTAATATAATTGTGAGATTTTAGTTTTAGCTTATTAATTCAATCCATGACAACAATATACAAAGTCCATATTCCAAGAATTTAAATAGACAGCAATTAATAAATCTTGTTCCAACTCTAAATACTAGGATTCAGGAAAAATCAACATCTGTGAATATTGACATTTACAATAATGCTTAATTAATATAGTTAAGTAATCGCTTAAATATTATTTGAGTAGATTTACATATTTACTTATGAAGGGAAAATTTATCAACGGATTATTCAGACCGTACATCCTTAAAATCCAAAATCTAAAATCCAAAATCGGATGATATGAGCCGACAACCCGCGAGTGCAGATGTTTTTCAAGCGATTGCAGACCCAACCCGAAGAGCGATACTTGATTTACTGCTCGCAGGTGAAAAACCTGTAAAGCAGTTAGCAGAACCTTTTGCAATCAGTTTACCGGCTATTTCTCAGCATTTACAAATATTGTACGAGGCAGATTTAGTAGAAATGCGTAAATCAGGTCGCCAGCGTTTGTATAAACTCAAGCCAGATTCATTAAAACAAGTGTCAGCTTGGATTGCTAATTATGAAGAATTTTGGCAACAGAAGCTTGATGCTCTTGGCGATTATTTGTAGGAAAATTGATGTTCGCTAAGTTAAACAAAGAGATATTTTATCCGCATCCACCAGAAAAAGTATGGCTCTGTATAACCAACAGTCGTTCATTAGCTGCATGGTTGATGGAAAACGACTTTGAGCCGCGAGTTGGGTGTAAATTTTGTTTTTACAGTAAATCTTTACCGGGAATCGATACCAATATCAGGTGTGAAGTCATAGAAATTGAAGAACCAAAGCGTCTGGTTTACACCTGGAAAGATTGCATGATGAGTCAGCCATCTATCGTTACTTGGACATTAAAAGCCGTTGAGGGTGGTACGCAGTTGCATTTACAACATCGAATCCGAGAAACTGCTTTTACTAGCAAAAGAAATTCAGTTCATTCTCCAGCGCAATCTATATACAGCAAACCATCTCATAGTTTTATTCTTGAATCTTATTTTAACGGTGGGTGGGAAGAAAAACTTTGTCATCAACTCCCGAATATATTAACGATTTGAAGATATATTCAAATCAAATCAAATTTATGCTGATATGTTGAAGCTTTACTATAATCCAATTTCCGTTAATGCTCGTCGAGTTTGGGTAGCTTTGCTCGAAAAGCAAATACCTTTTGAGCTAATAAAAGTTAATTTAGACGGAGACCAGTTTGACGATAATTTCATAGCAATTAATCCCCTGGGGAGAATTCCTGCAATACTAGATGACGGATTGCGGGTTGTTGAGTCATTAGCAATTTTGGACTATTTAGAAGCAAAATATCCCACCCCTGCATTGATTCCCAGCGAACCCTCTTCAATCGTAATTGTTCGGATGATTCAAACAATTACAGTGGTTGAACTTCAGCCAGCGACAATACCTTTAACTCGACCATTGGTAGGACTTGAAGTTGAACCTGAAAAACTGCAACTAGCTCAGCAGCGAGTAACACTTATCTTGCAAATGTTTGAAGAGTTATTAGGAAATCAAACTTACTTTGTGGGAGAAGAATTTACACTTGCAGAAGTTGTAGCTGGAACATTAATACCCTCTTTACCTTTAGATGAATATCCATATTTAAAAGCTTGGTCAGAAAGACTTGCTCGACGAGAGAGTTGGAAACAAACCGATGCTTCTCCCGGAGTTATCGAAGCAGCAATACCTAATATTCGAGAAATTTTGCAGCGTCGTTTGTAAACACTGTAAAACAAGCATATTTTCTGTCTGAATATGTCAAATTAAAAAACGAAAAATTTATAAATGTCCCAACAGAATTTTATTGATACTAACAGCGAACAGTGGGAAAAGCTCCCTCCTTTTTCAGGAACGGAAATACTCCCACTAGCCGAACCAGTTCCCCAAGGTTCGATTCATAAACTTCGTATGAGTTCTGGTACCGTAATTCCAGTTCATTCTCATCCCTGCGATGAGTATGTTTATGTCCTCGAAGGAACTATTGAAACGGTCGGAAGAGAGTGTAAACCTGGAACCTTCTGGTTTACTCCTGCTAATGCTAAAAACGGTCCTCACAAAGCAATAACAGATGTCGAGATTCTGACTATTCGTCTTGGTGAAATGGGGAAATTTGAAGAGGATTAATTATTAAGGACAGCAAAACAAAAAGTAAAAATGGTGATAATTATGAGTTCAAGTCAAGAATTTCTACAAAAATTATACGATGCCTTTAATAACCGTGAAATAGAAACAATTATCTCGTTTATGCACCCAGATGTGAAATGGGCTAACGGACTCGAAGGTGGTTTTGTCTACGGACAGGACGCAGTACGCGAATACTGGAAAAATCAATTTAATCATATTCGAGCGGAGCTTGAGACGCTAAAATTCGAGACGGATAAGAATAATCGAAACGTCGTTACCGTTCATCAAGTTATTAGAGATTTACAAGGTAATTTACTTGCGGATGCAACAATTCAGCAAATATTTACTATTGAGGATGGTTTGATTAGCCTTTACGAAATTGGTGAAACTGAAACAATCCAAGAAATGATTCAAAAAGGGAGAACCTAATCATGAAAATCCTAATTATCGGTGGAACTAATTTTATCGGTCCGTGGGTAGTTCGTCATCTGGTTACTATGGGACATGATGTAACTGTATTCCATCGCGGAAAAACGAAAGCTGATTTACCTGAAAACGTCCATCATATATTTGGAGAACGTTCTCAACTTCACAATTACAAAACTGAATTTGAGAGACTTTCACCTGATGTTGTACTAGATATGATTTGCTACACGGAATCTGAAGCACGGACTTTAATGAACGTATTTAAAGGAATAGCACAACGAGTTGTTGCAATCAGCAGTATGGACGTATACCGCGCTTATGGAATTATTTTAGGAAAGGAATTTGGTCGAGAAAAGGTTCCGCTAACGGAAGATTCAGCTTTACGTACTTCGCTATATCCTTTTAAAGATTTACCAATTAGACTTAGCAATAAACCTGCTGATTACGACAAGATTCTGGTTGAAAAGCTAGTAATGTCAGATTCCGATTTACCTGGAACAGTTATTAGATTACCAATGGTGTATGGAGAAAACGACCCTTTAAACCGTCTATCACCCTATTTAAAACGTATGGATGATAATCGTGATGCGATTGTATTTCTAGATAGTATTGCTAAATGGCAAGGTTCTTATGGTTATGTTGAAAATATAGGTTATGCAATTGCTTTAACTGTTACTAACGAAAAAGCCAAAGGTCGAATTTATCATGTAGCTGAACCAGAGACACTTTCTGAGGGGGATAGGGTTAATAAGATTGGAGAATTAACGGGATGGAAAGGTAAAATTGTTCGTTTACCAAGAAATAAGTTTCCCAAAGATTGGAATTATCTATTAGATACAGAATCACCACAAGACTGGTGTTTAGATTCAACTCGGATTCGAGAAGAGTTAGGATACAAAGAAATTGTACCGATAGAAGAAGCGTTAAAAAGAACTATTACATGGGAAAGGGATAATTTGTCTATCGAAGCACAATCATCAACAGCACCCTTTTTATTGGATTATCCGACAGAAGATACCATCCTCAAACAGTAACTGGTATAAAGACGTAGCAATGCTATATCTCTACAAGTTACTTCCCATTCTTCCTCAACTGACGCTTTACCTCTTTAACAGCAGTATGAGCATTCACCAAACCATTACCAAAAAAGTACTGCTCGATAGACACTCTTGGTGAAACTTGACCCAATAACAACAGAATTTTGTATATCTCTCTTTCTTTTTTGGAAAGGGTAAGTCCATCGTAAGAAGCTGTCTTTTTGAGAATAGAAATAATCTCTTTACGACTCAAAAGTCGCTGCGGGTCTTCCCCTTTCATCAGCGCTACAACTCCTGCTACAACTGGTGATGCAAAAGAAGTTCCTTCAACTCGAATATACTTACCTCTATTGTCGAGTGTTGTACCCCAAGGAGTTTTAGGTTTAAGAATAATTCCCTGCCAAAATCCATCGATTCCCGTACCTCCAGTTGTCAAAATCCCGCCAAGGTTTCCAATTTTCTGAGAAAAATCTCCACCAGGAGCTACCATTGTCAATCGATTACCAAAATTGCTATAAGGTGCGCGATTTCCATTTATATTGGTCGCTCCAACAGAGATTACCCCTTTAACAGAAGAGGGAAACCCGACTTCAAAATTTTGTTCGTTACCAGCAGCAGCCACAATTACCAAACTAGGACTTTTGCGATGAGCGCGGATAATTGCATCTTTTATATCTACGCTGGGTAAATATCCCCCAAAACTCATATTAATGACATCTACATCTCTAGCTACTGCATAGTCAATTCCTTCCACAATATGAGAGATTTTGCATCCGCTTTTACAGACTGTGACGGGTAAAATTTGAGCATTGGGAGCAACACCAACCACTCCCAATGCATCTTGAGAACGTGCTGCGATTATTCCACTTACCCAAGTACCGTGAAAAAAACTAGCTATATCTTTGCGGATACTATCTCGTAGTTTTCTAGCAATTTGTTTTCGATTATAAAAAGGGTTATCTTTCTTGATAGTCAAAGCGTAATACCTGTACTTCTCCAGTAACGTATCGTCAGATAGCGCAAAAGTATCCTGAAAAATTGGACGAAGCACCTTAAGCTCCTTGTCGCTGATACGAGTATCTGCATCATCATCAACAAAGTCCCAACCGTGCTTTTCGTCTTTTAGCTTACCTTTTTTTTGCTTATCAACAGCATAAATATTACGAATTAAATCCGGATGGTCCCATTGAATAAAATCATCTAGAACCGCAACCAGAACACCCTCTCCAGCTTTAGAATTCTGCCAAGCTTCTTGAGCGCGGACATCAGCACGTTTTGGAGAAGCATCAGATTTATACAAACCTTCGCTCAAGCATTTTTCAACATTATTTGAATATTTACTTAAACAAACTTTAAGAGGGTTGCTATTAATATGCCATTGTTGAGCAAGTAAATTACCAGTTTGTTTTTCTGGTATTTGTTTTTTATGGAATGAATTGATAGTTTCTTTTGCTTTTTTAGAAAAATATTTACTTCTTTGCTGAATGAAATTCGGTGTTGCTGATTTGACACCTTTAGCTTGATAAAGTTGATTGGCTACTTTGAGAATTCCTGTTCCCGATACAGTTCTAGATTTAACTACATAGCGGTTTTTACTGAAGCGCAGAGGACGAATAATTTCTAAATTATGTTGTTGTAGAATTACCTGTTTTTCACTCTTAGAAAGCTGCTCATCAAAACTAACAACAATCTCATTAGGTAGGATTATCTTTTCACTATGTTTCTGCCTAGAAACTACTGGTAAAGTAGCATCTACATAAGCCTTTTGACTCAAACGCAACTGCATTATAGTAGATTTACTACTATTAGAAGCCATTTTCATCAAAGCATAATGCTTACCTAAAGGCTCAACTTCTATATCTGATGAATTTGTATTGCTCCGAAAATCTTGTTGAAGTTTTAAATACAATGGTAGAAAAGCATTACGTGTAGCCTCCGGTTTAAAAGCAACCGCGATAACATCATTTCGCTGCTTGAGAGGAATTTTTTTTCCGTAATAATTATAAAACAGTTCTTCCTGCGTTCCAGACTGTTTTAAAACCGAAGTTTCTGCTCTTGAATGTAAATTACCTGTTAGCACCCATAAACCGCTCGTCAAGAGAATACCGAACAACAAACGCTTCATAGAACGGGTACCTCACACATGGGTTTTAAGTACAACTAATTAGTAAAAAAAATACTTGTCTTTTTAAAATATCTTGTTTAATTAGATATTGTCTGCTGCGAAAAACACAACTATTAATATATTTATTTTGATTTTTTAAGAGGGAACAGAGAATACTAGTTTGTAGTTTAATTAATAATTTAATATTCAATAATTTCTATAGTTTTGATGGGTTGTCTTACTCACCCAACCGGGGTTGAAAACCCCGGTCTAATAGCTCAAGTCCTATAAATAGAACTGGAGAAAATCCCATTATAATTAATGAAAAATACTACTAAGCTAAAAACAAAGTTTGATTGACCTAAACTATTTTCTGTCTCCCTGTTTCCTGTTTCCTATCCTCCTTTACCTACTCCCTCAAACAAAATAACCATCATAGGTACTTTCAATCGGGAATAAATTCTTGTAGCATTCAAGACATATAAACTTTATAGGTAAAATTCCCATGTCAGAAACTTACATATCTAAAGTCAACGTCGATTTGTGGAAGCAAGAAGTAACCCTTGAATGGACTGGTTCAAATGCAGCATCGCAAAAAAAAGGTCCCTTTCACTGTACTCCCGGTGCGGGTATTTCTGGTGTTAATTGTGATAATGTTGCAACCAGTCAGAAAGCTGGTACAGATTGCACTCCAAAAGGTGAATTTCCAGTGCTTTGGAAAGACACTGAATTTTCCGAGTATCCAGAAGCGAAATGGGTAACACGTTTTCAAGATGCTAACCGAGGAATTGCTCTTCATTACTATCCGCGAGTTCCAGAATATCCTAGCTCCCACGGATGCGTTCGTATCCAAAGTTTAGAAGCAGCAAAGTTGATTCACGACAAGTCAAAAAATGGGAAAACAATCGTCAAAGTACATGGAGAATTACGACCGAATTTTAACAATACATTAAGACGCGGTGCTAAAGGTGAAGATGTCAAAAAAATGCAGCGTCAGCTAAGTAACAAAGGATATACACTAACTATTGATGGTGATTTTGGTCCAGCAACCGAAGCAAAAGTGAAACAGTTCCAAAGAGATAAAAGACTTGTATCCGACGGAATATGCGGACCTCAAACCTACGGTGCGCTTTTTGCTTAATAGTTTCATAGTTGATTAAAAAGTGCTACCCATTCATGTATCACTTTTTATTCATCATTAAAAGACACGCAAGGACTATCAACTTCTTCTAATGGTTGAAACGAACTGCAAAAAACCACAGTAGAACAATTCACTCCTAATTCATCTGGGTGAGTGCATTGTAATTTATTATTTGATAATTCATGAAAAGCACATTCATTGCAAATAGTTTTAGTTTTTAAAGATTTGTTTTTAATTGAATCAGACATTTTTAAATAAAATTATATTTATAGCAGTTTTCAGTTGAGTCCAACACTCGGAACCTCACCCCCTTCCCCTCTCCTTATTAAGGAGAGGGGTGTCCGTTAGCGAAGCGTGTCCGGAGGACATAGGACGGGTAAGGTTAATCTATATAAAGTGAAAACCGCTATATAAGAATCCATTATCAGGATAAATCAATTAGAATGCATTTACCAGAAGGATGTACACTTCGCAAAGCCACATCAAAAGACGCTTCATCAATTCGTTGGTTGGTATTTAAAGCCAAACTTGACCCCACACAGTTAAAATGGCAGCAATTTTGGGTAATTGAATTTGAAAACAAAATAATAGCTTGCGGACAGTTACGCAACTTTATTCAAGCTCAAGAATTGGGTAGTTTAGTAATTGATAAAAATTGGAGAAATCAAGGTTTAGGAAGTTATTTAACTCAACATTTAATAGAACAAGCAAGTCAACCGCTTTATTTAGAATGTTTGGGTAATAAATTAGTTAGTTTCTATCATAAATTTGGATTTGTAGAAGTTGACTTTCAAGATTTACCTAAATCTCTCAAAAGCAAATTTAAAATCTCTCAATTGGGTAAACAAATCATCGGGGTTCCTGTTACTTTCATGAAATGCACTACACATTAAATATAATGGGTTCGTAGTTGCGCTACTCTACGAGAAAGCTTCGCTTACAGCGCCAAATATTTGGCATCCGAAGGCGATTAACTCTGGGACTAAGAACCCCGTTAATGTGGTGGAGTATGATGGTCTGTACCATTAGTTTTGATGAGTAAAAATTTTTAGTTGTAACATCTTCATTTTTTATGCTGCATATTTGGCGCTAAAGCGCAACTACAAACAAACTCCTCACAATTAAGCAGAAGGGTTTCGTTCGTATAGACGTTCGCTACATTCGCAATGACAAGCAATATTTTGGTCAATTTGCAAAATTGGGATGCTCCCCTCAAAACTGCTAAAAAATTGCCTACCATGATATCTCATAGTATTATCTCAACCCTATTTATCTGACATCTTGCACTACTTGCAATTTAGCCTTCATAACCGCCTCGGAATCAATTCCGAGTCTAATAGCTAAAGTCTACTTAAGTAGACTGAAACACTTACCTAGTCCTATTTATAGGACTTATGCTATTAGACGGGGGTTTGCAACCCCCGGTGGTGTTGACAATGGGCAATTAACTGTTTTCACTTCCATTACCCATTACCCATCCCCAGTAGGAGTTTCCAAACTACCAGTACCTGACAATAAAGAACTAGTCACATTAACAATTAACTGTGCTGAACCTGTAAAGAAATTACGCTCAATATTAGCAGGAGTATCGGTTGGTTGATGATAAAAATTACTGCGTAAATTAGCGGTATCAGTAACTAGTAAAGCTCCTTTCCCTTGAAGCCAAAATGGCGCGTGGTCGCTGCGTAAAACGTCTGGAGTCAAAACACCTTTTAAGGGAACTGGTAAGGTAAATACTGGTGGTAATTCAGATGTTTCAACTGTTTTAAAAGTATTTAATAAAGGTAAATGTTCGGTATCACCTACCACTGCTAAAAAATCACCTTTATCGCTAGTTACTTTTATCGGGAAACCAGAAGGTGTTTTTTGACAACCTTTGATATAGCAAGCGTAACCCACCATATCCATGTTGATTACACCACGTATTTGTCGCAAACGGTCTGTATTATTAGCAAAAGCACGACTACCCCACAAACCAGCTTCTTCTTTATCAAAAAAGGCTAATTGCAAAGTTCTTGGAGTCGAACCAGAATTAAACAGTCGAGCAGCTTCTAATAATACAGCGACCCCGCTAGCGTTATCATCAGCACCGGGAGAATTACGAACGGTATCATAATGAGCAGCTAACAGAATTGCTCCAGCTTCCTTGTCAGTTCCGGGTTTTTCTGCAAAAACATTAATACCACGAGGAAACCGTTCTAAAGAAGATTCCCAGCCCTGCTTTTTGAGTTCGTTGATAATATAATTACGAGTACGTCTGCGTTCGGAATTTGTAAAACGCTGAAAACTCAATTGGTTTAAATCGTTAAACAATCTTTCCGAATCAACTTGTGGAAAATTGGCTTTTATAGTTTGTTTAGGTTGAGTTTCTATTTCAGCTACTGTAGATTCTGATTCAGGTAGTGGAGTTTCTATTTGAATACTATTAATAGTAATAGGTTCTTGAGATTTATTTAAAAAGTTATGACCCCAAAATATCGCAACCCCAATACCTAGCAATATAAACAGCACAAAACCAATATTTCTTTTCATAAATAGTTAGTTGTTAGTTGTTAGTTGTTAGTTGTTAGTTTTTAACTGTTGATTATAAATCATTCACTGATAATTGATAATTGATAATTGTCAAAACCTTTTCTGAAATTCAATTACAGCACGATTATCGTCATTAAAGTTGGTAGAACCACGAAGACGAACTTTATCTTCTAACCGATAATTAATACCGAATTGAAATGGGTCATCTGCGGTTAAAATCTTTAAAGCGGAAACGGAAATTTTTTCAGTTATATCAACTCCTGCTTCTGCAGCTAATTCTACACTAGAGCTACTTTTTCCTGCTTCTGGATTGTCGGAAATAATTGTGGGAAATACTCGCAACTCATCTAAACCGAAAGCAGTACCAATTTCATCAAAAGCAGTTTGTAAGTTACCAAAAACTGCGGAACCTGCAATGTTTAATAATCCTACAGCAGAATTACCTCTTCCTTGACCATCAAACCCACCTCCTAATAAAGCGATAATTTCCGTTTCGCTACGTGCTGGACTGCTTTTTAATTCTAGATTCTTATCAAGTTTACTGGCAAAACCATTTACACTTGCTTCTACACGTACTGTTTCTAATGCTGCTAAACCTGTAGCATCTGGTCTACTAAAGTCCGAACTTTGAATTACATCTAATACTTTAGCAAATAAACTAATATCTAGAATTGGGTCTCGTGGTTGATTTCTGATAAATGTAGCGGTATTCTCTTCACCACGGTCTAGATTGAATTGAGTAGTGAATAGGTTCACTCCTCCTTTTTTCAATTTCAAGGTTCCTACCGGTACGGGATTTCTAAATGTACCGTTTACGTTTAAATCTCCACTAGCTTGAATGCTTATAATCGGAGGACTTTCAATTTTTACTTTATCTCCTAAAGTTAATTTTAAATTATCAAATCTTCCTCTAGTATTTTCGTCTTGATTATTATCTTTTCCTACTTTTAAACGTTTAATTCCACTACTGCTAACAGTGGTATTTTCTGTTTCACCTTCTGGTAGCGATACTAAACCGTCATTTAAATTAATGTTACCGCTAATCACCGGATTTAATGCAGCACCTTTAATAGATACTTGACCTCCGACACCACCTTGATAAAGTCCTTTGAGGTTGATTGCTAATTGATTTAATGTTATGGAAAGTGGATTTTTAATTTCAATGGATTCATCGTTGTATATCGGAATATCACCTTTTGCAACCACCTTTCCTTTACTAAAGTCTCCTTGGAGATTGTTTACTGTTATGGTGTCGAAATCAAAGTTTACTTGTCCCGTTACGTTAGTTAGTTTTTCTGGTAAAGCTTGAGCGGAAAATACTGCATTATTAACAACAGCTATTCCGTTGACTTCTGGTAATAAAAGGGTTCCCCTTACCGTTAATTGTACTTTTCCTTCACCTTGTTCAAATTTTACTTGGTTGTTCAGTAAATTTAAAATAGCTAACCCTTCATTTTCAACGTTTACATCTAAACTAATTTGATTACTTTGAGGAGCAACTGAAGCAAAGGGTAGTTTATAGGGAATGCTACCATTAATATCGACTGGTTCGGCATCATTTACTAAAACGTTGCTAGCAAAGTTTAAGCGTCCGTTGCTATAGCTGAAACTTGCTGCTGCTGATTTTATTCCTTTTTGATTTAAAGTTCCATCTGTGACTGTTAATTCTCCTTTGCTTAAAGGATTTTCAATACTACCAGCTATTGCTGCTTTACCATTAATATTACCGGTTAATCCTATAGGTAATTTAGCAAAGTTACCTAATATTTCTAAAGGAAAGTTTTTGACTTGTAAATTACCGAATTGTTCCTCTCCTCCAATGGTACCGCTGAAGCTTGCGAATCTATTTGTAGATTCAATTCGTAATGGTGTGAATCTTAAAATTCCATTTTCAAAACCACCCCGAGCAATCACTTTTTTTGCTTCGTATCGTTCTGGGTCGTCTTCGGTTCCCCAGGTAAAGTTTTGACCTTCGATATCAAAGTTACTGGTTATTTCTTGATTTTTAGTTGTGTCTAAACTAACTTCTGCATTAAAGGTTCCTTTTAAGTTTACTAATTCAGGAAAAGGAGAAGCATCACGTCGTTGTTGTTTTTGCTTTGCTAATAATGCTTGAATTTCTGAGAATCTTCGCAGTTGAGTTATTAATTCTCCTTTAGGAATACCTACTTCAACTGTTTCTAGTTCGCTTGCTTTTCCATAGGTCGGTTCTTCTAAACCACGCTGAATATCTTCTAATTCGTATATTTGTAGTGCAGTTAAAATATCTTGAATTTTCCCTTGTTTGATGCTCAATTTACCTTTAACCTGTGGTGCAGCATCTGTTTGAGTTACCGTTCCTGTAGCAATATAGCTACTTTCTCCTTTAAAAAATTCTCCTTTGGTAATCCGAAGTTTTTTACCGTTATAGTTAAAATTTGCAATCAGTTTATCACCTTTTAAACGTCCAACTTCTGGATTTTGAACGATAATATTTCCCGAAGCATTCGCAAAGTTTTTCTGATTAATTTTTAGATTTCCAGTAAATGTTCCTGCTATTTTACCGGAACCAAGATATCTATTAACCGGTAATGGCAACTTTAATAGCTGTAAAGGGAATGCTTTGATATTTAATGCTAAAATATCCCCTTGAGATTGACCGGATGCTGATGCTGTACCTCGTTTAACTATGAAAGATTTGGGTTGATTTTTCTCGTTTAAATTAATTGCTATTTTATCTTGTTTACCCGCAATATTTAACTGTAAACCTTTTCCTTGTTGCGATTTTACGTTTCCAGCTAAAACTGACTCAAAAGCTACATCATTAACTACGAAATCTTTTAATGCTACTTTTCCTACTACGTTCGGTAAAGGTAATTTACCAGTAATCTTCCCGTCAAAATCAACTTTACCAGCTACATTCACTACGTTGGAAATTTCTACGGGTAGCTGTTGTAAATCAAAATTACTCGCTTGTACATTCAAGTTTAATTGAGTAATTTGAGGTATCTCCGTACCTTTCGCATTCGCAAAAATATCACCGCTGATATTTAAACCTGGTGCAGTTGCTTTTTCAATTCTTAATTTATTTCCCGTCCAAGCGATTGCTGCATTAATTGGTTTTTCAAATCCAGGAATTCCCTGGGTAAATTGCACTTTACCGTTAGCTCGGATATTAGCTAAGCTGGGATTTTGTAAACTTCCTGCTACTTTTAAATTACTAGCAAATTTACCTTTTAAGCGTTGATTTAATTGATTTAATTCAACACCTACTGTATTCAAAATTGCTTGATAGCGTCCGTTATTAACTTTGATATTTGATGCAGTAATCTTACCACCAGCAGCATTAATTGCAGCATTTCCAGATAAATTTACATTCTCAAAGGAATTCACCGAACCAGCAATATTAAATCTACCGGTTAATCCCCCAGCTAAAACTTCGGGTATTTGTGGTAATAATTCTCGTAACCTTAATCGATTTACACCAACATCTGCTCGATACTTTCCGTTGTTAACTAAAATATTCGATGCTGTAATCTTTCCACTACCCGTATTGATTGCAGCATTTCCAGATAAATCAACATCTTCAAAAGAATTTATTGAACCAGCAACGTTGAATTTACCCGTCAATCTTCCCGGAAATGATTGAGGAACTCTCGGTGATAATTGTCTGACTAATAAATTATTTGTAGCAACTTTGGCTTGATATCTGCCGTTGAAAACTAGAATATCCGACGCTAGAATTTTACCACCAGCAGCATTTATCGCAGCATTTCCCGATACAGTTAAATCCTCAGTTGATTTTGTCGAACCAGCAATATTAAACGTCCCTGTCAACTTTCCTGGAAACGATTGAGGAACCTGGGGTGATAATTGACGTACATCTATATTGTTTACCCCAACCTTCGCTCGATACTGTCCTCTAGCAAACTCGATATCCCTAGCAGAAATTTTACCAATATCGGTATTTAAATTAGCTTGACCAGACACAATTAAGTCTTCTGGAGCAAAGGAATCCAAAGAACCAGCAAGATTAAATTTACCCGTCAACCTTCCAGTAAACGATTTCGGTACCTGTTCCGATAAATCCCGAACCCGAATATTATTTACCCCTACCTGACCCAAATAAACTCCATCTTTTACTTGAATATTACTCGCTGTAATCACACCACCAGCGGTTTTTATCTCACCTTTACCCGTCGCTACTATACTTTCTGGAGCAAATGAATTCAAAGAACCAGCAACGTCAAAATCCCCGTTCAACTTCCCTTTAAACGACCTTGGTATTTGCTGGGATAGCTGCTGTAACCGGACGTTATTTGCTCTGACTCTAGCTAAATAAACCCCATCTTTAACTTTGATATTATTTGCTGTAATTCTTCCCCCAGCAGTAGCTAAACTAGCATCACCTTGAATTCTCAAATTTTTAGTATCGAAATTATCCGTGTTTCCTGCTACTTGAAATCTACCATTCAGAGAACCATCGATAGGTAAACTAGTATCTTTAAATAAACGTCCTACTTGAATCCTAGAAGCTACTAAATCAGCAGAAAATATATTCTCTTCAAACTTGACCGAATTAACCGCAATCGTACCCCCAGCAACACCAATATTGGCATTTTCAGTTTGAATTTGAGCAACTTTAAACGGTGCTGAAGTTCCCGAAACAATAACTTTACCGTTAAAATTAGCGCTATCTAAATTTATCTTTTCTAACTGTTCTCTACTGACAAATTGATTAATTTTTATACCCTTGGTATTCGCTACAGCTTGCCATCGCTGCTGATTCCAACTACCGGAAGCTAAAGCCGTTCCTCCAGCTATAGCAAGGGATACGTCTTTGAAAGATAAACTGCGATCGCGATTGACTATTACTTCTCCCGTCGCTGGGTAAGTCGCTTGAGGTGCATTAAATTTTACAAAAGTCCGCAGAGTTTCTGGTGTCCCGCTTAAAGTCGCTGTTGCTGCAACTGTACCAACCTGAAACGAAGCTGTAGGAATATCGTAAACTCTAGCTAAACTATCTCCCGGTGCATTATTCGTCTGAAAGTCAAAATTAACTTGAGTTTTTCGACCTATATTATCGTCACCAATTAAGATTCTTCCCCCACCTCGAACTTCTCCACCGACAGCAGCAGTACCGCGAATATTGCTAAAATTAATCGTTGAATCAGCCGTAACAAAATCAAACTTAGCCCTAGCCGTTTTGACTTTAACTTTATCAACAATCCCAGGTTTAATCGTAGTAACAACACCCGAAATAACCGGTTTAGTAATAGCCCCCGTCATCGATAAATCACCTTTAACTACTCCACCAACTGGTAAAGGTGATTCTATTTCCAGAGTTTTTAAAGTATCGTTAACGCCAACTGCATTGACTTTTGCAGTCAAATTGTAACCCTGATTAAAATCAATGGTGCCACCACCGCTCAAAGGAATTTTACCGTAACTGGTAACTACATCGTTTAATTTGACCTTCGTACCATCAAACTGTACATTTCCATGAGCATTAACCAACGGTTTTGGCATTCTGGTTACTTGAAAATCCAACCCTTCTACACGAGCGTTTCCATATAACAAAGGCTGTATTTTTTCTCCACCAGGTAATTTAACCTGTAAATCACCATTTATCTTTCCCCCTTTCAACTTAACTGGTAGCTCGACAAGAGGAGTCACTTCTGAAGCTAATAAATCATCTGCTTGCAACTGTAAATTACCAGTTATATTTTTGATATTTACCTTTCCCTTGACCGAAACATTACCGACACGTCCCGGTTGTCCTCCGACTTCAAACCGAACTACTTGATAATTGTCGATAAATTTTGCATAACCATCTAACTTAGAAAAAACCACTGGGTTAGAAACTTGCTGATTTCCCACAAAAGGTTTTAATGCTACACTCCCATTCCTTAAACTGACCTTATCTACTTCAATATCAATCGCTCCAGGTTCATCCGGTATCACAAGTTTTGTAGTAATCCAGCGTCCTTGACTATCTTGCTCGACATAACCAACCGGATTGACTAAAGTTACATCTAGCTTTAACCTTCTATTGAATAATAGCTGTAGTGGGTCAAATCCAACTTCTATCGCATCAGTTTTCACCTTATCCGAATCTGCTGCTGTAGCTGGAATAGTCGAAGTTCCAAACTTGACTCCAGAAAGCGAAAAACCTTCCACTTCCCCCAATTCGAGCGGACGGTCAATAATACTAGTGAGATTTTTTTCTACTAAAGGAGCTAAATCTTGCTGAATAAAACTTTGTAGCTTCCATATACCTATAGGAATCCCTACAATTAATAATCCACCTACAGCCAATCCACCACGACTAAGTATCAACAACCAAAGACGTTTGGGATTTTTGGATTTAGAGCATTTTTTAGTAGAAGATTTAGTCATAGAGATATTAATTCTGACTTTAGCCGATGCAGCCAACGCATTGATATATCATTTTCGGAAAGTTTATATATCCATAAACCTTTCCAGGATAACTTGCTAGCTCGAACCTTAATTAATCTGGTAATCGAAAAATCGCTTAATGAATCGGAGAATAGCTAAATTTGCGCGTTTCCTTTAAATTACTAATAGTCAATTGCATTAATGCTGACAAGCCTTACAAACTAGAGCTAAAACTACTAATCCATCAGAAATAATGCGTTTGAGTATCAGAAACTTATAAATGTGTTGTCCAATCACAAAGTTGGTTTAAACCGACGACATCTTGCACCATTCTCAACAACCGCCTTAGAATAAATTCTCAGGCTAATACACAAAGTCTTCTAAAGAAGACTGAGCAGGGCTTTTAGTGCGTTTGAACGTACTTTGTTTTTTAGCCTTGGAATTGATTCCAAGATGTTGGTTTAAACCGACGTTGTAGCAGCAATCGTCAAAAATTGAATCAGAATAATTAAAGTTGGAACGGTACCACAGTTTAAGCGACCTTTTTATATTCCCGCAAAAATAAAAGCGAATTCAGGAAAATGTTAAGAAAGCGAGAATTATTATCTCGACTTTCCCCCAAGTGCTTCCTAGAACTTTAATATGGATAGAACCCAAACAAAAGGACAGGTGATTACAGATGGGGCGCGTTTTTGTGTTAATCTTTAATGCCCGTACAGAAAATGAGGGAATTCATACAATTCGGATTGGCAACCGCAATAAAGTGCTGATGTTTGAATCCGAAGATGACGCTACTCGTTTTGCGTTGATGCTCGAAGCGCAGGATTTCCCCACTCCCACAGTTGAACCGATGGACATAGAAGAAATCGAGCAGTTTTGTAAAAGTGCTGATTATGACTATGAAATCGTTCCTGTTAACGGTGAATTAGTTGTTCCTCCAGAACAAAACGTCGATGAAACTGATTGGAGGGAGGACGGTTCGACTCCCAGCGAACCAAAAGTTGAAGCACCGGGAGAAATGTCAAATTCCGAACTAGACAATATCCGTCGCAAACTGGAAGGATTGTTGTAAGATTCAAGAATTTGTGATTTTAGCTGTAGAGACGTGGTGTTGTGTCACGTCTCTACAATAATTTTGGTTTCACTAATTTCAAAGCAAATAAAAAAACCCAAAATCCAAAATCCAAAATCGGTTTAGCAACAATCAAGGATAATTACACATGACAGATTTACAAGAGCGCGGACATCTACTAACTGAGCAAGTTAATCCTGATAGTCTTAATTTAGACCAGCTAAGTAGCGTAGAATTCGTCGAACTGTTCAATCGCGAAGACGCAAAAGCTGTCGCTGCGGTTGCTAGAGTCAAACAAGATTTAGCAAAAGCCATTGATTTGTCAGCACAAAGTCTTGAAAAAGGTGGACGTTTGTTTTATGTCGGTGCAGGTACTTCTGGAAGATTAGGAGTATTAGATGCTGCTGAATGTCCCCCAACTTTTTGCACTCCTCCGGAATTGGTTCAAGGTATAATTGCTGGCGGTGCTGGTGCATTAGTACGCAGTTCTGAAGACTTAGAAGACCGCGCTGAAGATGGTGAAACAGCCATGGCTCAAAGAGAAGTTACCCAGCTTGATGTTGTTGTCGGTATTACCGCAGGTGGAACTACTCCTTTTGTTCATGGTGCTATTAATGCAGCAAAAAGTCGTGGTGCTACTACAGTATTTATTGCTTGCGTTCCCTCAGAACAAGTTAGCGTGGAAACTGACGTTGATATTCGTTTAATTACCGGTCCTGAAATATTAGCTGGTTCAACTCGTCTTAAAGCCGGTACTGCAACTAAATTAGCTTTGAACATTCTTTCTACCGGAGTTATGGTAAAACTCGGTAAAGTTTACGGTAATCGCATGGTAGATGTCGCGGTTACAAATCGGAAACTACAGGATAGAGCTTTAAGAATTTTACAAGATTTAACCAGCTTGGGTCGCGAAGCTGCTAACGTTTTACTCGAAAATAGCGGTAAATGGGTCAAACTAGCAATTTTGATGCACGAAACTGGCTTAGATAAAGAACAAGGTCATAAGCTCCTTACTCAACATCACGGAAATCTCAGAAAAGCAATCGAAGCCAAAAAGTAATTTTTTTCAAGTTGTTTTTTGACATAGGGAATGAGAGAATCTCCCGTTCCCTTTTATATTTTTTATAATTGAGTGAGTACTTACAGCATTAAATAACTAGCTTAAGACACTTTAAAACTTTGACCTTTAACCTTCATGTAGCGCTATACTTTCTCCCGTAACAGCCTTTATTATTGGTTCTAATGCATTATTAAAATATATTAAGAGAGTTATATCAGATACAATTTTAATTCTTTTTTAACAAATATCATTTTGGGCTAGAATTCAATTTCTACGGTCTTTCTAGCTAAAAGTATAATAAATCGCTTCATTCTTGTATTTGTCTATTCCACAGCAATTTATTGATAAAAAAATTATTCAAAAAAACACTCATAATTGCTGACTTTTATCAGTGCTTTTACTCATTCTAAATAGCAGAAAGCAAATCATCTCATGCGTATAAACTCTGTTGGCGATTCAAAATTGCCTAAAGATAATCGGAAGTGCAGTTATCTGAGAATAAGTTATTTATGTTACGTGAAAAACTTGGTGATTTTTCCAATATTATTTGCTTTAAAGCTGCTATCACTGGGATGGAAGAAGCATTGGGAGAGAAAGCAACTGCAATTGCGCTAATCGCAGCAGGTCGTAGTCGCGGTAAAAATCTTGCTAAGGATTTAGGGTTATCAAGAGCTAGTCTTGGCTGGGATATAATTGCGGATAAAATGGCTTTTGCATTAGGTGAGCATGGAACTAAGCTGCTCATTATAGAAAGTATTGCAGAAGAAAGCGATGTAATTAAAGTTTTGACCTCAGAAACCCTATGTTCTGCTGGAGAACCTCAAGGTTCACCTCGTAAATGTACATTCTCTTTAGGTGCAGTTTGGGGAGCTTTAGAAGAAATTACTGGTAAGCGTTTAAAAGGTTCTCACACCGAATGCGTGCTTCGTGGTGGAAACAACGACGTTTTTGAATTCGTGCCTTTGGTTTAAACAAAGTTTTTTAATCAGCTAGCTCAACTAAGCTTTACATACAAATCATAAGGAAAAATAAATGCCTATTAATGCTGCAAAGATTGAAAGTATCCTGCAAAATTTTGTCAGTGGTACTGGTGATATTCAGGGAGCAACACTCGTTTCCCCAGACGGTTTATCTTTAGCTACAGTGCTACCAAGTGCAATGGATGATGAGAAAGTATCCGCAATGTCTGCGGCTATGCTATCTTTAGGCGAACGTATAGGTAATGAATTATCTAGAGGTTCTATAGACCGTATTTACGTTGAAGGCGATAAAGGTTACGGTGTATTAACAAATTGTGGTGAAGATGCTGTCTTGCTAGTACTAGCTTCTCAATCAGCCAAACAAGGTTTATTGATGTTAGAAATCAAGCGTCTTACCGAAGAATTAAAATTAGTCTTAATGTAATCTTTTTACAAAAACACTAGTTTTTACGTCTAACATAATTTGTTGCTTCAGTTACCCAGAGAATAAATATGATAGAGTTTGGCAAATATTATAAAATTAGCTTTAATACTTTTGATAAAAGTCAAAGTTAAACTTTAAAACATAAGTTTGTAAATTAAAGTTTAAAAATTAAAGTTTAAAATAAAAATTCCAAAATCTCAAATTTAAGATTGTATAAGGTAACTAGCCTTCTTCAAGTTCATCATGTCCGCGTTTATTACTTTCAGAAAGGAATCAATAAAAGTTAGTTCAGATATAATTTCTAATCAAACACTTCCTCAAATAAAATTATAAGTAATCGACCGGACATGATACAAGTTATCAGTTACTACCTTTAAGAAAGGTATATTGAACCATTACCTTTATCTGAAATAAAAATTCTAAGAGCAAGGAAAGTTCGATTTATATTCTTGATAACTGGTCATTTTATCCTGTTGTCTATTTTTTTTATAAGTTCTATGGAAATCATGCGTATGGTTGTTACTGGTCCGGTAGGGGCTGGTAAATCTACATTTATTCGTTCAGTTAGCGAAATCGAGACTGTAGATACAGACCGCAGAGCAACAGACGAAAGTTCATTAATCAAGAAAAAAACTACTGTTGCATTTGATTTTGGTAGATTGCAATTCAATCCAGATATGGCTCTGCATCTTTACGGTACACCAGGTCAAGAAAGATTTGATTTTATCTGGGATATGTTAATTCGCAAGGCTCATGCTTATATATTATTAGTAGCTGCTCATAGACCGGGAGAATTTCGTTACGCTCGTAGAGTGGTTTCATACATGGATCAAAGAGCGAAAATCCCAATGGTTATTGGTTTAACTCATACAGATTGCTCTGGTGCATGGTCTCAAGAAAACATTATTGCAGCTTTAGGTTATTACAAGGTTGAAACACAACCTCCTACTGTAATAGTCAATCCAACTGAGACATCTTCTGTTGCTAATGCTGTTATTTCTTTAGTACAGCATTATGTTCAGTTTAATGCTTCAAAAGCAATGGTTGTATAGCTGTAATATTTGTATTTTTGCGCGGCTATTCTTTTGTAAATCAGTGTAATGAAAATGACTGACATTGATTTAATGTAATAACACTATCTCCTACATCAATATTATATTTCATTCTGATTTATACAATTTAATTCGTTTACTTGTGCAAAAAACTTATAACTGATTTCTCTTTTGTTCCAAGCTAAGAATTGTATCAAAATTAGGATAAAAATAAGTTTGTGAGAAAATAAATAGTAAAATAATTAATGACTAACAATTTAAAATTAAATTGTTAGGTCGAAAGTTAAGTTAAAAAAATAATTTGTTAGAAACAGCGTTTTAACTAATCTGTTATCAACTTAGATTAACAGTTAATGACAGATTCAATTTGCTTTAAACAGTCAAATAAGCAAACGCATTAATATTACCTAAAAAATATTTTACGAAGGAAAATATGGCATTTACTGGTTACTTATCAAAATTTTCCTTGCCAGAAATCTTTGAATTTTTAGAGCAAGGTTATAAAACCGGCTTACTGAGCATTCGTGCTTTGAAAATGGAGCAGACCCAACAAGCCCAAAGTCATCATATATGGCTGCGTCAAGGACGCATTGTGGCAGCAGCTAATACATTAGACAATCAAGGCTTAGTTTCGATGATTAACCGCAGGGGCTGGGTTAGTAAAAGCTGTGCAACAGAAAAGTTTGAAGCAAGCGGTGGAAAAATGGCGATGGGCTTGTGTCTCAAGTCTCAGGGTCTAGTTACAGCAGAACAGCTGACATTGTTATTTCGCGCTCAAATTATGGGACAGGTGTCTCCGCTTTTTGAACTGGAAAATGGCAAGTTTGATTTTGATTTTCAAGCTTCAATTCCAGCAGCAGAAATGACCGGTTTAAGCATGTTAACAACAGAAGCCACAATCAAAGGTCTACGGAGTTTACGGAATTGGTCTGTATTGAAAGCAAAGTTACCAGACCCTAGTTCAGCTATTTCAAAAAAGACCCTAATTGTGTCTCAATTACAGTTAGACTCTCAAGAGTCAAGAGTTTGGGATTATGCTAACGGTAAAACATCTTTGAAAGAAATAGCAACTCGGTTGTTAATTTCAATCGAAAAAGTACAGCAAATTGCTTTTCGATTAATTGTCAGCAATTTAGCAGAAGAAGCTTTTATTGTAGATACTACGGAAACACCTATTATTGATAATCAAGCTAAATTTACTGAATTTGCTGATTTAAATTCTACAAATGGGTTTGGTCAATTATCATCTCAGACATTCGCCGCAGATTTTCCTAATGTAGATAGTCAAGAACAAGAACCTGCTTATGCTTTAAAGACAGTCAAGGAAAGAGAAACAACACCAGTTGAACAGAAAATATTAGATTCAGCCCCCAATTCTTCCAATGATATTAATGTCAGCCAGTCATTTTTGCAAAATTTAGTGGGCTTTCTTAAAACAAAAGTTGAAAATTGAAAATGCAATTTGTACTAGTTTTTGATGGTGATTTTCAGTAAAATCATAAAATATTTCTAGAGTCAGTAGAACCAATAGGTTAAGTCAAAACATGTTTTGCTAACTCTCTTCTGTTGCTGATGAAAATATTCTCAACTATAGAGAGAGTGAATAGTTTAAGCAGAATAATAGTTAAGTAAAATAGGTCTTTAGTTGTTAATATCCAAACTGAATGGTAATAAAAATTAAAATGCTTACCGTACAAAGATTTTATATTTTACGTGTTTAAATTTTAATTATTTTAATATATTTTCCCTACTGTCTACTGCCTAAAAACTACTATTTTAATAGCATAATATAGGAACTCTAATTGGTTTGTGTTAGCTTTACTAAAGCCGAGTCATGCCGTGAGTAAGGCTTGCGTCGCTCGGAGGGAGATAGCGCAACCCAACTTTCTTCACCTATTATATTTATTGTGGTCGAATACTAATACTCCACCACAATAAATATGATGAGTAAACGAGCAGCATAGAAATTTCGGCGTTGCATAAGTGCGGGATGAATTAACGTCTGAAACTATTAATACGACCTTCAAAATATAGTGAAATCATCTCATGATTCAGCAACGCCGGATTTTGCTTGTGTAGCTGCGATTTGTAATGGCTAGATAAAGTATAAATCCGACTTTTAAAATATTTTTTACTACCCATTTCTGAGAAAAAAATAGCAGTATTATCCAGAGTATTTGAAATATAAATCGCTAACTAAGTAAGCTTTAATCCGTATAAACAACATATTTTCAAAAAAAATAAAATCAGAATATACACTGATTTAGTTATAGTCGCATTCAATTTAAGATGATACATAACTCCTATGGTGCATACTCGTATTAAGCCATAGCAATTGTTTAAACACTTGATTAACTCTCAGCAAATATATAGATACAAGAATTTATTAACATAATTTTTCTATTAATTGTTGCAGATTTTTTTTAATTTTGAACAAGAAGCTTTATTGGTGATTACTTGGAAACAAAGTCGCCATCGGTCGCCGATTTGCTTTTTTAATTAGGAATAAAGCGGTCTAGCTTGTCTGGAATTTTAAAGGAAGACTTATTAATAAAGGGAACAAAGTATGAGCCATCCGGAAATGATGGTGTCGAGTGAATTACTCGATGAATTTAGAACTTGTACTCAAATACAATATAGTGGCAAATTAAATATCAAAAGTTCCAAAGGGCATAAGTGGATATTCTACTATCGACTAGGACGTATTGTTTGGGCGACTGGGGGAACCCATCCCTTCCGACGTTGGCGCAGACACATGACCCAACATTGCCCGGATATTGATATTGACCAGATGCAGCTTAATTCCAAAGATTTATCAACATCTAATGATTACTGGGATTATAAACTGCTCGAAGTCTTGCATGAGAAACAGAAAATTAAACGCGAACATATCAACTCGGTTGTAGAAAAGACTATAGCCGAACTGCTGTTTGACTTAGCACAACAAGCGCATTTCAATCAAATTAAGTGCGACCGGATTAATGATGTAATTCTGGAAGCACCGATGAGCTTTACAAGTGCAGATATGTCTCTAAAGTTCATGCAAGATACCTGGAAGCATTGGTCGGAAGCAGGTTTGGCTAATTTTTCTCCAGACTTAGCACCAATTCTCCGCAGACCGGAACAGTTACAGCAGATGGTAAGTCCGGCTGTTTACAAAAACTTTGTCAATTTGATGAACGGCAAATACACTTTGCGAGATTTAGCCGTCAAAATGAAGCAGAGTCCGTTACCTATTGCTCGTTCATTACTACCTTATGTACTCAAAGGTATCATCGAACTGATAAAAGTTCCCGATTTGCCTTTTAAGATAGGGGACGGTCAAAATGCTTCGACTATAGAGCCAGAAGCAGAAACACCATCCGGACCACTAATAGCTTGTGTGGATGATAGCCCACAAGTTTGTCAGATGCTCGAACAAATTCTAGTTCCTCAAGGACTGAGATTTATCAAAATTCAAGACCCCGTTCAGGCTTTACCAATTTTGATTGAGAACAAGCCAGACTTAATTTTCTTGGATTTAGTAATGCCAGTTGCTAGCGGTTACGAAATTTGCGCTCAATTACGTCGAATTTCTGTTTTTGCAAATACACCAGTAATTATACTCACAGGTAGCGATGGTTTATTTGATAGAGTTCGTGCCAAAGTAGTAGGTTCGACAGATTTTATTACCAAACCTGTTGTTGCTGATAAAGTGATGGGAGTAATACGCAAATATATACAAACTCCATCGCCTAGTAAAAATGGCTCAAGCTCACAAACCTTATCGTTAGGGCATTAGATAAAAAAGCTTACTTTATGTTTTTATTTCAGTTTTGACTTCAAAAATTTAAATCTAAATTTGGTGTCGGCATAAGTAATTTTACCGAAGCTTAATTTATTCAAAATGCATCAAAATTAGATTAATATCAAGCTTAATAAATGTCTAATATTTCACTATCCAATCGCTGTTTGTTGATTATTAAATACATTTGATAGGTAATTACTATGAGTACTATTTTAGTTGTTGAAGACGGTCTCACCGATATGCAGAGAATTAGCTCTTATTTACAACAAGCTGGTTACAGCGTCATGGGAGCAACAAGTAGTGAAGAAGCACAAGAAAAAATCACTCAAAACAAACCTGATGTAATATTTCTTGACGTAATATTACCAGGAAAAAGCGGTTTTGAGATTTGCCGAGAGCTTAAAGATAATCCTAATACTAGCACTATCCCAGTAGTTTTTTGTTCTACAAAAAATAGCGATGTAGATAAAATGTGGGGTGATATGTTAGGTGCTGATGCTTTTCTTTCCAAGCCGGTAGATAAACAAGAATTAGAAGGTGTTTTACAGCAATTGAAAAATTAGTCAAGTAAATCAAATAAACCGTAGGTTATGTAAAAGAGTGAAAATTGTCTTGTTTTGAGAAGAAGCTTGCTTCCTTATAAAGTCTTGCTTCTATTCTCTTCTTATCCTAATGACAGTTTTAACGCTTACCTGCTTATTAAAGGACTAATAAAAATGATGCTAATAGTTAAATGTAAGGAATAATAATTTTGGATACGACGGAAGAAAAGTTTTTAAGCTTTAATTTAGGTATAAAAGATACAGCAATTATTTCACTTCAAAATGTTACAGAAATCTTACCTGTATCTTTAAATGAAGTTTGCTGTGTCCCGCAGATGCCTAGTTGTGTATTTGGTATCTATAACTGGCGTGGTGAAATGCTTTGGTTAATAGATTTAGAAGAAATGTTAGGCTATCTACCTTATTCCTATGGTAGTAGCTTTGTTTCAAAAATGATGGCTATTATTTTGGAGAAAGAAGGTAAATCTATGGGTTTGTTGGTGCGACAAATAATGGATATTGAAGAGTTTGACTTGAACCTGATGAAGCCTCCAGCACCAGAATTGGTTTCCCAAGAAGTTGTTCCTTTTTTACAAGGCTATTTTATTAATTCTTCAGAAGAAATGATTGTTAATTTAGATGCTTCTGCGATTCTTCAATCTCCTTTATGGTCGATTCATAACTAAGCTTAAGTGACAAGCTAATAGGGAAAAATCAATACCTCTAATTACGTAGTTTTAAATATTTTAAGGTGCTTTAAATGACTAGCGCATATCAGGAAAATACAGAAAACGGACATCACATTGCAAAAGTTGAACATTCCGATACATTAAGCGAATTAAGCAGCGTAACTTCAGATTCTAAAGCTAAAGAGCAAAGCTTTAAAGATTGGAGAATACAGCTATCTTCAATTCTTAATCAAATTCGCAAAGCCAAAAATTTGGAAGAATTAGTTCAACTTACTACAGCAGTAGTTAAAGAAAAAATACAAAGCGATAGAGTGATGCTTTATCGCTTTAATTCTTCATCATCTGGTGTTGTAATTGGAGAATCAATTGCTAATGGCTGGACTCCTGCAATAGATGAAACTATTCCAGCAATGATTTTTGGTTTGGATATTAGGGAAGAATATCTCGAAGCAGTCACTATCAATGACATTAAAGAAGTTGAACTTACAGCTTATAAAGCCCAAATTTTAGAAAAATTCCAGGTTACAGCTAGTTTAACTATTCCAATTTTTGTTTATGACCAAATTTGGGGATTGCTAGGAATACAGAATTGTGTAACTGCTCGTCAGTGGGAAGAATCCGAAATTACTCTATTATCTCAAGTCAGCACCGAAATTTCTCATAGATTAGAAAGCTTTGAATTAGAAAGAAAGCTTGAACAACAAGCTCAAGAATTTAAATCGATAACCAAAGTTATTGATAAAATTCAACTATCTTCCAGTTTAGACAAACTATTCCGCACTACTACTCAAGATGTTCGCGAACTAATTGAATGCGACCGTTTAGCAGTTTACCGCTTTAATGCTGATTGGAGTGGTGAATTCGTTGCTGAATCTGTTGCGAATGGCTGGGTTCCTTTGGTTGGTCCAGGAATTAAAACTGTTTGGGAAGATACTCATTTGCAGGAAACTAAAGGAGGTCGTTATCGACAGCATGAAACTTTGGTCGCAAATGATATCTATGAGATGAATCATGCGCCTTGTCACGTAGAGATTTTAGAACAGTTTGAGGTTAAAGCCTACGTGATTGTACCGTTGTTTGCGGGACAAAAACTTTGGGGCTTATTAGGTGCTTATCAAAATAGCGGTACTTATGAGTGGCAAGAAGACCAGGTAAAGTTACTGCGTCAAATTGCTATTAACTTGGGAGTAGCTGTATCTCAAGCAGAATTCGCACGAGAAAGTGAAGAGAAATCGCGACAATTAGCAAAGACAGCAGAACGTCAGCAAAGTCTTATTACTTTAACTCGCAAAATTGGACAAGGACTTGCAGAAAAAGTTACAAATTCATCACAGTTTAATGGAATTCTCCAAACGACAGTTTATGAAGTCCGTCGCTTATTAGGTACCGACCGTACCGTTGTGTACCGTTTTAACGAGGATTGGAGTGGTGACTTTATTGCAGAATCCGTTGGTAAAAACTGGAAACCTTTTGCAGAAACAGAAATTGACCCAGAGTTGTTGCAGGAAAACGGTCATTGCGACTCCCTTCAGGGTCTCGATGCAATCAAAAAACAGGATACCTATCTTCAAGATAATCAAGGGGGTCGCTACAAAAATAAATCCAGCTTTGTTGTTGATGATGTCGAAAAACAAAATTTTCCTAGCTGTTACAAAGAGCTTCTAGACCAATTTGAAGCTAAAGCTTATCTTACCGTTCCTATTTTTCATGGTGACAGACTCTGGGGATTGCTAGCAAGCTATCAGCATGGGGAAACCCGTCATTGGGAAGAGTTTGAAATCACCGCAATGGAGCAAATTGCCGTGCTGTTAGCGGTAGCTATGCAGCAGTCACAAACATTAGATAGATACCAAGAGCAATCTAAAAAAGTAGAACTAGCAGTAAATCGCGACCGCGCTTTATCTAAGGTTATTGACAAAATTAGACAATCTCTTGATATAGACAGCATCTTTTTAACTACTACTCAAGAGATGCGAGCGTTGTTAAAAACCGACCGAGTAGCAGTATATCGTCTTAATCCCGACTACAGTGGAGAGTTTGTTGCTGAATCAATTAGTCCTGGCTGGCTTCCTTTAGTAGACAGACAGCATCAAATTCGACGCTTACAGGAAAGTGTAAATAGCTGTACTAGAATGCGAACCTTATTTCAAAGTAATGAAATCGGTACCAGTTCTGTAGACCCTTATTTACAAACTTCTTTAAGCAGTAAAGGTTCTGAAAATCAGTCTTATGTTGTTTCTGATATATATGCTAAAGGATTCAACGATTGTTACCTTCAAGTATTAGAGCAATATCAATGTAAAGCTTATGCAATTGTACCCATTTACAAAGGACAAAACCTTTGGGGAATGCTCGCAGCTTATCAAAATGACGGTCCTCGTGAATGGGAAGATGGAGAAGTAAAGCTATTAACCCAAATAGCCAATCAATTAAGCGTAGCGCTACAGCAAGTTGAATTTCTTCAACAGTTACAAACACAGTCTTCACAAGTAGCGGAAGCAGCAGCAAGAGAAAAGCAAGCTAGAGAATATTTACAAACAGGAGCGATGAAACTGCTCTCAGCAGTTAGACCAGCTTTAAACGGTGACTTGACAGTACGTGCGCCAATTACTGAAGACGAATTAGGTACTATTGCCGATGCTTATAACAATACCTTACAAGCATTAAGGAAAATTGTTCTTCAAGTACAAGCATCTGCTCAACAAGTAGCAGAGACTTCCGGTAACAGCAACCTATCCCTAAATGGATTGACCGACCTAGCACAACAGCAATCTAGAGAAATTAGCGGTGCTTTAACCGAGATTCAACAAATGGTTGACTCTACTCAAGAAGTAGTAGCAAACGCCGAATCAGTACAGGTTGCAGTCCAAAAAGCCAACCAAACCGTAGATTCCGGTGATGCAGCCATGAATATGACTGTAGAAGCTATTCAAGGTATCCGCGAAACAGTTTCTCAAACCAGTAAAAAGATTAAGCGTTTGAGTGAATCTTCGCAGAAGATTTCTAAAGTAGTAAATTTGATTAGTAACTTTGCTACTCAAACTAACGTACTAGCATTAAACGCAGCAATCGAAGCAACCCGTGCAGGAGAATACGGAAAAGGTTTTGCAGTAGTAGCTGATGAAGTTCGCTCTTTATCGCGTCAGTCAGCAGCAGCGACCATCGAAATCGAGAAACTGGTTCAAGAAATCCAAGAAGAAACCGGTGAAGTTGCCGTAGCAATGGAAACAGGTATTCAACAGGTAGTAGAAGGTACCAATCTAGTCAGCGAAACTAGACAGAACCTCAACGATATCGTTGATGCAACAGCAGAAATTAGCGAACTACTTCAAAGGATTACCGATGCAACCCAAACCCAGATGCTGCAATCAGTATCAGCCACAGCATCCATGAAAGATGTAGCCCAAATTTCCCAAAAGACTTCCACAGAAGCTAACAGCATTGCTTCAGTATTCCAGCAGCTATCTGAAATGGGGCAGGAATTGTTAGCAAGTGTAAGTAAATTTAAAGTCAACTAGACAATGAAAGTTAGGAGTTAGGAGTTATGAGTTAGGAGTTAATAGTTTGCTCGGGACTTATGCATAAGAAACTACTATTGCGTAAGTCCTTGATATCTTGATTTCTAGTTAAAAACTTCTAATTTATGAAAGCGAGAAGTAAAAAATAATAAATTAGGCTTTAACTATGGGAGGATAACTTTTGGCAACGAGTATTATACAAAATAAAAGTTTTAATTTTGCTTTAGAGATAATCCATCTTTACAGTCAACTTCAACAGCATAAAGAATATGTAATTTCTAATCAATTACTCAAATCTGCCACAAGCATTGGAGCAAATGTTGAAGAAGCTAGTGGAGGTCAAAGTAGAAAAAACTTCTTAGCTAAAATGTATATTGCTTACAAAGAAGCAAAAGAAACAAAATATTGGCTACGACTACTAAAACATTCTAATTTAGTAAAAATTGATGTAAATCAAGAACTTATATACATAGATGAAATTATTCGTATTTTAAGTTCAATAGTTAAAACAACCGAACAATCAATAAATAGATAAATCCTAACTCTTAACTCTTAACTCTTAACTCTTAACTCCTAACTCTTAACTCCTAACTCCTAACTCCTAACTCTTCAAATCATGATTACCGACTCTTCCATCCGCGAACAAGGATATATTTATTTTCTCAGTGAAGCTCCTGAATTACTGCAAACTATCGAAGAAGAACTTTTCGGTTTAGTTGAAGACCGCAGTACTAATAGGGTGCATAATTTAATGCGAGCTACTCACACACTAAAAGGTGGGGCTGCTAATGTTGAATTAGAATCAATTAATAAAATAGCTCATTCTTTAGAAGATGTTTTTAAGGCTTTATATAATCCTGAAGTCGAAATTGATTCTCAATTACATTCTTTGTTAATACAGGCTTTTGAGTGTTTGCAATTATGTTTAACTTCGGAAATCACGGGGACTAAAATTGATGATGATGAATTGATGCAGCGAGCTGCTTCAGTTTTTGCGGATTTACAAGATAAACTTGGTGATGCATTCGGTGCTGAAGCTCATATTCCGACTTCTGAAGAATTGGGTTTTGATATTGTATTATCAATTTTTGAAACTGGTGTAACTCAACGTATTGATAGCATTAATGATTTAGTTCAAAATCCTCCCGAAACTTCTGATGTTGCTGCTTTTTTACGCACTCAAGCCGAGGTTTTTACTGGATTATCTGAATCTTTAAATCTACCTGGATTCGGTGAAATAACCCAAGCAATTCTTGATGCATTAGACGCTGATTCTTCTCAAGCTTTAGAAATCGCAAAAATTGCTAACCGCGATTTACAGCAAGCACGAGAGGCTGTTTTAGCTGGTGATAGAGAACGCGGTGGAGAAGCATCGCTAGATTTACTTGCTTTTTCTCAGTCTGTGCCAGCAAACTATGCAGATAAAGATACAGAAGATGTGTTACAAACAGGTTTATTGCAAGAAGATTTAGAGAAAAATCTATCACAAACAAACTTATCACAAGATATTTCTGCCGATTTGACAACCGAATCTATAAGCAAGTCTTTAAGAAATGAAATAGAGCAATTATACGAATTTTTTACTACAGGTAATCTTGATAACGAACCTCTTAAACCAAAATCCGCTAAGTTTCATTTGAAGGTAATTCGCTATATTTTAGGTTGGTTTAATCATGAGTTACATATTCCTGAAGAGCAACTTGGATTAAGTTTAATTATTCCCAAGAGTGATATCGAAAACTCTGTTGGATATGTAGAAAGTTGGTTGCAAGAATTTTTAGAATTTGTTCAAGATGAATCGGATACTCCTAGTCTTTCTCTTTATCGTCTTGGAGGAATTTTAACAGTACTTGTGAGTGTCGCTAAATTTAAATGCTATCAGAATAATTTGTGTGATTTTTCGGTAATTGAAACTTTACAAAGCAAGGTTTCTGATATTGCGAAGGAATATAAAAATTATTCTCCCGTACCTGAAAAAGATAAACAATGGCTTAATAGTCCCAAGCTACATAAGCTTTTGGAAATCAAATCAGAAGTTAATTCAACAACTCAATCTGAAATTCAAGAGGTTATATCTTCTGAAATTGAAACCCCAGCCGCAAATACGCTCGAAGCAATCTGGGGAGAATCAGTAGAATCTAATTTCAACAATAATACTGCTGAAGAAATCATCACAGAATCCGAACATTCATTATCAGATGTAAGTAATGATGATGATGATTCTCCTCAAACAATTATTCAACACAATTCTAATCAAGTTAACCAAAACGAAAATCAAACAGATAAAAAACCAGCAACTCCCGCTAGAAACTCTAAACTACCTTCATTTGTACGTGTAGATGTAGAAAGTTTACAGCGTCTCAATTATTTAGCTGGAGAATTGTTAATTCATCAAAAACGTCGTACTTCCCAAGACGAGCAGCTTAAGCTAATAATCAAGCAATTATTTGAAAAACTTCAAAGACATCAACAAACTTTAGACCAACTAAGAGAATTACCTTTTCACGCTCAAAAAACAGTACCGCGAAATACTCTTAATGTTGCTTCTGTAGACTTTGATTCCTTGGAAATGGATGACTACACGGAATTCCATTTAGGTTTACATGAAGCGACCGAACAAGCTACACAATTTCAGGAAATTTTAGAATCAGCAGATTTAATTATTCAGCAATCTGCTCAAGTTCATGATAAGAAACAGCGATTAGCGCTTGGTATCATTGATAATTTAGTTGAAGCGAGAATGCTACCTCTGGGTAATATTCTCAATCGCTTTCCTCAGATGGTACAAAATCTCACCAATATTCACGGTAAACATGTTGAATTACGGTTGAGTGGTGGTTCTGTTTTAGTAGATAAAGCAATTGCGGAAAAACTTTATGACCCACTGTTACATTTGGTGCGTAACGCTTACGACCATGGTATTGAATCGGAGGAGATACGCTCCGAACGTAATAAACCCGAACAAGGTGTAATTGAAATTTGTGCTTATAACCGAGGTTCTCAAACTGTTATCGAAGTTAGAGATGATGGTGGTGGTTTGAATTTCGAGAGAATTCGTATCAAAGCAATTGAATTGGGGATGTTACGTTCGGATAAAGAATTCGGTACCCAAGATTCCAGCTTAATGGAGGAAGAACTGTTAGATTGTTTATTTTCTCCAGGATTTTCAACTGCTGGTAAAGTAAGCGATATTTCCGGAAGGGGTATTGGATTAGATATTGTCCGCGCTCAATTAGAAGCATTAAATGGTTCTATTGCAGTTTATTCGCAACCCCAGCAAGGAACAACATTTGTATTAAAAATTCCTTTTTCTATGACTACCGAAAAGTTAATGATAGTTCAAACTGGAGGTGCTGCTTATGCACTACTGTTAGATAGTATTGCAAAAATCTTGCTTCCATCTCCAGAACAAATTAAGCAGTTTGAAAATAAAAAGGTTCTTTACTGGAATACGGGTAAGGAAGAACGGATGGTAAATCTACTCAATCTTTCAGATTTAATGCAATACCATCGTACATTTACCGCAGAAAATACTTTACACAATCAACCTACTATTAACAATACAGATAAAATTGTTAATCCTATTCTCTTACTACAAAGTAACGACCAAATTTTAGGTTTAGAAATTGACCAAATTATTGGTGAGCAAGAATTAGTAGTTAGACCTTTGGGTCAAGCGATTGCTCCCCCTAAATATGTTTATGGCTGTAGCAGTTTAGCTAATGGTAATTTGATTCTAGTAATTGATGGGACTTTACTACCATCTATCGGGGAAATGCAAGCATCAATTGATTATTCGGCTTTACCTCCAAATGTTTCTAAAAAAGCTTTGCAAATGTCGGGAGAAATAATTACATCCAAAGCATTGCTTGCTGCTTCTAAATCCACAAATAATCCTCAAATTGCTTCAGTAGGTAAAGCAAGATTACCTGTTTCCCAATCTTCCAAAGTTGTTTTAGTAGTAGATGATGCAATCAGTCTCCGACAGACAATTTCATTAACTTTACAGAAATATGGCTACCATGTCATCCAAGCCCAAAATGGTGTAGAGGCTTTAGAAAAATTACAGCATCATCCTGAAGTTGATTTGGTAATTTCTGATTTAGAAATGCCCAGAATGAATGGTTTTGAACTACTAAGTAATTTACGTCAAGATGCCAATTTAGCAAACGTTCCAGTAGTTGTGCTTACATCTCGTAGCGCAGAAAAACATCGTCAACTAGCAGAAGCATTAGGTGCAAACGCTTATTTAACTAAACCTTATTTAGAACATGAATTTCTGTCTCAGGTTGAACAATTAGTTATGAGTAAGGTAGATGCGTAATAGATAGTGGGTAATTGGTAACGGGTAATAGGGAAAATAATTTCATTTATCGTCATAAGTTTTTGATGAGTTTCATGAAGTGCTTACCTATAGTTTTAAATCAACTTGAATTAACTCAATAACAGCAAGCTAAAAACCTGGATTATACAAAATAAATCCAGGTTTTATGGTGTTAATTTAAAAACAAAATCATTCATTTATAGCGTTTCCTAATCTATTGAGGTACACTTCAAAATCTATCTCCCCTCTCCTTGATAAGGAGAGGGGCTGGGGGTGAGGTCAAGTTGTACCGTACTTTGCTGTAGGAACGCTATAACCATTCTTGGAAATATTTTTTCATTAGTCAAATTGAATTTGCTCTCAGCTTTACTATTTCAGGACTTAGGCAATTGTCACAATGTCTTATCAGCGTGTGACACTAAAAACATCATTACTATCACTTTCCTACTTACTACTTATTAACGGTGAATCTTTTAACCCGATTTGAGGTTATTTAGGTGTATCCGTAATTGATAACATGCATCTGTCCCTTGCTCCTTACTCCCTACCCTTTGCTCCCTATTCTTTCCTTTAAAATGATGTACTCATAACTTTATATTGCTCGTAATCAGGAAACTGATGCTACCGTAGTGAATCTAGATATATAATCACACTCCGCTTTTATGGGTTTACGAGGTTGTTGATGCGTCGGATATTTTATTGGGTAGCTCCTTTTAGCCTACTTGCTGGATGTTCTTCTCTCGAAATTATTGAACCAGTACCTTCTGTGTCGGAAACTCCTTCAAAAATACCTGAATCTGTAAAAAGGGATAACAACCTCTCGCTTTTAGAACAAAGAGTAATTGCTGAAATGAACCTAGCTCGGACAAACCCTCAAGCTTATGCTGCTGTATTAGAAGACTATAGAAAACGGTTTGAAGGTAAACGAGTAAAAATTTCTAAAAATGTTTATTTAATAACTCAAGAAGGTGTTCCTGCTGTCGATGAAGCTATTGACTATTTAAAAAAAGTTTCTCCCGTACCCCCTGTAACCATTTCAAAAGGAATGTCTTTAGCTGCTAGAGACCATGTAAAAGACCAAGGTCCTAAAGGTATTGTCGGTCACAACGGTAGCGATGGTAGCGACCCTTTCAAACGTTTGAGTCGCTATGGAAAATGGCAGGTTACTGCTGGTGAAAATATCAGCTACGGTTCCCATACTGCAAGGGATATTGTTATGCAGCTTATTATCGATGATGGAGTTCGCGATCGCGGTCATCGAACCAATATTTTTAATCCCGATTTTAAGGTATCAGGTGTTGCTTTCGGAATTCACACTACCTACAGACAGATGTGCGTTATCACCTATGCTGGAGGATATAAAGAATCAGTTAGCAGTTAACAGTCATCAGTGAGCAGTGAACAGTGAGCAGTTAATAATTATCAATTTTCAATTATCAATTTTCATCCGTTCGCCGTCAGATGTTCCTGTAAAGTAGGATGTGGATTGTCAATTACCAAATTTTTATTACATAACTCCTAACTTCTAACTCTTAACTCCTAACTCTTAACTCCTAACTCTTGACTGATAATTGTTAATTGTTAATTGTTAATTGTTAACTGATGCGTCTCAACGTTTATAACCAAGGTCAAGGTTACCCGATTCTTTGTTTACACGGACATCCTGGTTCGGGTTCAAGTCTTTCTGTATTTACCAATCATTTATCAAAGCGCTTTCAAACTATTGCTCCAGATTTGCGCGGATACGGCAAAAGCCGCTTCAATAATGATTTCCTCATGATAGACCATTTAACCGACCTGTCTAGCCTTTTAGACGAATTACAAATTGAAAAATGCTTGGTATTGGGATGGTCTTTAGGTGGTATTTTAGCTATGGAATTGGCTTTACAATTTCCACAGAGGGTAAGTGGGTTAATCTTAGTCGCTACTGCTGCAAGACCCCATGGAAATCATCCACCTATTACATGGCAAGATAATCTCTATACTGGTATTGCGGCTCTTATAAGTCTAATAAATCCAGGTTGGCAGTGGAATATTGATACTTTTGGAAAACGTTCTCTTTTCCGTTACTTAATTCAGCAACATACCCCTACTGCTTATAAATATATTGCTTCATGTGCAATACCCGCTTATTTACAAACTTCGGATAAAGCAACTCGCGCTCTTTATTCGGCGATTAGGGCTGGATACAATAAAGTTGACGAACTAAGCCAAATTCAATGTCCTTCTCTAGTACTCGCTGCTAAAGAAGATAGACATATAACAGCTGAATGCAGTTTAGAAACTTCACAACATCTACAAAATTGCCAATTTCACTGTTATCCAAATACTGCTCATTTATTTCCTTGGGAAATTCCTGACCAAATGTTAAATGATATTGACTGTTGGCTTAAGGATAATTCACAAGCGCTAGGATTTTAGATTTTAGAAAGGGATGCTTTTGTTCTGGATTTTTAGCAAATGCAAATTTAGATTACTTGCTCCCAGATAGAACTTAGGAACAAGTAATACTATTTACTAAAAAATGACGCACAAATATAAATAAAAGTCAATACTGCTTATTCATATATCACGTTTCATTTTTTAGTAAATGGTGCCTAGTAGAAAACTTCCTCTAATCTGATTATTTGAAAGCCTTTGATTACATTTGACCGCTAAAGACAGGCTTTACTTTACGGTCAAACCATTCCCCCAAGTCTTCAGCAACCGTTAAAGCTTTTGGTTTACAACGCTTAACATTTACCTTTATTCCCTGCGCTCCCTCAAGTTCAAGGTCTTCTACATAGCCTTTGACAGAGGCTTTTGCTTCAGTGCCGTTCAGAAAAGGTCCGAAGTAATATGTACACTTAGGATTTTGAGTGGCAATTTCTACCCACCAAGCTAAGCCAAAGTTGTCAAAGACGTTGGTAACAAATTCTTTGAAAGGATTTCCAATGATGTTCATGATTTTCGCCGATTACTAAAGTTGATAGTGGTTGTTAAAGAACTATGCTGTCGGTTTTTGTCTCTTTACACTTCTTTATACTCTTTTACATATGGTTTTTGGAAGAGGTTTTTCGCAAATTTTCTAAATTAAGCGTGTTGCTCCAGCGTTGACGATAGATTTCGTATAGTGCCATACCTGCTGCCACAGAGGCATTTAGGCTGGGTGTTTTCCCTTGTAAAGGAATTGAAACTAGAACATCGCAGCATTTTTGTGTCAACATACTTAAGCCTTCTCCTTCAGAGCCAATTACTAAAGCGATTGGTGGTCCGTTAAAGTTGACTGTATGTATGGGTTCGCTTGCGGAACTAGCGGTACCATAAATCCAAAAACCGGCGGTTTTTAAGTCTTCTAAAGCGCGACTGAGATTAATTACTCTGGCAACGGGAAAATTATCTAATGCTCCAGTTGCTACTTTCATTACCGTAGAAGTAACACCAACAGCTCTACGCTGCGGAATCACTAGACCTTGAGCACCTATAGATTCAGCGGTCCGAATAATTGCTCCTAAATTGTGGGGATCTGTAATGCTATCGGCGACGATTATTACCGGTGTATCGGTAATAATTTTTGCCTTTTCTATCAATTCGTGCAAATCAAAATATTCGTAAGGAGCAATTTGTGCTGCAACTCCCTGATGGTTGGAATTTTTCGTAATTTGGTCTAAGCGTCTGGGTTCTACCTCATCTATTACAGTCCCATTTCCTTTTGCTTGTAAAAGCAAATCGTGGAAACGGTGGTCGTAGCGCAAACGAGAAGTAATCCAAATACGATTAAGCGAACGCTGAGATTCTAAACTGCTCAAAACTGAATGACGACCGTAAATTAGGTCATTATTTTCTAATGCTTCGGTAGCAGATGATGAATGTTCAAAATTAGAACGATTTTGACGAGGCTTATTAATTATAGGATTATGATTTCTATCTTTAGATTTATTTCCGGACGGGGATGAAAAACGCTTTCCTTTTATTTTTAAAGGTTTGCGGTTTGAATCATCGCCCGTCTTTCTAATTTTTCTTGGTTGGTTGGTCATATAAATATTTGGTAGAGCTTAGATGGGCGGCAGGCATCTTCTCACATTTCTTTTTAACCGAACACTCTAATAATTATTG
Organism: Cyanobacteria bacterium J06621_15; assembly: GCA_038525335.1. Classification (GTDB taxonomy): domain Bacteria; phylum Cyanobacteriota; class Cyanobacteriia; order Cyanobacteriales; family Nostocaceae; genus Rivularia. The sequence goes on along the minus strand of JBCBHT010000009.1, from coordinate 6,480 downwards.
ACAATCAAGAGTAAGACATTCTGCTACTACTCTAGGCGTAGTTTTTGTAGAAGCTCGCTTAATCGTTCGGTATCGGTGAGATACAGATAGCCAATCAAAGTTTCCAGACTAGTAGCCTGTCTGTAAATTTGGGGTTCTACACGTTTGGGGCGACCTGTAGCAGCGTTCCGACCTCTACGGACAATTTCTAATTCATTACTGTTGAGATATGGGTCAAGTAAGTGCAACATCTGGGCTTGTTTTTCGGCTCTTACTTGTGCCACTACCAACCGATGGTAATTTTCCACTTTTTGAGGTGGTAGCAAGTAATATCTTCTGATATACAGTTCATAAACTGCATCGCCTAAATAAGCAAGAGCCGTAGGAGAAAGTTGCTGTAATTGGGACTCAGAAAGTTTTGGCAACAGTTTGTTGGCATTTGTCTTTCTTGGTTCATCAAGGTCAAATACATCCTTGGAAATAGCTTTAGAACCGGCACTTAATTGTTTTTCCTCCTTTGATTTCACAACTCAATCCCTAATTTAATGGTTAATAACTATCGGGAAATGATGGTTTTTAGGAGTTTGCTCGTTAGTCGCTGGTTTAAATTATGCTGTTTCACGTTTATGACTGCTATTACTACAGAAGTTTCCTGATAATTTTAGCTTGTTATTTCCGATTAATTGCATTGATTTTAACTTTTGTTTACGCCAATTTCATTAACCACAAAAATTCTACCAACCCATGCTATATAAGACATTATTTTCAAATGAATTCATTTTGCTAAAAAAAAATTATCGTTAAAAGGCTAAAAATAAAAATTTGAAATATTCATCTGGAGTAAATTTTCTAGTGGGAATCCAGTTTGATTTATGAGTAGACTGTATTGGCGAAATCGTAATAATTTCTTAAGATAAGTAATAGAAATAATTTTAGTAGTTCGGTACTTGCGATACAGAATATATTAATATTCATAATATTCGGATAATTTAACAATAAATCTCGATAAATCTCGGCGCGACATGGAAAGCAGGCAACGAAATTTATCAGAAAATTGGCACTGCTGAGTAAAAGTATGATTTGCCCCCAGCCCCCTATTCTGGGAGAGAAAAATAATTTAAAGTTCCCCACTACTCACAATCTTGGGGGTCACGGGGGCAGGGGATTTAGGGGGCTAGTAAATTTGATAAAAATAAATTCATACCTCAATTCGGCAACTCCAGAACATTTATATGTATCCTGAGATGAAGTCTTCCTCACTAATACCAAAGGTAAGGAAGAAAGGCAAATTGGAAACTGATAAATCTTGTGCGATTGTACCTTATGGAAAAAATTTCAATATTATCTCGTAAGATAATCAAGCTTAGCGCAGCATTTACCAAAGGTGCAAAGCTATATAGGGTAAACAACGATGTGACACAGAACCGCCTTCCAGTCCAACTTTTGAACAACTTGGCTGTTAAAACATTCTCTAAGTTTCGACAGTCTCTTGTATTCGTTAATCAATGCTGAAAAGTAGCATGAAATATCTCAAATATAACAGCGCAGCACTTATATCTTGCGATTAGGCAATTAATAGAATTTTGACTTAGGACAAGAGGATAAAACTTTTAACTTAGATGTCAGTCGTATTTATAGATAAATAAATAAAATCAGGAACGCTTCAACATAAAATTCTCATCTTATAGCAAAGGTGTTGTAGGTGGTTTAGCTATCCGGATAAGCATCGGATAGCTAATTTTTGCATTCCTCAAGTCGTCAAGAAGACTTTGTGTTTTCTAGTGCTTTATCAACTGAAGTTTGCAAAGCAAGAAACTTTTCCAAACGTACTAACTTGACTGTCTGAGTTACGCGGGCGTTTGTGACAATTTGAAAGGTACCCTTAGCGGTTTGAGCTTGCTTGGCTAACTGTACCAAAGCTCCCAAACCAGAACTGTCTACAAAGTCAATTTGTGAAAGATCCAGAATAACGTGTCTGGGACCTTCATCAATTTTATTACTAAGTACCTTACGAAATGTCGGCTCGGAAAATGCGTCTAACAATCCTGTGAGGCGGAATAGCTGACAACTATCCCGGACTTCACGAGTACCTCGCAGGCTTACGGTTAGATTAAGTGGTTCAGCAATAATTCCCTCCTCGTGGTGAAAGCAAACGCTCAAGTATAGATGTTTTTTGTGTCTGTTGTCTACTTTAACCGCTACTTGCGTTTATAGACATCAAAAGTGAAAAATAAAAAAATTGAACTTTTATTTTAGTTCCAATTTTTCGCTTTTTGCTGTGCAAAGTATGGACAACTCGGAAAGTTGACTCTTAGAACTCTTGCTTCCTGTTTCAGTAGGAGCATGGGAGACTTTATTTCTTTGCAGGCTTTCGAGGACGAGCCGTCCTCTGTATTAATTACTCTATTTTTACCCGACTTTCACTCAAGCTGTAATTGTTTGGCGAGTTTTTTTCATGGCTTGAACAAACTGCTCGAATAAATAATCTGCATCATGAGGACCCGGAGATGCTTCGGGATGATACTGTACCGAGAAAATGGGTAGAGACTTATGTTTTACCCCAGCAACAGTTCTATCATTTAAGTTCAAGTGGCTAATTTCTACGTCACTATTATTTAAGGAATCCGGGTCAATCGCAAAGCTATGGTTTTGAGAAGTGATTTCAATTCGTTCTTTTAGACCTGCTGGCTGATTTAAACCACGATGACCAAATTTGAGTTTATAGGTTTGCGCCCCCAAGGCTTGACCTAAAATTTGATGTCCCATGCAAATACCAAATATGGGCTTATCGGATTTTAATAATGCTTTCGCGGTTTCAATTCCTTCAGTAACCGCACTTGGGTCTCCCGGTCCGTTAGAAAGAAATATTCCGTCTGGCTGATGTTTAAGAATTTCTTCAATTGGGGTATTGGCTGGAACTACGATAACTCGACAACCGTGACTTACTAAACGACGTAATATATTGCGTTTAACTCCAAAATCCAGGGCTACTACAGTAAATTTATCTTCCGAATCGGTTTGAGAGTTGGTATTAAACTCCCACGCGGTTGTAGTCGGCTCCGACCATTCATAAACGTCTGAAGTGGTTACTTCTTTTACTAGATTTAATCCACTCATCGTTGGGGCTGCATTTACCCGTTCTAATAATTCGTTAGGGTCGAGTATTTCAGTCGAAACACCGCCATTCATTGCTCCAAAGTTGCGGATTTTACGGGTCAATGCGCGAGTATCAATACCATAAATGCCTGGTATCTGATGCTTTTTCAAGTAATCTGGTAAAGATTGAGTTGCTCGCCAATTACTGGGACGTTCGCAAATATTTTTGGCTATACAAGCTTTGAGATAGGGCTTATCTGACTCGGCATCAAGAGGATTCACACCAGTGTTGCCTAACTCTGGATAGGTAAACACAATAATTTGACCGCAATAACTGGGGTCGGTCAAAACTTCTTGATATCCCGTCATACCGGTATTAAAAACTACTTCTCCTATAGCAGTTCCCGTAGCACCGAAAGACCAACCGCGATAGCTGGTTCCGTCTGCTAGAACAAGTAAGGCTGGTGTTGCGTCAAACAGAGACATATTTCTATAAAACTATAAAGCAACAATAAATAATGAGAATTATCTACTGGGCGCGAACGAAAGATAATTATAAAGTATTACGAGGTACTCCAGCGATTTTTAATCACCAAAGGATTTGGTTAGATACAGCGATTTGTTTTGACTGGCTTTTGATAACTATTAACACTCAAAAAACTGCTGGAAAGATTAGTTGCTATTTGTAAACTGAATTATCTTCCTTTAATGACTAAAATGGTAAACAGGGTATTCTATATAAGGTAAGGAGAAATTTAACTTTTGAGCGGATACGATGTTTTTCTAATTACGAAAATAGGTTTCTGAGTAGTGCCCTTGCCAACGTTTGATAATTAAAACCCTGAACTAGATTTTGCCCTCAAGGGCTTGGTAGAATTAGAAATTATTATGCTTGAGCCTTTGTTTCCCCGTGCAGCATTGACTTTTTTATGGAGCGCACTAACTGTAGTTAGCGTTGCCTGTAGCAAACAATCAAAAACTGTCAAAATTCCTCAGAACCTAAAGCAGCAATCAGTGCCGAGTGCCCCTTCTGTTATAGATTCACCTGTTACTATCCCGGTACAAGAAACATCTGAACCATTATTAGCTCAAACCGATGAAGAAGCAATTCAACCAACTCCTTTTGAAATGGGATTGGATAAGGCTAGTGGTGGTTTTAGTATCAGTCAATCAGCTCAATCCCCCGATGATTGGAAGTTAGTAGCTGATTACTATCAAGATGCGATTAATTTGATGAAATCAGTTCGCTCTTCATCTCGCTACTATTCCATAGCTAAAGTCAAAGTTAAAGAATACCAGCAATATTTTGACTATGCTTTAGAAAAATCTGTTGCGCTTCGTCAACCAAAGCCAGAACCAGAACCACAAACAGCAGTGGTAAAAGTACCACCGTTAAAAGAATCAATTGCAAGTTCGCAAAAAATGCAGGTTCCTACAACGGTACAAAAAATATTACAACAAAATTTGCAATCTCCTATCGCGGTTGTACCACAGCAGTTACCTACTGTAGCTAAACAAGCAGAACCACCACATCCACCAACAACATCGCGTCAACCTATACCCATACCCATTCAAACAAGAGAAGTATATGCTGCTGTACCCGTGCAAGATAAGCCTCAAGCTACGGCATTTCGCGCCCCGATAAAGCGGCGAATTGGAGGTACACCAATTATTGATGTAACTTTTAATGGGAAGCAGCGATTTGAAATGATTGTCGATACAGGTGCTAGCGGTACCGTTATTACCCAGCGAATGGCTAGATTGCTTAATGTTACTACTGTTGGTAAGGCGAAGGCTAATACTGCTTCTGCTTTAGGAGTAGAATTTCCTATCGGCTATGTTGATTCTATAGAAGCCGGTGGTGTCAAAATCAAAAAAGTTCCTGTCGCTATTGCTGGTTCTGGATTACAGAATGGATTGCTAGGACATGATTTTTTTGGCAATTATGATATTACGATTAAAAGTGATGTTGTAGAATTTCGTCCTCGTAGTAATTCTCAAAGAACTCAGCAAAAAACTCAAAAGCAAACTCGGAAAAGTATTCCTATTTATCCCACAAAGCTTTTCAAAGATTAGAAAGTAGTCAGTACAATTCGCAATATGTCCCTCCGGGACACGCTACGCTAACGCAATTGGCAATATCACGCTTCGCGTGACGCAAGCTACGCAATTAATACTCACAGATAAATCTAGGGGCTTGAACCGAGTAATGTTTAAATAAATAGTCCATAAATAAATTCAGGGGCTTGTACCATAAAGGAAAATTGGTCAAAAATATAGTTTTGGAGGTTACTTTCTTGAGCATAAAAAAAATTGTAACCTCTCAATTAGAGCTGCTTTTTAAACTAGGAAACAGGGAATAGGGAATAATCTAAAACTTGTTTTCATTTATTTATATTCATATCTTCTCTAAATTTATTTAGTAAATTTTAGTGATGAAACCTTCCCGCGTAAATGCTTTCTTCTGTTTAGAAAGTAATAATCTTGCATAAATAAGGGGTCTCGACCCCGATATAAATCAAATAATTAAAGTGTAATATTTGAAGTAAATGCAGTTAATGGCTGTTAATGACCCCGAGCGCTGTACCGAAGCCGGTTGACTTAGCTAAATATTCTTGTATGTACGGTAGAAGTTGAAGAAAATTTCCTTTTTCCGTAATATTTCTGATGTCTTAAACTAAATTTAACCTTTTCTTAGCTCAAGCTTAGGCAGTAAGATGTTAATTTAAATAGTAATTCACTTTTTGCTGCAACATTTGAACTTCCCCCGTACCTTCGAGTATATAAGGTTCGGGGGATTATCTATTATGTATTCGTTTAGAGGATGTGGACAGCGGGTTTATCGTGAAGCTTTAGTGTTCACCGTTTCTGGACAAAGTAGTGAAATTATGGAAGCTACTTTAGCAAGGTTAACGCGGAATTTAAATCACAAGAAAAATCAACGTCAAATTTCATATTCCCGAGCGATTCATTTGAGTCACATTATTGATGAAAATATTCCTTTGTGGGAAGGAGACCCATCGGTAAAATTTGAAACGGTAGCAGATTGGGAAAAAGATGGTTATCATCTGCGTAAGTTTTCAATGGGAGAACATTCTGCTACCCATGTCAACGCACCTGTAAGTTTTTATGCTGACGGTGTAGGAATAGATGAATACTCTGCCGATTCACTGGTTTTACCTGCGGTTGTTATAGATATTTGTAATTCTGTAGCAGCAAATCCCGATTATATTCTGAGTGTTGATGATATCCAAGCTTGGGAAAATCAATACGGAGAAATTAGTAGCGGGTGTTTAGTGTTATTTAGAACTGGTTTGCAAGAAAAATTGAATGATAAGAAAGCATTCTTGAGTAAAGATACTCGAGGAACTATGCATTTCCCAGGTTTTAGTGTTGATGCAGTCA
>JBCBHT010000008.1:0-80007 GCA_038525335.1 Cyanobacteria bacterium J06621_15 | reverse complement strand
CAACTCGGGTGTTGGGTTTCACTCCGTTCAACCCAACCTACAAATATCATTGTGGCACCCCTCATAACTTATGTGGTCTAGTACTAGTAGTCTTTTTCATAAATTCTGAAGGGTCGAGTTTTCTTTGGAACTGTCGGGAGACGTTATATATAACGTCTCTACATTACGTCCGTAAAAAATAAACCCACTAGAATTAATGAAACGCACGACTAATACTAGACCACAATAAATATGGTGGGTGAATAAAAAATAATTTTTTTCTACTTCCTCTTTCCATCTCTAAACCATCAATTCTTATAGGACAGATTACTTGTATCTGTTCTTTTTTATGTCCCCCGCTACCAGCTTTTTTCACATCTCTACAATTTTTTTACTGTAGCCTTTGTTTGAGCTAAAGCTGCTTCCAATAAAGGTTTACCAAACTGTTTTACTTGCTCGACTAAAACTTCTCCAGCATTTTCCGGGGAACCTGTATTAAAAGGTGGAGCAGGATTATATTCGAGTAAAAGCTGAATTCTTTTCGCGGTTTCTTCATCGCAAAGCTGACTGACAACTACCAATCCAAAGTCAATTCCAGCAGTTACACCACCACCAGTAATTCTGTTTCTATCAATTACAACTCTTTCGGTTCCTACTTCTACATCCAGTATTGCCAAATATTCGCGAAACATCCAATGACAACCAGCACGATAACCTTTAAGTAAACCAGCAGCAGCAAGAATTAGAGAACCAGTACAAACAGAAGTTATGTATTTTGCTGTTTTGGATTGCTGCTTCAGAAATTCCAGCATTTCGGAATCTGCCATTATTTCTAGAGTTCCCATTCCACCACCAGGAACGCAAATAACGTCTAATTGCGGACATTCATTGAAGGTAGTTGTCGGTAAAATCGTCAATCCTTCACCGCTTGTGACTGGTTCTAAATTTTTCCACAGCATATGTACCCGAGCTTCACGAACAAAAGAAAATACTTGATGTGGTCCAGTTATATCAAGATGAGTCATACCAGGATAAATAACTAAACCGATGTTGTATTTAGGTTGATTGGACATAATGATTTTAGATTTTGGATTTTGGATTTTAACGGGAATTTTAGGTTGAATTTTCAATGCCTAAACAAAGTCTAAACATAATTTATTATGCTAAATATGACACCACAATTTGTATAGTCCTCAACTGGGTACACTTTGAGCTAAATCTCTAATAATGTCTAGTTCTTTACATCAACTTTTTCACGGGATAGCTACGACAAAAGACGAACATAAATTAAGAATGCGTTTTATGGATAGTGCAGGTGAGTATTTCCAGGTGCAGCGCTGGGGAATTTATATGTTTAAAGAAGATTCTTCCTATAGCGCGGTTGAAGTATACGGTATGTCCAATGCTGATATTGATAACTTTGTAGAACTTTACGCTCAAGTTGGTCGTAATGTTGACCCAGTGCTACGTTATGTTACGGAAAGACATGCACCAGCACATGAAGAAATGGTATTACCTGCTGGTAGTTGGAAGCAATGCGAACTTTATCAAAATTGTTGTGCTTACTACGACCACGAACACATCATGACCGGACCTATTGTTGGTAACGGAAAACTCATTGGTGCGGTTCATTTTGCTCGGATTGGTGGAACACCAGCATTTAATTATCAAGATATTACCGATTTAAGCAGTATTTGTATGCATCTCTCAGCTAATATCGCAGCACTGAAAACCCAATATCAACAAAATATATTTACCTCACCATCTTCTAAACTTCTTACACCTCGCGAAATGCAGATAGCTGAACTTGTCGCAGGAGGTTTGACGAATAAAGAAATTGGAGCAGAACTTTGGATTACGCAAAACTCAGTTAAACAAGCTCTGAAACGAATGTTCCGTAAATTAGAGGTATCCTCACGCACTGAAATGGTAGCAAAATTATAAGATATCCTGAATTCGCACTGTTGAAGTTGTAGGCAGTATAGGATAATCAACAAATATTTCTCAATATTTATCCTTGTGAAATTGTATCTCAATTTACTTGTTATCAATTTTGCAGTCTGTAAAAATCATCGAAATTGAGATAATTATTCCAGTTCTGGAGCGGCTATCGCAAATTTTCTGAGTCATCTATTTTAACTTGATTAGAATCATGCCAACTGAATTAATTGTTTTAATTGCTTCATTGATTGTCGCTTGGATAGTTTTTCAAGCTTTAATTAAAGTGCTGAAAACTACCGTTAGCACGGCAGTTGCTGTTTTTATAATTGTTGTGTTTTTAGGAATTTTTGGTATTGGTTCTGAAGACTTAATTCGGGAAATTACCAATCTACCTGACACTCTGATGCGCCTATTTACGAATACACAATCGCAAATAGGCATATAATAATTCAAAAATAAATGAGAGTATGAAATAGGGAGCGGGCAACAGTGAAAAGAGATAAAATTAATAACTAGATTAATTCTTTTTTCACAGTTACCCAAGTATAACGAGCTTTAGAACAAACAGCCAGAGTCTTTATTTCTTTATCAAGATATATGCTTTAGCATAAGTTGGTAATTGCTTAATGTACCGGTTAAAACTAGCTTTGCCTTTGAAAATTCCAGCCAAGTAATCGAGTTGATGAAAGTTGGGTAAAAACGCACCACCAGTATCTGCTATGACTCCCATTCTCAAGTGTCTGCGTCCATTTTTCATATACTCGATAACAACCATTCTTCCTAAACCAACATTCAATACATCTCCAGCAAAAGTCACTCCCGGTTTAATAGGTATCTTTTCATCAATTTTATAACCGTAACCTTTAATATCTTTAACTTCTTTAAAATACCAATAGCGCTTTTGCAAACGCCTATTTATTCCTCTGACATAGGGTATTTCATTACTTCTATCAACATTAAAATAAGCAGAAGAACCACCACCTAAATCAACAAGTATTGTTCCTTCCATTAGTGCTTCTTCTAAACCTTCTCTAGTCATATAAACTATAGGTTTAACTTTGCCATGTTCCTTACCACCGGGTTCGTAAATACCTGATAATACATCTTGCTTGGTGTATTTAGTGTAGAACTTATTTGTTAGTGGGGTATCTCCGAGACTGTAGAGAGGAATATTAAATTCAGCAGTTTTCTTGCGAGAACCTGGATAAACAAAAACAGCGTATTTAGTGATTCGTAAATTTTTGCGTCGCGGCTGTTTGGGATTAGAAGCTGACCATTTAATTACCCGAAAATTTGAGTTGATAAAATTAGGGTCTTGTAAGCGAGTCGGACGATTATTTACAATATCTTCTTGCAATACAGAAATCATAAAATCAAGAGTTTTCAGAACATCTTGGACTGTAACTCCTTGAGTACTTAATACACCCGGACGCGAAAGATTCGGGTCATCATCGGCATGGTCTTGATAATATTTTCTTGTATTAATTAAAGTAGCTAGTAAATCTTTTTGATTAAAACTAACTTTGTTACTACTAGGTAATTTAGCAGCACTAAACAGCTTATTTCCATTGATAGTGTATTGATATCTTTTTAACTCATCAATAACTCTATAGGTTTGGGATATTAGCTGGGGCTGATATAAATTATTTTTTAATCTATTTGTTGATGGTGAATTACAAGATATAGAATTTTGATTACATGATACAGTTGGTAGCGAAAACTTTGAATTAAGCGTAAGAATCGAATTTGTTAGACTCTTTTGCTGGGGTACAGTCGAAGTTTTTAGTGAATTCAAAGATGCATTATTTATATTTTGCGGAATTTCTGATTTACCGTAAGCATAACTACTCAGACTACCAGCTAACAAAAAACTTGCTAAACCGACTACAAAACGCATTTTAGGAATAAACATCTTTGTTACATTCTGTTGTTCACTCATTGATATACCAGGAAAAATTAAATAGGTCAAAGAATTTTGCGGAAAGTTGGGGGTGTCGGTTTCCGTCCCCCAAACTTTCCAAGACGGATTTTGGATTTTGGATTTTGGATTTTGGATTGAGAAAATTAAGTTAGGAGTTAGGAGTTAGGAGTTAGGAATTAAGAGTTTAATTTTTCTACCCCCTCTTCCCCCTCTTCCCCCTCTCCCTCTCTCCCCCCTCTCCCTCTCACTCCCCTCTAACTAAGTTGAGCAAATATACTTCATAATGAATAAAAGCTCGCTCTGACAAAGACAATGTATTTAACTTACTTAGACAGTAATAGTTGGTTGCTTGAAATTGGGGGTCAAAGTATATTGATTGACCCTTGGCTAGTTGGTTCCTTAACTTTTGCTAATTTAGATTGGCTATTTAAGGGTTCTCGTCCTCAAGAACGTCCTATTCCAGAAAAAATTGACCTGATTTTACTATCTCAGGGCTTAGAAGACCATGCTCATCCACCGACTTTAAAGCAACTTGACCGCGATATTGCGGTTGTTGCTTCGGAAAATGCAGCAAAAGTCGTTAATCAACTGAATTATCAAAAAGTTAACTCACTGGCTCACGGTGAAGCTTTTACTCTTAATGGTAGTGTTGAAATTACTGCTGTTCCTGGTTCTCCCATCGGTCCAACTTTAATTGAAAACGGATACCTTCTTAAAGAACTCGAAACTGGTTTTACTGTTTATTACGAACCTCATGGATATCATTCTGAGTCTTTAAAAGCATCTGCTCCCATTGATGTTGTCATCACCCCATTGATAGATTTAGCGTTACCTCTAATTGGTTCTATCATCAAAGGGAAGGAAAAAGGTTTGGAAGTAGCAAAATGGCTCGAACCCCAGATAATGTTACCAACAGCGGCTGGTGGTGATGTAATGTTTGAAGGATTGCTGATGAATTTTATCAAGCCAGAAGGAACTGTTGAAGAATTTAGTTCCCTTTTAAAACAAAATAATGTATCAGCTCAAGTACTCGAACCAAGAGGTGGAGAGCGTATTCTATTAGATTTGAAAAAGCGAGCAGTTTCTGGGGTTTCGAGTTAAAAATTGGCAGAGGGAATGGAGAGTAGGGATTAGGGAGTGGGGAGTAGAAAAAATAATTATTTGCAGTCAAATCAAATTAATCTTAAACAAGTAAATTCTATAACTTGTAGAATTAAATTGTATACACGTACTACTAACATTAATTTGCGACCAGTTAATATTTAACTTGGTCTATTTTTATAATTCCATCGTATTTATCTGTTAATTACTGCCTACTAACTGAATTATTACTATTCTAAAATACAGCGGTTTATCAATAAATCTGTTAAATATTTATACAACTATATTTAATTCTACTTATTCGTACTATTACAGGAACCTCTGATGAAGCTTAATTTATTGCGTCCAATGGCATTTATTGATTTAGAAACAACAGGAATCGATATTGTCAAAGATAGAATTATACAAATTGCAGTATTAAAAGTATTCCCTGATGGTAAGGAAGAAATGAAAACTTGGATTATTAATCCTACTATTTCCATTCCTAAAGCATCATCAGAAATACACGGAATTTATGACGAAGATGTAAAAGATAAACCCGCTTTCGCAGAAATTGCTTATGGTTTGGCGAGCTACATTAATGATAGCGATTTAGCTGGGTATAATTCAAATCGATTCGATATTCCTGTATTGATAGCAGAATTTTCCCGTGTTGATATCGATTTCCAATTGGAAGGAAGAAGAATTATCGATGTACAAACTATTTTCCATAAAATGGAACCTCGCACTCTTAGAGCAGCTTACAAATATTATTGCGGAGAAAAATTAGTTGGTGCTCACGATGCAGAAAACGATATTCGCGCAACATATGAAGTCTTTAAAGCTCAGCTAGAGCGTTACGAAAATGAAGAATACGAAGATAAAGATGGCAATATATCTTATCCCGTAAAAAATAATATGGATGAGCTACAAGAATTCATCCCATTTGATTTTCTTGACCCTACTAAAAGAGTTATTTATGACGAAAATAACGAAATAATCTTTAATTTTGGAAAGTACAAAGGTAAATCAGTATCTGAATCATTTAAGAAAGAACCGAATTATTATAAGTGGATGATGGAAAAAGAATTTTCTGTTTTTACCAAGAAAGCAGTTACTAAAATTTGGGAATCGATGAATCATGATGAGGAATAGATAATAGGTTCGTAGTTGCGCTTAAGCGCAACTACGAACTATCACCTCGAACCTGAAGGTGGAATTTTCTCAACACTAATCAATGATTCTATTACCTTCTTGGCAATAGGTGCTGCGACGGTACTACCGTAGGTGTGTTCTCCTTGGGGTTCGTCTACTAGTGTCAAAACTACATAACGAGGTGTTTGCACTGGTAAAATACTCACAAAACTAGTAATTTTTGACCCTTCAACATAACCTCCTGTAGCACCAGCTTTTTCAGCTGTACCAGTTTTACCTGCAATCCGATATCCTGGAATTTGCGCGGCTTTACCAGAACCTTTATTAACCACGCTTTCCATCATTTGCAGCACTGTTTGAGTTGTTGTAGGAGAAAAAATCTGACGGGATGCTGGTAAACTTCGCTCTTTGTGAATTTGTTCTTTATCGTCTATCAGTCCTTTGACCACATGAGGAGTTACTAATCTACCACCATTAGCTAACGCTCCATGCATTTGAACTAGCTGTAGCGGTGTTAGTGAAAAACCTTGACCGAAGGAAGCTGCTGCTGGTTCAATTGGGGAATTGATAAATTCGTCTTGGGGTTTGAGACGACTAGTTACCTCAAATGGCAAATCTGTATCGGATTTTTGCCGCAATCCCAATCTTTCCAACCAACCATAATAAATACTGGGCTGCAATCGCTGAATAATTTTAACCATCCCAATATTGCTCGAAGTTTGCAAAATTTGAGCAACATTGATTCTTCCGTTCGCGTTTTCCTCTGCATTTCTTATTTCACGGTCTGCGACTTTTATTAAGCCCCTATCGTTAAACACTTCTGTTGGCTGAATGCGACCAGTTTCTAAAGCGATAGCAACATTTAACGGTTTGAAGGTTGAACCGGGTTCGTATAAATCAGCTACAGCCCAATTTCTAAATAGAGCATAGTCTTCTTTAGTAAATTTCTTGTTAGCGTTATAAGTTGGCGAACAAGCCAAAGCTAGGATGGAACCGTCCCACGCATCCATCACTATTACCGCTCCACGTTTAGCTTTGAATTTCTTGATTTGTTCGTTAAGCGCTAATCTTGCATCGCGCTGCAATCGGCTATCAATGGTCAATTGCATTTTTAGTTTATCAAAATTGAGGAATCCATCTGGTGCATGATCTGGCATTAATGCACCATTTCCCGCTTTTGACAAACGCACCGTTTTCATCGACCGTTCGAGCAACTTTTCTTGAGAATATTCTATTCCAGCTTTACCTAGACGGTCTGCATTTACAAAGCCAACTATATCAGAGACTAATTCTTCTGCGGGGTAGAATCGATTAAATTTTTTCCTTAAATCTATACCGTTTAGTTTTAATGCAGCAATTTGGTCTGCTACTTCTTCTTGTAGTCTAGAAGAAATAAAAATGCCGCTTTTTTGCTCATTAAATTTAGCTTCTAGTTTTTCAGCATCTTGATTTAAAATCGTTGCTAGTTTACGTGCAATCTCCGATTTAGACTTATCTTTGTCAAACATATTCGGATGTACGTACAAAGTGTAAATTGGTAAGTCAATTGCTACAACCCTTTTATTACGGTCTACAATTTGGCGACGAGGAATAAAAGGACGCATACTAAACATCTGCTGTTTGCGTGCCTCTTTTGTCAATTTGGCTCCGTCAACAATTTGTAGCCTGTACAAGTTAATTCCTAAACCCAAGCAAGCAGCTATTAATATACCCCAAACTATAAACAATCTGTTTTTCGGATTGGGCAAACTCTGGGGTGATTTTGTTGCAAATTTCCGCTTATCTATACCTTTTGAAATATTGCGATTAAAAGGTGACTGTGTATAATTATTTTGTGTAATTCTACTAGTTCTACGTGGAAACTTCTGCATACATTGCTGCTCCTTCTTAGATTTTTGAGGTTAGTAATTTACTCCCGATTTCCTCTATAGCTCGGAAGTAAGTTTTCCAACAAATGAATCAACTCTAATTAAAAGTAGATGTTCTTCTTGTCAACATCCAAACATTTATACCCTTGCGAGTTTACTTAATTATCGTAAACTTTGCTGTATCTTATTTTTACAGCAAACAATATATATTTTTAATACTTGGTACAAGATAAATGTACTGAAAACAGCGTTTCGGTAATTTGTGATGAGGAGATGCTATGGTTTTTGCAAAAACACTAGCATACCCCGCTGTATAACAATTACTATTTGATTATTTCTTGATTATTTTTGCGGTAATTTGCGAAAATCTCATTAGTATAGCATTGCCAAAATCGAAAAAAATTGGTTTTAGTAACCCACAACATTTGAAGGTTGAGGTTCGCTTACTGAAGTATTACTATCAATTTTGTTCGGATTTGCTGGTGGACTTTCTTGCAAAAAAATAGTGTTTGCTGGAGTTGGTGATACTAATCCAGAATGAGGTTTTTCAGCTTCTTGTGCCATTTTATTTTTAATTGTTTCATCATGTTTTGTTAACTGACGCTCGTTACGTTGCAAATCTTGCAATTCCTTATAAGAGCGACTCCAAAGATGCTGAGAGTATACCGTCCAACCATAGACAATTAAAGTTGAGCTTACTAATAAAAAAGTTATAACCGCAGTATGTCGGTGAAGCGAATTCCAGCGCATCAACCATAAAGGTACTTTACTGCCATCAGGCATGACGGGTATAGCTTTCTGATTCTTACTTCTAGGTTTTCTTTTATTTAAGCGTTGGGACTTGACTTTTCCCGATACTGAATTACTTGGGACAACACTCGAACTACCCTTTGACCAAAAAGAAGCAGTTGAACGTCTTTGTCTAGCTAAGAATTCTGGACCTGGTTTTGGTAGGGGTGGAAGATTCGTATTTTCACTTGCTTTATAAGCCTTGAAATTAGTTTCTTGACGAGTCGAATCTCGACCCAACCAGCGTTTTTTGCCTCTTAGATTTGATTTACGAATAGCAGCCATAAGTTTTTACACTAGAAATACTGTACTTTAGATAGAGTTCAAACCTCAAGGTCAGCAAAGTTACCTTTTTTACAAACCATTGATTTAGTATCCAACTCTCTTTTTCGATTATTTGCGGAAATAGTTTTAGCCCTATTATTCTTGTGGTGCATATACTGGTGTAATTTCATAACTTGCTCGCCGCATCATAGCATCCAAAGTATAAGAACATCTATCTATATCCGAGATTATATTTCCACAACATGATGATTTCTGGTATGATAGCCTTTTTTGTAATGCAAATAACTTAAAGGCTTCAAAAGTAATAAATTTACAAGTATTTTATTCTGAATTTTAACTATAAAAACAGCTTACGTAAGTGATTGTCAGTATAAAAATAATAAATTATTTGATAAAAGCTAATCAAAACTACAATATTTAAAAAAATTGCGATTTAAGGTATCGTATTCAACAGGCTAAAAATAGTTCTTGATTAAATTGGTGAAAGAGGAGTTATGAAATTAAAAATCTTTGGTTTTGCTTTATTATTAGGTCTGGCTACAACCCTTGGAGCCTGTGAAAGTGCAGAAGAAACCCCTGCACCCGATGCGGCGACACCTGCTGGGGAACCTGCTGACGGTGGTGCTGCTGCAACACCCGAACCAACTGCTACTCCCTAGTTGATGGTAAGTATTTAAACTACTACTGTCATTCTTTGTGGGTCGCTCCTCACTTCTTTTTGATTTATCATTACAAAGCAAACTGGAAGAAGTTAGTTGTTGACTTGAGTAATTTAGAAGTAAGCAATCGTGCTTTGGGAATAATGTTTTTTAGTTTTCCCTCTGTAGCTTCGGTTAAAAGATAGACCTGGTAATGATTATCAAGATTGCCAGGTTTTTATGTTTATCTTGACTCAACTTGGGGACTTCAAAGAGAATTAGTCGCAACAAGTTTGAAATTTCTTCAACTTGGTTATTTTGCCCTTATATTTTGCTCTTAAAGTTTTAAGGTTGAATACTATAATACTTGAAAACATTAATAAACGTACTTTTAAAGCGGGTTATGATTATGTCTAACTTCAAAATTTCAAACAATTTATAGCGTTTCTCAGTCCATATCTCAAAACCTCACCCCCAGCCCCTCTCCAAAATATCGGAGAGGGGATATGAAGCATAGCTTTATCGGGGTGAGGTCAAACTGTACCTCAGTTGCTTGGTTTTGAACTAAATAGAGCTAACGCAATTGTCTAGTAGACCCGACTGGTGGAAAAATATACCGGTTTATTTAATCATACTAATCTCAACTTAATGCGATAAAAACAAAAATGGGGAGAAAAAAAGTTCAGAAAGCAGTTTCGTTAATATTGTTAACTGCTGTATCGTTTGTTTTTTTACAGTTTATCGCTTACCACGAAGCGTTCGTAATTGCATTGTCCCCAGAGGAAGAGATTGCAGAAGAAATATTGCGAACAGAAATAATTTTGGAAGCACGCTCCCCGATTGACGGTAAACCAGTCAGTGTCGCAGAATATGCTCAGTTGCAAGCTCAACTGAAAACACGTCCTTACCCTCCGATACTAAGTTCTAAAGTCCGACAATCAGTATTTTTACTTCGCTTACGCAAAATATTGAAAACACTATTCCCTTTCGTGGATTTTTAATTAGATAATGGAAGTGTGAAGTTAGGAGTTAAGAGTTAGGAGTTAGGAGTTAGGAGTTTTGCATATCTTCTTACCTGTATCCTTATACTCTATCTCTTGATTTTTCTTCCTCAAGGGGCGAGCGAAAATTACAAATAAATGTAAAGAATAAGTATAGATATACAAAAAGTACATTCATCGTCTCGATAATATCCAACGTAATCAGCTTCATCCATATGACCACTATTGCCCCAGAACAGGTTAACAGCATAATTTGGAACCAACATCATGACCCTTTTGAGATATTAGGTTCCCATAAGATAGAAAAGGAAGGCAAAAGTGTCTGGGTTGTGCGAGCTTATTTACCTACTGCAAGTGCTGCGTGGGTTGTTCTTCCTGAAGAGCGGAAACAGCAAGAAATGCAGAGCGTACATGACCCCCACTTTTTTGAATGCATTATAAATACTGAAGAATTAGCGAACTACCAGCTTAAAGTTAAAGAAGAAGACCAAGAACGGGTATTTTATGATGCTTACGCTTTCAATTCTCCTAAACTAACCGAATTCGATTTACACCTGTTTAATGAGGGAAATCATCACAGAATTTACGAGAAATTAGGAGCGCACCCTGCTGAGGTTAAAGGTGTTAAAGGTGTTTATTTTGCAGTTTGGGCACCAAATGCACGCAATGCTTCAGTATTAGGAGATTTTAACAAATGGGATGGACGCAAGCATCAAATGCGTAAAGGTTCCACTGGAGTTTGGGAATTATTTATTCCTGAAGTGAAAGTAGGAGAACACTACAAATACGAAATCAAGAACTTTGAGGGACATATTTACGAGAAATCTGACCCCTATGGTTTTGCTCAGGAAGTTCGTCCTAAAACTGCTTCTATTGTCACCGACTTAGATACTTATCAGTGGGATGACAGCGAATGGATGGAAAAACGTCGTCATAATGACCCGCTTTCCCAACCAATTTCAGTTTACGAAGTCCATTTGGGTTCTTGGTTGCATGCTGGTACTGATGAACCATCAACTTTGCCAGATGGGACATCCGAACCTGTGGTGCAGGTTTCCGAATTAAAAACTGGAGCGCGTTTTTTAACTTATCGAGAATTAGCAGCAAAACTGATTCCTTATGTTAAAGAATTGGGATACACCCACATTGAAATGCTTCCAGTAGCGGAACACCCATTTGATGGTTCTTGGGGATATCAAGTAACAGGATATTACGCTCCTACTTCCCGTTTTGGCAGTCCCGAAGACTTTATGTACTTTGTGGATGAATGTCATAAAAACGATATTGGAGTACTTGTCGATTGGGTTCCCGGTCACTTTCCTAAAGATGGTCACGGTTTAGCTTTCTTTGATGGGACTCACCTTTACGAACATGCAGACCCCCGCAAAGGAGAACACAAGGAGTGGGGAACTCTGGTGTTTAATTATTCGCGTCATGAAGTACGTAATTTTCTGACAGCGAATGCTTTATTTTGGTTTGATAAATATCATATTGACGGTATTCGCGTTGATGCAGTGGCTTCAATGCTTTATCTTGATTACTGTCGCGAACCCGGTACCTGGGTAGCAAATGAATATGGTGGTAGAGAAAACCTCGAAGCAGTAGAATTTATTCGCAGCGTCAACCACCTGATTTTTAGTTATTTCCCCGGTTCGCTTTCCATTGCGGAAGAATCTACTTCATGGCCGATGGTATCTTGGCCCACATACACCGGTGGATTGGGCTTTAACTTAAAGTGGAACATGGGTTGGATGCACGACATGCTCGATTACTTCAGCATGGACCCTTGGTTCCGTCAGTTTCATCAAAACAATCTTACTTTTAGCATGTGGTATCACCACAGCGAGAACTTCATGTTAGCGCTGTCCCACGACGAAGTGGTGCATGGTAAGAGCAATATTATCGGCAAAATGCCCGGAGATAGATGGCAAAAATTTGCTAACGTGCGTTGTTTGTTTGCCTACATGTTTGCTCATCCCGGCAAGAAAACCATGTTTATGAGCATGGAATTCGGACAGTGGAGTGAATGGAACGTTTGGGCAGATTTAGAATGGAACTTGATGCAGTTTGAGCCGCATCAGCAGTTAAAGATATTCTTCCAAGATTTAAACAAACTGTACCGTAACGAACCTGCTTTATATACTCAAGACTTTGAGGAAGCAGGGTTTCAATGGATTGACTGTAGCGATAATCGTCACAGCGTAGTTTCCTTTATTCGTCGCGATAAAGATTCAGATAGCTTTGTTGTTGCTATTTGTAACTTTACCCCGCAACCCCATTCTCACTACCGTATCGGCGTTCCGGAAGCTGGATTTTATACTGAATTATTCAACAGCGATGCGCGAGAATACGGCGGTAGCAACATGGGTAATTTAGGCGGTAAATGGACGGATAACTGGTCAATGCATTCACAGGAATACTCTTTGGATTTATGTCTTCCACCTTTAGGAGTATTAGTTTTGAAGTTGGATAGGAATAAGACTGCTGAGGTTAGTGAAGAGGAGTAATAGGTAAGTTAGTTTGATTGAAGGGAGACGTAGCAGTGCTACGTCTCTACATTTTGGGTTGGGAATTTAAGATTTGAATTGGAAGTTGGTATTTCATATAACGCTTTTCATTTAGGTGCAATACACGATAAACCTCACCCCCATCCCCTCTCTTCGCCAAGGCTACTGTGTACACAGAAGTAATTAAAAGCATTACCTTCCAGGGACTGCAAGTCCCTGGCTAATAGCAAAAGTCCTATAAATAGGACTGATTAGTTAGTCGTCTTTAGACGACTTGGGCTATTAGCCGGGGGTTTTCAACCCTCGGAAGACTTGTGTGTAAACATGTGGCATTCATTCCGCAATTCAAGTGCTACTGAAGCGATGAAACTAATTTTTATTGCGCTTAGTTGGAAACTACTGTAGAAAATTTTATTATAGGTTTCTGTTAATACCTTGAATGAACAATGCAGCAAACACCAAAATGGCTGAAGGACTTTATCAAATGGTTCCCTACAGGTATTGGGGGAGTTGCAACAGGTCATTTTGCTATCAATCAACAGTGGAAAGAAGCTGTATTTTCATCAATGGTTACGGCTGGCTTGTCTTTGTGGGCAAAGTTCAGTTCGGGTTTTATGGAGGGAATGGAAAAGGGTGTTAATGAGCGCGGTAAAAAATCAGCAGAATTGATTCTCAAACAAGCCGATACGTTACCAAACAAATTACGGTGGGTAACATCTGGGTTTCAAGATAAATATTACCGGAGTTTGGTAGATAAGTTTATCAAGCTGAAAACTGAAGGATTTAATATTGGTTTACCTTTACTCAAGCTAGAAGATGTATTCGTTCCCCTCCAAGTTGCAAGTTCTATTCCTCGTAATGTCGCTGGAGGAATTCCTTCAGCAATAGAACAATCCCAAGCAGGAAGGGAAATTTGGCATTTTCTAGCCAATAATAACCAAATGGCTCAGTTTCGACGCATCGCGATTCTAGCACCACCAGGGTCTGGGAAAACCACACTGCTGCAATATATCACTCTTACCTATGCCCGAAAACGAAGTCATAAGCACAAGGTACCAGATTATATCCCTGTACTGTTGCGTTTGCGAGATGTACGGGAGCAACTGCTAAAGAAAGAACCTCCCAGTCTTAACAACTTAATTCAAGCAGAAATTAAACGTTTACCTTCTGCTGGAAATTTGAACCCACCACCTAACTGGTTTGAGAAACGCTTAAAAGATGGTAAGTGCTTGGTAATGTTAGATGGATTAGATGAAGTTGCCAAGAAAAGCGACCGTACAATTGTCAGTAGGTGGGTTGCAAAACAAATGGAAGCTCACCCCAAAACTGCTTTTATTCTTACTTCTCGTCCCCACGGCTACGAAAACAATATTTTAGGCGAACAAGTAGATATTGTTCTAGAAGTGCAACCCTTTACCTTTGCACAAATGAAGCAATTTATTCAAGGCTGGTATTTACAAACAGAAATTACTCAGGAAAGACGCGACACCCCAGCAGTACGACAGGAAGCTAAAGAGAAAGCAGAAGATTTAATTGAAGCACTACTGCAAAATCCAGCAATCCGCAGAATGGCAAGCAATCCGTTATTAGTAACAATGATTTCTACCGTTCATCATTTGGGTAATGCTTTACCAGGTAAAAGAGTAGAACTCTACAAAGAAATTTGCGATGTACTGTTAGGTAGGCGAGTTTATGCGAAGAAAATTAATCTACCGTTGACTGGAGAACAAAATCAATCTTTGTTGCAGGAATTAGCCCTTGATTTGATGAGACGAGGAACTCAAAAATTTACTGCACAAGAAAGTAAATCGTCAATTCAAGAAGCATTAGAAAAAGCACCTAGCAATAAACTGACTGTAGAAGAATGGCTAGAAATAATTAAAAATGATGTGGGATTAATTGTCGAAAAAGAAACAGGAAGTTATGAATTTGCTCATTTAAGTTTTCAAGAATATTTAGCCGCAGTTCAGGTGAAGACTTCAAATCAAGAAAATCTTTTAATTCAGAACTTTCAAAACTGTACATGGGCAGAAACTATTCGTCTCTACGCTGCCTTGAGCGATACAACAAAATTAATTGAATTTGCGCTCGAACATCCTAATATTTCCTCACTAAGTCTGGCTTATGATTGCTGGAAAGAAGGAAAATACACAGGACCAAAAACTCAGATAGCTTTAGAAGAAATACTTGAATCAGGTCTGGAATCAAATGAACCTGGTATAGCAAAAATGGCAGCACAAGTAAAATTATCTCGCAGATTGAATAATTTATATGACATTGATGAGAATATTGCTATTGATTGTACCTATATTACCTATGCTGAATACCAACTATTTATTGATGAGCAGTTAAATTCACAAACACATTTTGCTTCTGGTAATGCCCAAAGACCGATTATTAACGTTACTTATCCAAATGCGCTTAAGTTTTGTGCTTGGTTAAATCTAAGTACCATTTCCCCAGTTAATAACATTGCCGGATTAGTGGGTAATAATAACGATAATATTCAGAACGACTATTATTATAGATTACCAACTGAAAACGAAGCTAAAAATATTTCAGCAAAAGAACATAAACAACTTACCTGCTGGACTATTAAATCAAATAGCAAACAAGAAAATGGTATTCGAGTAGTAAAAGCTAAGATTCTTCCTGAATATAAGAAGCTTATCAATTATCTTGCAGCAGGTGAATGGGGAAAAGCAAGCAATGAAACAGTAGAGATTATATTTAAGGCTATTAACCGAGAAAATGAAAGTGAATTTGAAAGTGAATTAAATACCTCTTTAATTAAGCAAATTCCTTGTTCTTGTATTAGTACGATTGACAACCTTTGGAAGCAATATTCTATTATAACTTATAGGTGGGGTGTGCGTCGTTATATTAGTACGCTTGACAATCTTTGGAAGCAATATTCTGTCATAGATAATTATAGTTTGGATATGTCTCAAAATATTGAAAATCTTCCAAATCCTAATCATATACCTTCTTGCCGCTTAAGTGTCTCCGGAAATATCAAAGAAGCTTTTGATACTCTTATTGCCAAATATAGTGATTGTGGAATAGAGCGTGATAAAAATGCAATTTCATTTGATGTTGTTACCGTTAACCGTCAGGGAAAAGAAGTTCAATGGCAGCATTGCCAAGCTGAATATTTCATCGAAGATTTAGGGAATAACATAACTTTGGATATGGTTGCTATTCCTAGTGGTAGCTTTACTATGGGCGCTCCAGAAAATGAAAGAAATAGCAGGGATAGCGAAAGACCCCAACATCAAGTAACTGTTCAACCTTTTTTGATGGGTAAATACCCAGTAACACAAGCACAATGGAAAGCGGTAGCAGCATTACCCAAGGTTAACCGTGACTTAAAACCAGAACCTTCTAATTTTAAAGGAGATAATTTACCAGTGGAGAAAGTATCTTGGTACGATGCGGTTGAATTTTGCGCTAGATTATCAAACCACACTGGAAAAGAATATCGTCTCCCCAGCGAAGCCGAATGGGAATATGCTTGTCGTGCTGGTACTACTACACCGTTTCATTTTGGCGAAACCATTACTGGTGAGCTAGCTAATTACAATGCCAGGGCAGCCTATGCTGATGAACCCAAGGGAAAACAATCGAATCAAACTACCCCAGTAGGACAATTCCCACCTAATGCTTTTGGCTTGTACGATATGCATGGAAATGTTTGGGAATGGTGTGTTGATGATTGGCATGATAACTATGAAAATGCGCCCATAGATGGCAGTGCTTGGGTAGAGTCAACAAATAACAATGATAATCGTTCTCAGGTGCTGCGCGGTGGTTCTTGGTACGAAATTCCTGTAGCCTGTCGCTCTGCTTTCCGCTTCAACCACAACCCGGTCGTCGATAACTACCTTCTCGGACTGCGGTTTGTGTGTGGTGTTGTGCCCAGGACTCTTCAGTAGCTCTTTATACTTTAAACCTATTACCCTTTGTTCTTTTTCTTTTTTCTTAATTCAATTGGTGCGTGACGGCATTATGATAATTATTAATTAATTAAGATAAATTGTTTTAGCCGTCACAGCACCCTACAAAAATTAATGCTTGCTGATAACTGCTTTCGCAATCACTTCATTCCCATCAATCCCAATTTTTTCTCGACAACGAGGTTCTTTTAATGGCTGTTTGAGAAATTCCCAAGAACTTTCAAATAACTCTTCCGGAGTCAATATTTGATGGTAGTTATAATCCGATATCCCTTCTATCAAATAAGCTGATTCTGCAAAGTTTTCTCTGGTTACGGAAACAATTGGCACCCCTAATTTAGTTGCTTCAGCGAAAGTACCGAAACCCGGTTTGGAAACTACTCTCCCGCAAATCGGCATGAAATCAACGGGACGAATTCTTTTATCTGCAATTTTGATTAAGTTTGGTAAGTCTGGGGCTGCTTTGTCAAAGGTGATAAATTGCCAATCTGGATAATTATTCAAATTTTGATAGGGTATTTGTTGTAAACCCAGTCCACCGAAGGTTAGCAATACAGTCTTTTCGCGAGGTGTGCTGATATTCCATTTAGATTTGATTTCGTCCGCTTCAAAAAAAGGATACCCACCAGTTAAACCAATATCAGTTATATTTTCTATATTGTTAAACGCCTGCATCGGTTCGTGGAAGGGAAGTCGAAAAAGGCGATCGCACTTGGAATAACATTCGCCAATCCAGTCGGCAATGTCAACAAAATCACCACCCCAATCTCGGTAAATAAAATCCCAACCAAAATTACTAATCATCCAGCAAGGAACATTTGCAGCTTGACCAATTTTCGCAGCTAAAAAGGGAATATCAGCCAAAATCAAACTAACGCGATTTTGACGAATAAAATCAACTTCAGAAGCAATAATAGAACGTTGATTTTTTTTGATTTCTAATAATTTTTCCAAAGTAGCTTGCTTATCCATATTCAAACTGTCAGCTTGAATTACCCCCAAATCATAAGCACGGGGACGATGGATAAAATCACCTTTGATATAGCATTCCAACAACCAACGTGGTGCAGTTGTCACCATAATTAATAACGCTTCCGGACATAAATCTTGAATAGTCGCAGCTACAGCAGCAGTACGAGTTGCATGTCCGAAACCATGATTCGTAATCGCAATATATATAATAGGACGTTCCATATTTGGATTTTAGATTTTGGATTTTGGATTTTGGATTAAGAATAAGAGTTAAGAGTTAGGAGTTAAGAGTTAGGAGTTAGGAGTTAAGAGTTAAGAGTTAGGAGTTAGGAGTTAAGAGTTAAGAGTTAGGAGTTAGCGATTTTCTACCCCCTCTTCCCCCTCTCCCCCCTCTTCCTCATCTCCCAATTCCCTTAATTACAAAACCCGCTTATCTCCTCAACAAGCTGGTCAATTTCGGATTCTAAGGTAAAGTAATGGACGCAAGCGCGAACGCAGTCTGGGTCTAGGATGGTACGGGTAAATATTTGCTTGGATTCTAAAAATTTTACTAGTTCTAAACTGGTTTTAGATTGATTTTCTAGTTGAAAGGAAACTAAACCTGATTGAGGGGAAGATTTTTTCAAGCATTTAATACCAGATATTTCCATCAATTTCTGCCAGAGATACTCAGTGTTACGACAAATCTGTTCGTAGCGCTTTTGTGGTGTCCCCCATTCCTGATGTACTGAAATTGCTTCGGTTAAACCAACATAAAAAGGATAAGCGGAAGTTGCAATTTCATATCTTTCTCCGCTTTCCTGCCATTTTACAGGTCTAGCTTGACCGTCAACTACTACGCTTCGCCAACCTACAAAGGTGGGATACAAACTTTCTCGTGCTTGAGGACGGACGTATAAACCACCGACACCGGGAGGTCCACACAACCATTTATGACCTGTAAAAGCATAAAAATCTACTCCGGTTTCGGCGAGATTTAATGGCAATAATCCTACTGATTGTGCAGCATCTACCATTAATTTTGTATTATTATTCCTGCACGCTTCTACTATTTTTTCTAAAGGTAAAACTTGTCCGGTGTTCCAAAGTACGTGACTCAAAACTACCATACGGGTATTGGGTCGCAAATTCTGGGCAATAATTGCTACAGGGTCGCCTTCGTTTAAGGTTGCCATGATTGGACATGAACTTACTTCTACAGAAAACCTACGTGCTATTTCTTGGGCTGTAGCAATAATTCCTGGGTGTTCGCAATCCGTGAGCAGTATATGGTCTCCTGCTTGCCATTCGATGCCCCACATGGCAATATTACAGCCAACGGTTACATCTTCTGTAAGGGTAATAGTTTCTGGTGCTACATTCAATTCGGTTGCAATTGCTACCCTTGTAGCTTTAGTCTGTTGAATAAGCCAAGCATTGACTTCATTACCAAAAGGACCTATTCGCTGAATTTCGTCTTGGGCTTGAATTACGGCATTCATTGCCGTTTCTGGCATCGGTCCTTGACCCCCAAAATTAAAATAGGCTTTATTCTTTAAAGCAGGAAATTGTTGTCGGTACTGATGCAAGCTGGTTTGTGTAGCAGATATACTCGTCATATCAATTTTGGAATTTCGATTTTGGATTTTGGATTATATCCTTGCGGACACACTCTGTTACCCTAACGGCTCAACAAGCTGTTGCTTACATAGCCCGAAGAGCTATAAACCCGAAGAGTGAGCTTTAGAAAGGATTTTGGATTTAATAACGGATATGTTTTTGCAGGAAATCTTGGTTTTGAGATGCGATAAATATGTGAATTTATGATAGGAGGGACAATTTTTTTATCAATAGTAAAATCAAGAAATAGATTAAAGGTTACGATTTCCACACTTAATAAAACTTTATAAAATAGCTATCTTACAAGACTTAAATAGATATATTAAAAAGCTAGATACTTTCAATATTCTCTTCTTTCTTTACTGCTGCAACTTCTTTTAGTATGCATGTCTCTCCTAATAGATAAATTTTTGTAAACAGTATTGCAAGCAATATATTTTGCATTACTTGAACTTTAGTTACCTTAGCTACTCTCATATTGCGCTAATTATTGTTAGTTTAGAAGAATGTTAATTAATGCCGAACTGCTGCTGCAATATCAAAAGTGTAAACGCCGACCTTTTTTGAATGTTCGCGGCGATAAAACTCAGCAAGATGCACCTAGTGACTTGCTTTTAAAGCTTTACCAAGATAAATACGTCCATAAAAAGAAGATTCTGGATAAGCTGGATTACCAGAGTCCCAGGTTTCCCAAGGGGGAACAACAGGTTGGAGAAGCAGCAACTTTAGAATTGATGCAGCAGGGAGTTAACTGTATTCACAAGGGACTAATTGTAACAAGTTATGAAGATAATCATACTTTGTTAGCGCGTCCAGATTTACTCATCAAACAAAAAGGTAGTTCAGTATTCGGAGATTGGGTTTACGTTCCGGCGAGAGTTGAATTAGGTAAACGTCCCAAACAAGAATACCAAGTTATCGCCGCATTTTATGCTTTTGTTTTAGCAGCAGTTCAGCAAGTTGAATCGGAAGCAGCTTGGTTAATCCTGAGAGGAAAAGAAACTAAATATAATGTTGATTTGCTCAAGTGGATTCCTCGGATGCAGGAGATTTTAGATGAATTCATCGAAACATTGCACTTACCAACTCCTCCAGAGGTATTTATTTCTCGTCAAAAGTGCAGTCTTTGTAATTGGTACAGTAGCTGTCATCAAACTGCTTCCAAGCAAAATCATCTCTCTCTGGTTCCGGGAGTCACTCCAGGACGCTACAGTCAGTTAAAAATTCTTGATATTACGACTTTAGAATCACTTTCCCAAACTTTACCTTCGGAATTAGAAGATTTACCTGGATTTGGCAATGAAACTGCTACCAATTTGATTTTACAAGGAAAATCTTTACTCGAAAATCGTCCGCTTCTATTACCTGAAGCGTTGGTTGAATCGACAATTGATGAAGCATTACTTTTCTCTCATCAAGAATCTTTGTTAACTGTACCAAAAACCAACAAAGAGGAGATATTTCAACATCCTACAACTGTGGATATTGACCCAGTAATATATGAAACTGTTACGTATACAGCCCCTGTAGAACTTTACTTTGATATTGAAGCCCAACCAGATTTAAATTTAAATTATTTGTTAGGAGTTTTGGTTGTTGATAGAGAAAACAACTCCGAGCAATTTTATTCGTTTTTAGCAGAAAAGCCTTCAGAGGAAGAATTAATTTGGCAGCAGTTTCTAGAGCTAGTTTGGCAATATCCTGATGCACCAATTTATCATTTTTGCGTTTACGAATTCGATACAGTCCAACGGTTAGCAAAAATTTACCGTACTCCCTCCAAAAAAGTTCTGCCAGTTTTAGACCGGTTTGTCGATGTTTACGAGCAGCTGACTCAAACATTAGTATTACCATTAGAAAGCTATGCTCTGAAATCAATTGCTAGGTGGTTGGGATTTGAATGGCGTGATAAAGAAGCCACTGGGGCAAAGTGTATTTACTGGTACGACAAGTGGTTAAAAAATGGCGACCGCAGCTTATTAGAAATTATCAAGCGTTACAACGAAGACGACTGTCGCGCTACTCATAGCGTCAAAGACTGGCTCGTTAATTTTTTTGAAAGCCAAAATGAGCAGTGAGCAGTGAGCAGTTATCAGTGAACAGTGAGCAGCGAAGAGTGAAGAGTGAATAGTTTGCTTGACTGGGTTGAACGCTGAAGCTTTCTCAATCTATAACCTTTGACCTTTAATCTTCATTATCCATCTATCGTTAGAGAAATTATTTAATAAATAATTAAAAGATTACTTCTAAAGAAGGAGCTATTCGTATAGGTTTGAGAGTTAAGTTTTAGTCAATGAATAAAACACTGGTAAAAGTGATATAGATTAGCAGTATTAAAGCTAATATTTATGCTGTGCATTTGGCATAATTTTTAGTGAATTAATGCAAACAAATATTGTTTTCCTTGCGGTGGACTATGTTTTTAGCAATTTATTCGATTGACAAATAAAATGCACCGTTTGGTTTATATATTTATCTGTTACTAATTTTTAAAGCTTTTACTAGTCGAGTAAATAGAAAATTAAGAGAGAGGAGAACACATGGCTAACCCAGTTGAAAATATCATTCCAAATCAACCCCCTGTAACTAAAAAGAAAACTGATGCTCACGTGTTAAAGTCTCGTCTTGAGTGGGGTGAACCTGCATTTACCATTATTGATGTACGCGACCGACAAACCTATAACGAAGGTCACATCATGGGTGCTTTACCGATGACAATGGACGGTTTAGGAGATGCAGCTGCAAAAAGCTTAGCAAAAAGCCGTGATATCTACGTTTACGGTGGTAGCGATGAAGAAACTACCCAAGCTGCACAAACTTTAAGAAGCTCTGGTTTTGAAAATGTATCAGAACTTAAAGGTGGACTCGCTGCATGGAAAGCAATTGGTGGTCCTACTGAGGGAATTGCAGAATCAATGACTCCTGCTGGTAAAGACGACTATAACGTTGTAGACAGAATGAAAGACCAAGCAGCAAATATGGATAAATCCTAGAATTTTTGGTTTTAGATTTTGGATTTTGGATTTTGGCTTCCGTCCCCAAAACTTTTCAAAACAGACTTCGGATTTCTAATTTCATTGTTGCTGAATTAAATTATGAATTGTATTTGTATATTTTCGATATTTATACTAAATACATTTTGTAAAAAACATGAAACTCTTGTAGAGACGTAGCACTGCTACGTCTCCCATTTTTCCGCTGCTATTTTCTACAAATTAATGCTCAAATAAACCTTGGAACTGCAATAAATCCAACTGCACTATTGTTGGTAGACATTTAAAGCAATCTTGGGCTAATTCTAATCTTTCTTCACGTTTAAGCATTTCTATTAGCTTTTCGCGGATGCTGACCAAATAGCGAACATCGTTTGCAGCATAACTTAGTTGAGCATCGGATAAATTTTCTGCATTACCCCAGTCAGAGGATTGAGCGCTTTTATCAAGTTCTACTTCTTCTAATTGCAACACTAATTCCTTTAATCCATGTCTGGGAGTGTAAGTCCGAACTAATTTACTTGCTATTTTGGTACAGAAAACCGGATTTACCATTATTCCCAGGTAATGACGTAATGTCGCTAAATCAAAGCGAGCAAAGTGGAATATTTTTATAACATTATCTGCTTCAAAAAGTTTTTTCATATTGGGTGCTTCGGTTTGTCCTTTAGCAATCCGAACAACTGTCACCTTACCCTTGTCGTCCGCTATCTGTACCAAGCATAAACGGTCTCTTAAAGGTAGTAGTCCCATAGTTTCGGTATCTACAGCAATCGCTTCACATTTGAGATATTCTGATAAAGTCGCTTCATCAAAATCGCGATCGCAAACCTGAAAGTCTTGTAATTCCATGAATCCTTAGAAGTCAATGCAGTGTTTGCCATCTTAAAATTCTGGTCAAACACTACTTTATAGTTAAAAAAATAATAAAACAAACTTATCTACTACGAATAAAAATTTGTGTAAGAAAGTATTCGTCTTCGCTATTTACAGCCACACCGACCCCAGTTAAGTTATATTTACCCTTAATATTTTTAAGATGTGTGGGACTCTCAATCCAACCTCTTACAGCTTCCGCAACTGGGTCTTCATAACCGAAATTGAAAGCAACATTTTCAGATGCACTTTTATAGCGAATAGAAATACCATCAACTCTTTTAGCGAATCCATTATGACTAAACGGAACTCGGTGTTTAGCCATGTTCTGACTGTGAATCCTGGCTTGTTTAGAAATTTTGCTATCTAATTTCAACTTGGGTAATTTTTTAGAAGCTCGATATTGATTAATTTTCTCAAATATAGATTTTTCCAAATCCCTAGTTTTTGCATTATGAGATAGCTTAATCGGACGTGATGCAATCAACAATGAATCCTTGACATCTGATTGACTCGCAGATGTATGACCCGGTACGGGTTTTGTGTTCATTGCGCTAGCTAACACAATTGTGGTAAAAACAATGCCAAGAAAAGTTTTTCGACTCATGGACGATTACATAGTTTGTAGGCTCTTGAGACGCTGACCCAGGTATTATAGTTTCTTTATATACCCGTATTTTATTAGGTGTTTTTATTATTTAAAGAATCTTTGCATATCCTTTTCAAGCCGTCAAGACTAGCTAATTAAGGCAATTTTTATATTTTTTTTATATAAAGTGATTCAAAATTGTAAATGAAGCCTTTAAAAAGCTTTAATTTATGTCAGTAAATATAACTACTTAGTATACGGAGTGTAGTATCAGTCTTAAAAATAACTTTATGATTTGCCTTGTCGATTACAAGTTATAGATAGTACTCACGTTTTAAAAGTATTTTTAAAAGCATTAATTATTAAAGCTGATGTGCAGCGAAATTATATAATTCAAAAATTAGGGTGGTCTTCTCAGCCTGTCCGTCAGGAGATGCATCTTTATCGCTAGTGATGTACAAATTAAATGCGTAACGTAACAGCTTAATCAATAGATTTACACTTGAAAAACAAAAAACCTCCTTTCTTAAGCAGGTTAATAATTATTATCTAGTGGTTGATTGCGTAAATCTGAGTGGTAGAGTTTTCTGGGTAACTATCACGAAAACCATATCTCTCGAAATTTTGTAGTAAGATTCTTAAATCTTGCATTACGAAACCATCAGAACTAATGCAAATTAGCGGTGGTACATTTCAACAAACTTGATAATAAATTGATGATTGCATCATTATCCCCCACATATTTTGATTTTATTTCAACCGCAGCCATTGCCATCGGTTTAGCACTAACCCACTTATTTAGCGGTCTGCTGCGCTTTGTCCAAGTCCCTCGCAGTCGATGGTTAAGTGGTGCAGGTGGAGTTTCGGTTGCTTACGTTTTTGTACATATCTTACCGGAGTTGAGCGAACATCAAGTCGTTTTAGAAGAAGCACAGCAAGGATTTATCTCTTACTTAGAAAATCACGTTTACTTACTAGCATTACTAGGATTAACTGTATTTTACGGTTTAGAAAAAATGGCTAGTGAATCTCGTGAAAGCCAAGAACAAGAAGGAAAAGGAGACGTTACAACCCAAGGAGTTTTTTGGGTACACATTGCTTCTTTTGCTATTTATAATGCTTTGATTGGCTATCTATTAATGCATCGAGAAAAGCCAGATATGGAAAACTTGTTTTTATACAGCTTAGCTATGGCATTACATTTTATAGTTAATGACTTCGGTTTACGAGAAAACCATAAGCATGTTTATGACCGTATCGGACGCTGGATATTGGCAGCAGCAATTATTGTAGGCTGGGTAATTGGTAGCGGTACTCAAATTGAAGAACCAGCAATAGCCGTTCTTTTTGCTTTTATCGCAGGAGGGATAGTTCTCAACGTTTTAAAAGAAGAACTTCCTGAAGAACGAGAAAGTCGTTTCTGGGCTTTTGGATTGGGTGCAGTAATCTATAGTGCTTTACTTTTGGCTTCGTAATCAAACATTTAAGCTATATATTTTTGACTTAATTTCATATTTAAAACTAATTTTTTTTAGAAAGAGAAATGTTAGGATGATTTTGCTCTTTCTTAAGATATTTTCTGTTCTTTCCAAAGATAGATTGCAATAAAAAAAATAACTATTGCCTCAGCTAGAAGATTTGATTAGAAAACGAGTATATTATTGTTTTTATAGAAGCAAAATATATCATCATATCAATTTACTTGATTGGTCATTTTAATTGATTACTCATTGCTTTTTTGCAATCCAATTAAATAATATTTATTGTCTGAATAACTATAATTATCAAAAATATTTATCTGCGTGCATCTACGAAACTAACTGATTAACTGGAGCCTTAAAGAAATATTTATGTCTAAACACAAAAAAAATACTAAAGTCTTGAGAAAATTTCTGAGCAGTCTTGCAGTTGTAATTCCATTTCTTCCGATAGCTGCATTTGCAGTTCCTAAACGTCCCAATCCCAAGCGTAATCCTTGTCCTAAAATTTATTACGAGGAACCTTACAATAATAAAATTTTGGTACCAGTAGGTTGTACTCCAAATGCTGCTACCGAACGTTGGAAGAAAACCGGACAAGCTGTAGACCAGTCTATAAATGTAGTATCTCCAGATACGAATGTAAAGCCTATACAACCTCCTATTCCGGAGAATCGCGCTAACGCTGTAGCAACTATCAAACCAATGATGGGCAAAGTTAGCGTAATGCTAAAGAACGATACCAATGCTCGAATTTCCTATCAAGCTATTACACATACTCAAGTTAGATATTTAGAAGGTGGAGAAGAAGTAACTCTAAAAGATATTCCTACACCTGTAACCATCACTATGGTACGAGAAGATAAAGGATTGTTACGAGTAATGCCAATGTCTTCCGAAGAAAAAGGTATGTTAACAATTACTTTAGATGAAAAAACAGAGTTTGATGACAACAAAGGTGTATTAAGAATTCAGGAAGATGGACAAGTATTTTTAAACTAATTACTAAAAGTATCGCAATTAGTTTAAATAATCATCAAAAACAATTAGTCAGTTTCTCAACAAAAAATTAGTTTTATTCTGGTAAAAGTAAGAGTAGATTTATGAATAAGTTTTGGAAAATTCAGGGTGCAGTTTTACTAGCTATAATGGCTTTTGTGCTTCCTGCTTGCAGCAATGATGAAGCAAGTGTTCCTGGAGCAGGAAATGTGACAACTAAAGAAGTTGTAAACAACGTTGATGCATTAACTGGTAAAACAGTAACTGTAAGGAGCGAGCCAAAAGAAAAAGTGGGTCCTGCTTCCTTTACTGTAGAAGATGAAAAATTCTTTGGTAGCGAATCTATTTTAGTTGTAAATGCTTCAGGTGAACCTTTCACTTTACCTGCTGACGACGATATCGAAATTCAGGTAACAGGAATTGTTCGTAATTTAGTACTCGCAGATGTCGAAAGCGAATATAATTTGAAGTTAGACAAGCAGTACTATGTAGAATACGAAAACAAACCTGCGATTATCGCTCAATCTATTGCATTATCACCAGACCCCGGTGATGTTACTAAAAATCCTGAAAAGTATTACAATCAGCGACTTGCAGTAGTAGGTGAAGTTGAAGATATTCAAAATGCTAACACCTTCACTCTGGATGAAGAAAAGTTATTTGGTGCTACTGATTTGTTAGTTCTTAATCCTAAACCAAAAGTAGCTATCAAAGATGATGAAGTTGTAGCAGTTACTGGAGTTCTTCGTCCTTTCGTATTAGCAGAATTTGAAAAAGAATATGATTTAGGTTGGGATTTACAGCTTAAGCAGAAGTTAGAAGCTGATTACAGTACCAAACCCGTATTCGTTGCTGATAGTGTTTATCCTTCTGCAATTTCTGATTAAATTATTTAGTTTTTGAAACTTGATTGGCTGAGATAAAAAGAATCTCAGCCTTTTGACTGTTTTATTTTATCTATTTCTGCAAAACATCTTCCTTAATAACATGACTAATCAAACTCAAAATCGTTTTCATTGGAGTCCAAAAATAATTTTCACAATTGCTTTTTTTGGATTTTTATTTGGTCTTTACTTTATATTCAATCGTAAACCTGCTGCTACTCCGGGATTAATGTCGGTATCTGAAATTTCTAGGGAAAAAGAAGATTTGATTGGTAAATTTGTCACCATCAGAAGCAAAAATATTGAAAAATTAGGTGCTACTTCCTTTGCTGTTAGAAAAAGAAGGTTTCTGATTCAAAGTCAACCAGTTGTGATTATTAACGCATCTGGGAAAATTTTTGAACTTCCAAATAATAAAGATACAGAGGTGCAAGTAACGGGTACAGTTCGACAATTAAATATACCTAAACTTGAAAAGGAATTTAACCTAAATTTACAAGATAAAGTTTATCAAGATTTCAGGGATGGAACAGCTATCGTTGCTCAGCATATTGCTTTAGCACCAGAAGTAAACGACATTGCTGATAAACCCGAGAAATACTACGAACGTAGGCTAGCATTGACCGGAGAAATAGAAAATATTAAAAATCCGAAAATGTTCACCTTGGACGAAGATAATTTACTTGGTCAACAAGATTTATTAGTTTTAAATCCTACTCCCGCAATGGCTGTAAACAGCGGACAAACAGTAGCTGTAACAGGTGTAGTGCGTCCATTTCGACTTGCTGAATTAGAAAAAGATTATAAATTAACTTGGACTTCTAACTTGAGAAAAGAAATGGAATTAAAATACAATGAAAAACCCGTATTAATTGCCGATACCGTTTATCCTTCCAGAGTTTCAATTGTGGATTAATAAATGTAACGCCAAATTGGTTTGATTAATTATTTGATAAATTTAGCTATAGTAGTACTTGTTATCTGATTTGAATAACTGTATTGAAGATAACAAGTAACAGCTATTATATTTATCAATCATTTCTTACAACGAACCTTTAAACACTATTAAACACTACAAGCTATTGAAATTTTACTGATTCTATTTTTATCTGAAGATACAGTTAATATATTGAAAAGTTATATTTTTTTCAGAGATAAATTATTTAATATTTGATTTAATATTTTATTAGATGCATTTGTAATTGCAATTATTTAAAGTCAAAATGGCAACCGAAACAGAAAATTCAAATCAAAAAAACGTCGGCGAAATATCGCCAAATATCCCATATTCAAATGAAATTACACCTTTACAAATTGGTTTAGCCATAATTCCTGTCGCTTTTGTCATTGCTTTAACTTTCCTATTTTTTAAGCAG
Organism: Cyanobacteria bacterium J06621_15; assembly: GCA_038525335.1. GTDB lineage: Bacteria > Cyanobacteriota > Cyanobacteriia > Cyanobacteriales > Nostocaceae > Rivularia. Next base: position 51,121 of record JBCBHT010000008.1, on the reverse strand, counting down.
GTTAAATATCGAAAAGAATTATATAATCAAGCCGTCGCTCTTAAACGTTTGTCTTCTGTGCCTTGCTATAAATGTCGGTTTTTTAATAATAATCCACAGCTTCCTTGTGCGGTACAACCTGGAATAGCTTTAAATGAGGAAGCATTTAATTGTAAGGATTATACAAGTATAAAGAGATAAATATAACTGAACAGTAATATTCTTAAGAAGCTTAAAAAAGCCGGTTTCTAATTATGGAAACATTATTAGTTAAAAGAATTTTTATTGTCCGTTAATTGTTGACGACGTAGCTCCGTGATAAATTTTTGTCGTGAAGGATTGTCATCTTTTATTGTTTTCATCAGAAGCTGAAACAGATGCTGTTCTGCAAGCATAGCCTGCGTTTCGTGAGATATCTGCCAAGCTCTCTGACTCAACTTAGTATCAGCATCCTGCGTTTCGTTGAATATCTTCCGAGCTGTCTTACTTAACTTAGTATGAATATCTCTTTTACTGAGGTAAGCATCTACATAGTTAGGATTAATTTTGGTAGCTTGGTCGAAATCATTTATCGCTTCTTGATAATTTTCTAATACTAAGTGAGCATTACCTCGTACTATTGATGCTCCAATTAATGTTGATGAAAGGCAATATTTCATATTTTCTTTAATTGATATAATCTTAGTCGGTGATTGAAAAGAGGCTTTTGCTCGCTATAAGTCGGTGAAATCGTCTAACACAGTAGCTTGAGTATAAACACACCCTTTCCTTGACTCACCACCTGAGTGGACTAATAAATGTATAAGCCGTTGCTACGGCAAACTTAATTTAAGTAGATACAGTTTCAGCCGCAATCAATTGTATCTCTACTTTTAGCTAAATTTACTTAGATTAGAAAATCCTATAATTCTAAATTTAGTTCAGATAAATTTTGATATAACAGTAGCTTCAAGTTTTTTAGCAAATACAAAATGAAGATGAACTTATCTGTACAATCAGAAATCGTATACTTGCTCAACTCTTGATATTTTGATAAATACGATAAGCCGCCCTGAAGTCCACTAATATAATTAGGGATAGGTAAAAAAGACCTGTTGAGTTTTTGTCTTCCCCATCAACCTTTCTGATTTCCGCGATTCGGATAAAATCTCTCTGGAAATAATCCCCACCCAGCAGCATCAGCACCCCAGTTACGAAAAATTTTTTGACGTACAAAAGCGCTAGAAAATCGCCAATTATAAATCCGCTTCCAAGCCAAACTCCATTGTGCTGTTTCATCTACTTGCTGTAAAGCCCGAATTTCAGCTTCCAAAGCTTCAGCGTGTTTGTTCAATATCGCTTCTAATTTTTCAAAATGCTCGTCAGGGGGTTGCAAAACTTTATATTTATCCTTAATTACTTAATTATTATATTCCTATCGCGGGATGACAAAAAATAATACACCGTTATTTCAGTTTCTTTTGCAGTGGTCACTTAAATAAATAGCTACGTCAAACTCTTTCAATATCTGTATAATCGCAACGCTTAGGTTGTTAACCATCAAGAGCGTTGCTATTGCTCGTGCATAATCGTTAATTTTAATGCGGATTTTCGTGATTCTGAGTGTAAGATGTATCATGAATTTCAGTGCGTTCAATTAGGTATAAAGGCAATATTAAAAGTATGATTTGAAGTCAACCTATATCCAGAAAAACCGTAAATTAATCATTAATAAATATTTTGAAGAAAAAATCAATAATTTGTATTAAAATGTCTTTTTGTTTATTTCTCTGAATCTATATATACGTACAATAACAGTAAAAAATATTAGTTTATGGTACAAAAAATACATTTGCATTTGTGTATTTGTTATGTATTTATCATCTACTTACCGGCTAATTTCCAGATATAAAAGCACTTATCCCCAACTACATTAGGTCATTTAATGATGATAAAAATAATACCTTTGTATATAAAAATAAATTTTATAAATGCATTTATTAATGATATTTTTTTAAGAAGCTCTCATATTACTTTATATTAGTTGATTTAGATAAAAGTACGATTACTGAGACAATACAATCATACTAGTAATAATCTTAGCGCTAGGTAAGTCAATAGCAAGCCACGAAGATGGTCAAATAATGGGCAGAGGATAAGAATTAATGGGACGATTTGATAACGGACCAGAAAAGTCACGTAGAGCAGGGGAACCATACGGTTCAGCCGAATCTGCCTTACGGGCTGTCACTGAGGAATTACAAATTATCCAGCGGAATTTGCTCAAATCATTGCAGGATGATGTCAAGCGCCTACAGGGTGAAAAAATCCGCTTGGCTGACGATATCAAGCGTCTGCAAGAAGAAAAGGAGCAGTTACAAGGAGGAAGACAAATTGATGAGTTGCAGGTGCTGATGCGTCAGTTAGCACAGGTTTTAGGGAATCATATTTCCGTACAGCTGCAAACTTCGCTTGAGAGATTGGTAAATCAACAATCCACTGGAAACACAACTCTTCAATCTGGAGTATATACCCAAACTCAAGACCAAGAATCTGAATCTATCAGTAATGCGTTTAATAATGCTTTTAACACCCTGCAACAAGATTTAGAAAATTATCAAAGCAATCTTTCCCAGCAACTTTCTCGAATGTCATTGCAGCAGGAACAAGGGGAAGCGATTTTAGTAGAATTGGTAAACCGTCTCAAGCAAGAATTACAAGATACTTCTAAACAGAATATTCAAATTGAACTTCCAGTTGACGAACAGTCAGAAGAAGTTGATTATGTTGAAGATTCTCCCGAAATTGAAGAAGACACTCTACAACAAAAACCTTCATCAAATTTATTGGAAGAATTTCCCCGAGTAATTCGTCCAGTTGAAGATACGACCACAGCAACTTCTACTGTTAGAGGAGCTAACGTTTCTTTACCAGACACATCTTCTCAAGCTGCTCCAGAAACCACGAGACTTTCCACCACATCACAACCACCACTTAATCAGCAAATAGACGTATTTAAGCAGCGTCCCAAGGGATTATTGCTAATCGTACTTTCTACCGTAGCCACATCCATATACAACGTTGCCATTAAAGCAATATTCCAGCCAAGTTCTCAGATATTTGGTGTGTTTGATTTAGAGCAACTAATATCCCCAACATTAGGGAATTGCCTGTTTGTTTTAATGCTGAGAATGTTGGTAGTTGTGCCTATGATGTTGGTTTTGGCACCCATCTTACACCCTAGAGTCTGGAACGATTTACAAAATTTAATAGATTCAGTTAAAAGAAACTCTAATTCTTCTAACCCTACAACTAGAAGAGTACTGATGCTATCGGTTATCAGTGGGTGCTTCTTGTTTTTATCTCAGGTGATGCTCTACTTGTCCATCGGTCAAGTAGTCACCGGAATGGCAATCGCTTTGCTATTTGTTTATCCAATTGTAAGCGGAATTCTGTCATGGCTTTTGTTTCGGGATGTTCCGAGCAAATTTCGCGCTTTTGCTTACGCGATGATTGTTTTAGGAATAGTTTTGGTATTAGGAGGTAGCTCCAGCGGTACGGGTAACGTTTCACTCGGAAGTATCACAGGAATTTTCGCTGGAATAAGTTTTGCATTTTACGTGATATTAACTCGTATTTGCGCCTCACGGCTGCATCCAGTTTCTTTTACCTTGATTAACTTTGCCACAATGCTGTTTTTGTGCTTTATTGGCTTGTGCTTCATCATTATATTCTTGCCTTTACCTTCAAGTTGGAGTTTGGTTTTAAACTCAACTAACTTTTTGGAACTGATATTAAGCACCTTTATTTTGGGAGTACTAACCCTTTGTGGCTACTTACTGAATAATTTTGGTATTCGCAAATTAGGAGCGACAAGAGCAGGACTCATCAGCTCAACCGTCCCAACATTAACAGTAATAGTTGCCGGAATAATAATTCAAGAGACTTTGCCATTAACACAAATTATCGGAGTTCTACTAGTTACCTTTGGAGCAGCAGCCTTCAGCATAGAGAAATTGCAGCAACAGCGAGTTAAGGGTAGTAGGTAATGGGTAATTGGTAATTGGTAATTGGTAATTGGTAATGGAGAGACAAGGGGAAGAGAATTGAGGGAGAAAGTGAGAGAGTGAGGAAGTTTGGAAAAGTTTCATACTCCTAACTCATTACTCATTACTCATTACTCCTAACTCCTAACTCCTAATTCCCAATTCATCACTCCTAACTGACCACTGCCAGTTAATTACTGGTATATAGTAAACCACATGATGGGTTAAGAGCTGTTAACATACATCTTTGCAGGGATGTAAAAAGGACACGCTAGCTAATTCAGTTGGTTATGGGATGAATAAGAGTGTTAATCGAAACCGTGTTGTACTGGTAGTTTTGGGGGTAAAAGCCTTGAATTACCGACCTACATGAGTTGGTGAAGATACGGGAAAAAAGATGGTGGCAATTTTAATAACAAGGTAAGTTTTTACCGCCTCCTGTAAAAATACGGGTAAAATGTTGTTTATCATTACCACTTAGACCCTTAGTTATTGCATAATAGATAAATTAAAGTAAACACATAACCTGCGCTCGGGTGTATACTACTTACTTTCCTGTCATTTTTGATTTTGTAAACCTGCTATTCAACAGTTTGTAATATGCATAACGATACTGATCTGATCAAACGTCTCGACCCCAGCGCGATGGATCAGATCATGCTTTATTTGGCTTTCAGTGCCATGCGAACTAGCGGGCACAGACACGGGGCATTTTTAGATGCTGCCGCAACAGCAGCTAAGTGTGCGATATATATGACTTACCTGGAGCAGGGACAAAACCTGCGAATGACTGGTCATTTGCACCACTTGGAGCCTAAGCGGGTGAAAGCCATCGTAGAAGAAGTCAGACAAGCGCTGACTGAAGGAAGACTTTTGAAAATGCTTGGTTCTCAGGAACCGCGTTATTTGATTCAGTTTCCTTATGTATGGATGGAAAAATATCCTTGGCAACCGGGACGTTCGCGGATTCCTGGAACTAGTTTGACATCTGAGGAAAAAAGACAGATTGAACAAAAATTGCCTTCCAATCTGCCTGATGCTCAATTGATTACCTCTTTTGAATTTTTAGAGTTAATTGAATTTCTTCACACACGTTCCCAAGAAGATTTACCTCAAAGACACCAGATGCCTTTGAGCGAAGCTTTAGCAGAACATATCAAACGCCGCTTGCTTTACTCAAGCACGGTGACGCGAGTTGATTCACCTTGGGGAATGCCTTTTTACGCTCTTACTCGTCCTTATTATGCAACTGCAAGTGACGAAGAGCGCACTTACATTATGGTGGAAGACACAGCGCGTTTTTTCCGGATGATGAGAGAGTGGTCTGAAAGACAGCGGAACACAATGCGAGTTTTGGAAGAAATGGATATCCCACCCGAACGGATGGAAGACGCTCTAGAAGAACTAGATCAAGTCATTCGTGCTTGGGCAGATAAATACCATGAAGTCGGAGGAGCACCAATGGCTCTTCAGATGGTTTTTGGTAAAAAAGAAGACTAGTAAATCAGCAGCCATAAAAACGACTGCCGATTGTGCCAATTTTTTGATTCTAACAAAAATAAGTCTGAAAAGAAAATTAAATAATTATTTAGGTTGGGTTTACTCGCGGTGCAAACCCGACCTATTTTTTGATTGGGAATTGAGTCTGGGAAGTAGTGAGTAGTAAGTAGTGAGTAGTAAGTAGCAAGCTAAAACTTGTGATTACCCATTACCCATTACCAATTCCTAATTACCCTACTTTATCGAAGCGGAGTAGTTTCAAAAGTTGGGCTAAACCCTTCAGCAGGAGGAGCAGGAGGTACTCCAGGTCTTGAGAGGGGTACAACATTGCTGATTCGGTCGCTAGCACTGATACAGTTATCCATTGCTTGTGTGGGTGAAAAATCAATTTCGGAACGCAAACCGACTACACATTGAGCAAATTTAACTGGTAGTAAGCTGCGGCTACAGTAACTTAGAAGAAGTGGATTAACTGTTTCCTGGGTTTTGGTACCGATACCAACAACACAAGTCGCTAAATCATCAGGACGACGTGCTTGTCCGCAAAAAGAAAGCGAGTCTGTTGCGGGAATTTGGGTTCTTCGCTGAATTCGACCTACACATGAAGATACTTCTTTTGGTCGAAGTGCATTAGCACAAGCATTGCTAGCTGCTTCCGGTGGAATACCGACACTTAAAAGACGAGCAGCACATACGCGATATTCATTTTGCTTTCTTCTAAAAGGATTAGTTATCGCATTACTAGGTAAAATCATGCTAAAGATACCAGCCACAGCTAAAACAGGTGTCGCTAATTTAGCTGTTAACTTAAAACTGTTTAAGTTGAATCGCTGCTGATAAATCATTTTTGTTTCACAACCTACAGAACTGAAACCGCGAACCTTTCCAAAACGACGAAATAGCATGAAAATTCTCCAAACACCTTTGTGTCATGCTATCTCATTTTTTGGAGTAGGGGATTGGGAATTGGTAATTGAGGATTGGGAGTTGGTAATTGAGGATTGGTAATTGGTAATTGAGAATTAGGACATCAGCAGAAAATACGAAAATAATTTCTAACTCACTACTTACTACTTACTACTTGCTACTTGCTACTTACTACCTACTACTCCTAATTCCCAATCACCCATTCCATATTATTCATTCCGCCTCTATAATGTTATGTCTGAGTAAAATATTAAAGGATTAAATTAAGGGAGCAATAATGTCCCGATATAGAGGACCTAGATTAAGAATTACACGCCGCCTAGGTGAATTACCAGGATTAAGCCGTAAAACTGCTAGACGTGCTTATCCCCCCGGACAGCACGGTCAAAATCGTAAAAAGCGTTCTGAGTATGCTGTTCGGCTTGAGGAAAAGCAAAAACTCAAGTTCAATTACGGTTTAACCGAAAAGCAAATGGTGCGTTATATCCGTAAAGCAAGACGAGTCACTGGTTCTACCGGACAAATTTTGCTGCAAATGCTCGAAATGCGTTTGGATAACACCGTTTTCCGTTTGGGAATGGCTCCAACTATTCCCGCAGCACGTCAACTAGTTAATCACGGACACGTTCATGTAAACGGTCGTGAAGTTAACATTGCTAGCTACCAATGTCGTCCCGGAGATGTCATCGGAGTTAAAAATAAAGATGCTTCCAAGCAGTTGGTAGAAACCAATTTGCAATACCCCGGTTTAGCTAACCTTCCCAGTCATTTAGAGTTTGATAAAAACAGTTTGACCGGTAAAGTCAACGGTGTTTGCGAGCGTGAATGGGTCGCTTTGAGCGTTAACGAACTGCTCGTGGTGGAATACTATTCGAGAAAAGCTTAACGATTTTGGAGTTAGGAGTGAGGAGTTAGGAGTTAAGAGTTTTGAATTGATTCTTTCTCCTCTTCCCCCTCTTCTCCATGTATGTATTTTCACTTGCATTGAATTGTACAAGTAGTTTAATAATAAGGATTTCTCTAATTAGTATTTTTAAGTATTTCAAATATTTTTAATTGAGCGCTACGTAAAGTGGGAGTATCTTTTTGAGAAACAAAATAATTAAGTCCTTAAAACCTACCTCCCCTCTGCTTATTAAGGAGAGGAGAAAAGGAGTAGTTTCGTGTACTCCATCCAACTGAAAACCGTTATATAAATAAACAAAAGATTTAGCGTGAGGAATTTTTTTGCTTCCTCACGCTAAATTTACTGTATAGGTTTTACCAGTTGTAGCTTGAGAATCTAAACCTTTCTCAATTAACCAATCAGTTCAATATTTTGGAATTGTCCAACAGCGGTTGGATTAGCAACGTCATGGTCGTTAGCGATGGTTAAGGAGTCAAACTGACCGGTAAAGAAATCTCCTACATCAATGGAATATTGTGTGAATCCGTTTTCGGAACCAACAATGTAATCATCTAGGTCTTCGTTACCCCAGCTTTGACTACCATCAACTTGGAAAAAGTTATCTCCATCATTAGCACTAATCACATTATTGTTATCGAAACCAATACCCTGGATTTCACCTTCTCCATTACCTGCAAACTCAAATTTGAGTACAGTATCCTCAGTGATTTCATATCCAGTGATATCCAAGCGTTTCCAACCGTTTTTCTCTAACTTTAGCTGATTGTCGTTTTTGACGGTTGAAACGATGCTTGGATTTTGGCTCTCTCCACCATAGGATAAAACCTCCTCACTTTTAGTGACTCCATCGATAGAAATATTAAGTGAATCGGGAGTCTCGTCTGGTGTCTCCTTCGGTGGTTCTATTGGAGGAGGAGTATCTGAAAATAATCTAATATTGCTGAATTTACTTTCAGATTCAGGGTTACTTCGGTCATCGTCATTAGCAATCGTCAGGTATTCAAAATCTCCAGTAAAGAATTGACCAACTGGGATTTCATAAATATCTTTTTCACCCGATTTCCCAACAATGAATTGACTTAGATTGTCAATACCCCAGCTTTGACTACCATCAACTTGGAAGAAACGTTTACCATCCTGGGTGTTAATAACATTGTTATTATCAAAGCCGATACCTTGAATCTCACTATTACCCTTACCTGCAAATTCAAAACGTAGAACGCTTTTCTCGGTAATGGTAGAGTTAATTTCCAGTTTTTGCCAACGGTTTCCTTGTATATTAAGTTCGTTGTTGGAGGATAATTCTACAGTTCCCTTCTTAGGATTATCTTGGCTTCCTCCATAAGATTCAAGGTCGCTGATAGCAAGAATATCTTTTCCTTCAATGGGAGTTTCGTTTCCACCACCAACGGGAGGTTCGGGGGGTTCTTCGGTTGGAGGATTGTCCCCTGGTGTCGCTGGTTGCGTTCCGGGAGCTACATCGTTACCACCAATCACAATCAGATAACCGTCGTTTTTACCAGCTGCGTTACCTTGTATTGCATTATGGGTAATCTGATTTCCTTCAAAATCAGTGGTTGTAACTACCGCTGTTTTACCATCATGATATGCAGCTACCGCTCCGTCACTATCTGTAATTGGTGTCCAAGACAGTCTTTCCGTCAAATCCGGACTGATAACTGCAAGATATCCCTCGAAACCTTTGTACTCATTGACAGTTTCTCCTTCAATGGTTTGAATATCTCGGTTTGCAATTCTAGCTCCTGCACTTCCAGCTAAAATTATGGTTCCATCTTCTGTAGCTGTAATTGAATCTACATCGACAGAGTTACCTTTACCGTTACTCAAACGACCTAATAAAGAACCACCTTTGATTAATTCACCGGTTTCAAGGTCATAACGACCGTACCAGGTCATTTTTATCGAATTAACGTTGGTAGGAGTGTTGTATTTGTCTGTCTCAATTTTTCTATCACCTTTTACCTTTTCAGATAAATCGAAAGGGTCGCGATAGAAAATTGAAAACCCACTACCTCCATTGACATAATAGGAAGCGTACAGTTGTCCATCATCCCCGATGGATATACGCTGTCCTCTTGTGTCAGCCATCAAGTTTTCTTCGTAGATGTCTTTATTGTCAAAGTCATAGTTTTTCCAAAGGTCTTTTCCTTCATATGACCATGCTTGAGTAAAAGCAACCTGTAAAATTTTGGTTTTTTGCTCGAATCCCGTTGCAAAAACCATACCTCCATTTTGGTCGGTTACTGCTATGTCTTCAAATTGTCGATTCCATTTACCTGTACTCCATTCTTGGAGTTGTTCTCCGTTATTATCAAAAAGAATAGCTCTGTCTGCACCCTCTATGCTACGTACAATACCGACTTTTCCACCGTTGGAAATCGCAACACGAGATACACCTTTAATGGATTTATTCCATTTTACTTCTGTAGCATCGGCGTTTAATAAAGCCACCCCACCTTCATAAGCTACAGCAATGTCACCATTTTTCGAGACTTCTAAATCTAGTACTTTCCCTGGTAGAACAGTTGTTGAAATAACTTCATTGGTTCGAGAGTCATAGCGAACAACTGTTCCATCACCACCACCAAGGAGTTCGGTTTCTTTTCCTCCTAAGTTGGCATTTTTTAAAGAACCCCCTACAACCACGAAATTTCCATCAGCGGAAATATCTACTGCATTAGTAGAGTCATTATCCTTTCCACCTAAGTAGGTAGCAGCAGAAACATCTAAATTATTGGTAGGAGACTGAGGTAGAGCGTTTTTTGATACCGACGAGAAGGAATTTTGGCTTTGAGGATTACTATCATCGAACTTGTTGATTTTAGTAGCCATATTTCACTCATATTTAATGAACTTCCATCGGTAGATAACTCTGAATAACTGACTCCCCTTAATCTGACTTTTTATACTTCGTAACTGGAGGTGTATAGCATTACCGTACATTTAATTAAAACTGATATGCAGAGCCTTAGTACAGTTTAAAAATCTGGCACAATATCCTCAAAAATACTGTTTTTTATCTTGTTTTTAGCATTTTTTTTTGATACTTTATGGCACTATTTTTAATATGACATCGGTAAATCTTGTACTTATTTTTAAAGTTTTTACTAGTACTTAAGAATACAAAATAATATCTAAATTTGATGATGAAAGCAGAGGATTTTTATAAATTTTTTATTCAATCTCAGTAATATCAATGAGCTATAAATAACATACAGTTATTTGCTTGTTGTATAAACTATTAATTTAGAAAAAAAATGAAATATTTACACAGTTACCTATAAAAGTATGTGAAGAAGTTAGTTAATATCAGGTTCCCAACATGTTATTAAGTTCGTAGTAAGGAATACGTATCTTTTCATCCGAGGACTAAAGTTCTTACTACGAACCGGACTATATACTATCTTCTACCAAACAATCTATCTAAGAAAGAAACTTTCACCGCACGATTGTCTATTCCTACCCCATACATATCAAATCTTTCAGCGTTATTCAGAGCGATAATATAGTACTTTTCCTTGATTTGAGCAACGATTGGACCTCCAGAAGAACCTCCGGTGGTATCGCAATCGTGAGACAAAGAACCATTCTCTTCTTTAAGAATGCTACACCCAACATGGACACCAGCGGTCAATCCTTCACCTGCTTTGAGATAAGGAAAAGCTTTTAGGGTCTCAGAAGTCGGAAAGTCTCCAGAGTAGCCTATCATGCGAAACTTTTTTGGATATTTAAGCATAGTTGATGTCGGTAGAGACACCCATCCAAAGTGACCGTACTTTTTACCGAGGGGTTTATCAATTTTGACAACAGCCCAATCGTTTTTTGATGGATTGGCTTCCTTAAAGTTTGTACCAGCAATAATTTTTTTGACAACAGCAGTATCATTGTCATCCTTTGACCTACCGTTAATTACGTTAGGTCGGAATTTAATTTCTCTATTGACTTTATGGGTGTCGGGGTCAACTACACAATGAGCGTTAGTTAAAACAATATCTTCAGTAATTAAACTTCCCGTACAGTGATAGCTTTCCCTACCAGCTACATATTCAATACGTCCAATAGCAGACCAAGGATAATTTCTACTTAACATTGGATGACGGTCATCTAGACCTACAACAATTCTTCCATCACCAATTGGTTCATTAAATTGTTTGATATTAGCAGGTTTGAAAGGCTTACCATCTCCGATTAGTTGGATGCTAACGCCATCTTGAACGTTGATAAATTCTGGAGTCGCAGCGGTTTGAGGTTCGATTTCAGTTTCCGCTTGAATTGTTGTGAAGGAACCGAAAATGATTGCAAATAGAATCGAGGCGATTAGAAAAGCGAAAGGTTGTTTATTCATAACAGTGAACAAATATCAGTGAACAGTGTTAGCGTTAGCGTTAGCGCAGCGTCTCCCTCCGGGAGATAGCGTGTCTCGGAGGGACATACAGTGAATAGTAAAAAATATTTAACTCCTAACTTTTTAATTCCACTCACCCTGAATGGTAAAAGCAGCCCATGAATAAGGATTTCTCCATTTTTTGGTATTCCACATTTTTAACTGTGCTTCCCTTAAAGCAGTTGCTGGTGATTTACCCTGCTGTAATATTCCTTGGTAAAAATCACGCATTAATGAAGCGGTTGCATCATCTTTTACATCCCACAGAGACATTACAACTCGTTCGGCACCAGCATACATTAATCCTCTTGTCAATCCTACGAGTCCTTCACCTTTAACTTCTTTACCAAGTCCGGTTTTACAAGCACTTAATACTACTAGTTCTGCAGGGAAGTCAAGGTTGAATAATTCGTGGAGTCTGAGAAAACCTTCGTTTTGCGGATTTCCTTGTTTATCAAATAATGAGAGTACAATTCCCGATAATTGCGGGTTGCTGGTATGAACAAAACCGTGGGTTGCGAAATGCAGATAGCGATAGTTTCTTAATTGTTTTTGAGTAGCCCAGTTGTAGTTTGCATCGAAATCAAAAGCTTTTAAACTATTTTCCGGGGATACTAATTTAAGAATCGCTTCCGCTTCAGTTCTGGTTTGTGGAAGACGGTAAAGTTTATCGAGGTCAAAGTTTCCTAATGAACGTGATTCTACATCGATATCCTCAATATTATTGCTGGAACTATTAGATTCATTAGTAATTCGTCCGTCGTTTTTAAGAAATACGGGGTCGGCTAAAACAGCGAGAGTTTTGGCTGGAATTGGACGGTTTGCGGTTTCTTCTCTAAGAATGTCGATGGTTGATGCTGATGGTAGATGAACTATTTCGTGGTTGATTATTAATGGTTGATAATTAACTTGTTTTTGCTTTCCTTGGGAAGAATTTAAATCAGCAAGTGCAGCAAAAGGAATATATTTCAAAGCATCATCACCAACAATTACCAAGCGTTTTTGACCAAGTTTATCTGCAACAGGTGCAAGAATTAACTTACTTAGTTCGGTAGCAGTTTCACCAGTTTCTTTTGGTGAAAGTCCTTGCATGGAGGGGTCTTGTAAAAGATTTCTAAATTTATTGGCAACTGTTTCTATATCTTCAGCTTTGGGTAATTCGTAACTGTGGAGAGAATCGGGAGTTACAGCCCAAAGATAGCTGTGTTTTTCACCCAAGGAATACTGCAACAGTACGGTGTCTTTATCTAATTGTTGCTGAATTTTGACTAAATCGAGAGGTTGAGGATATTTAAGTTGTGTATATTTAGGGCTGGTGGTTTTGATTTTGGCTTTTAATTTGTTAAGTTCGTTGATATGGTTTTGAACTTGATTTTTTAACCTTTTTACAGCATATTTGGAAATTAAATCATCACTTTTATTCTTATCGCTAAGTATCTTAAGTCGTAATTTCTCTTTGGAATTGATTAATTGCTGCAACCGCTTTTCTTGAGCTACAAGTTGGGGATTTACACCTTTACGGATATCAGCATTTGCTTCGGTTAATAATTCTAAAAGCCCTCTAGCACGGTATTTCTCGCTGGCATGGAGTGCTTGAGCATCGTATCCTTTTGATGGGTTTTGTTTGTGTAGCTGCATCAAGATATCGATGTGGAGTTTGTAGATATCCTGTACCGTGGCGAAGTAAGATGTACGTAATTCGTTGCTATCTACTTTGGTGCGGAGTTTTTCGATGATATCTACTGCGGCTTTGCTGTTGGTGAGGGCTTTTTGTAAGTTACTATCTCTGTATGTTGTAGCGATGTTATGAAGAGTTTTTGCTTCTCCACTTTTATCTTCAACTTCCCTTTTCAACATTAATGCTTTATAAAAATATTCAAGTGCTTTTCGATTTTCTCCCGAATACGAGTAAACACTACCAATATTATTAAGGGTTACGGCTTCTCCACTTTTATCTTCAACTTTGCGTCTTAGAACTAATGCTTGGTTATAGAATTTAAGGGCTTGCTGGTTATCTCCTGATAAGTTGTAAATTTCGCCAATAGCATTTAAAGTTGCTGCTTCTCCGTTTTTATTCTCAACTTCCCGGCTTAGAAGCAATGCCTGGTTTAATGATTTGAGTGCTTGCTGCTCGTCTCCTAAATCTAAATGGATACTACCTATATTGTGAAGGGCAATAGCTTGCTCTGTTCTATATCCGAGTGTCTTCAATAAAGATAATACTTGTTTATAGTATGTAAGTGCCTGCCTCTTTTTCCCTAATGAGGAATATAGAGTAGCAATATTATTCAGAGTTATTGCTTGCCCATCTTTATCTGCTGGTATTTTCTCACTTATATTTAATGCTTGTTTGTAATATTCGAGCGCTTGCTGTTTTTCTCCTAAAGAATCGTAGATTTGACCAATATTATTAAGGCTTCCTGCCTCCCAACGCTTATCCCCACGAATTTCCCGTATTGTAGTCAATACTTGCCTGTATAACTTAAGTGCTTGCTGTTTGTCTCCTAAATCATTGTGTATACCGCCAATATTATTAAGAATTGTCACTTCTGCACCTTTATCATCAATTTCTTGACTTAGAACTAATGCTTGATTGTAAATTTCGAGGGCTTGCTGCTTATCTCCTAAATAATTGTAAATTGCACCAATATTATTGAGAATTGATGCTTCGGCAAATTTATCATCGATGTCTCGCGCTAAGGCTAATGCTTGATTGAAATATAGGAGCGCTTTCTGCTTTTCTCCTAGATTGCTGTAACTACTACCAATACTATAAAAAACAAGTGATTGCGAACTTTTTAGTTCTCCTAGTTGCTGTAATAACTCTAGAGCTTGCTTCCATTTACTAATAGCTTGTTTTAATGATTCTGCATTTCCTTGCTTAGATAATTGTCTCCCTTCTGTTATCAGCTTTAATGCTTGTTTACGAATCGCTTCTTTATTCTCAAAAACTCCCTGCTGTGCTACCTGCAAACCTTCACTTCTCGGTATCGCGTTTACCGACTCACCAACCAAGACAATACCGAGCAATCCTGTCAAACCGAAACGCGCTAAATTGCGTACAACAAACTGCAAATAGCTATTTTTTCTAAGTTCTTTCATATTTTTATACAGATAAATCAAAGTAACTGAAATCAATCAAAGTTAGACAAGCATCAAATTTTTAGTAGAGATAATTTAGGCACCCTTGAATAACGCTGTATATATATATCTTTTTCTGTAAGAGATTTTACGCAAACGCGATTATTATTTTATATGTTTTTCAAATATTATGATTGCCCAAAGCGGTATTGACTTTTTTGAACCAATATCTATTTAGGTATTAACTTATTCTTTTTCAACAAATTATTAATAAAAAAACCGCAGAGAGCGCAAAGAGCGCGGAGGGAAAAATAAATAGAACCAATTACCAATTACCCATTACCAATTACCAATTACCAATTACTCACTACTAACTAATTTTTTCGTCACAATATAACTTAGACCTGTCGATTACCCCAAGCGATTATGATATCTACTTACAACCTGCCACCAGTGGTTGAAATGCCTAAATTCATAAGACGGATGAAGTTTGTGTTTCAACCTTTTGAATACCTCGAACAAAACGCTCAAACTTATGGGGATACCTTTTATCTTCCGCAAAAGGATGGTAGTAGTACGGTTTATTTTGGTCAACCCAAAGCGCTGGAACAGATTTTTACGGCTGATAGTAATTCTCTGGAAACTGGTAAGGGAAGTCGGATTCTCAAGTTTCTGGTTGGGGATAATTCTGTGTTGTTACTACATGGTAATCGTCACCAACGTCAGCGTAAATTGTTGGCTCCTCCTTTTCATGGGGATAGAATGCGGGCTTATGGTATGACTATGCGTGAAATTGCGGAGCAAGTTAGTGATGAATGGAAGACAGGACAATCTTTCAATATCCGCGAATCGATGCAGGAAATTACCTTAAGCGTAATTTTACGAGCGGTTTTTGGCTTAGATGAAGGAAATCGTTTAGAAGAAATTCGCGTAAAAATTTCTTTGCTATTGGATTTTTTGAGTTCTCCTTTGTTGTCTGCTGGTATGTTTTTCCCGATTTTGCAAAAGGATTGGAGTAGGTGGAGTCCTTGGGGTAGAGTTTTGTACTTACGTAAGCAAATTGATGATTTAATTTATGATTTAATCGAGCAACGTCGTACTGAATCCAATCAAAACCGTGAGGATATTTTAAGTTTAATGATGTCTGCACGCTATGAAGATGGTGGAATAATGTCAAATCAGGAATTGCGCGACGAATTAATGACGCTGCTATTTGCAGGACATGAAACTACTGCTTCTGCTTTGACTTGGGCTTTTTACTGGGTTGATTATTTACCAGAAGTACGCGAAAAATTACTTCAGGAATTAAATGATTTAGGTGAAAATCCAGAACCGAATGCAGTTGCTAAGCTCCCCTATTTGACAGCAGTTTGTCAAGAAACTTTGCGTATTTATCCCATCGTTCCGAGTGCTACTCCTAGAATTGTATCGAAGACCATGGAGATTGATGGCTATAAATTACCACAAGGAACTTGGATAATTCCCAGTATTTATTTAGCACATTACCGCGAAGAAGTTTACCCGGAACCAAAGCAATTTAAACCAGAAAGATTTTTAGAAAGGCAATTTTCACCATACGAATTCTTCCCCTTCGGTGGTGGAAATCGTCGGTGTATCGGGTTAGCTTTTGCAATGTATGAAATGAAGTTGATTTTAGCGACAATTTTATCGCAATATGAAGTATCAAGAATCGATAAACGTCCTCTGAAACCGGTTAGACGGGGTTTAACATTAGCAGCACCCGGAGGAATGAAAATGGTTGCTAAACCGATTAAAAAAGTTGCGAATAAACCTGTGACGGTGTAGTTAGGAAGAGAGGGGGAAGAAATATTCTTCGTAGGGTGCTGTCACGGCTTGAATAATTTTGGGGAAAATTAAATAATTAAATATTGCCGTGACGCACCACTCGAATCTACATTAATTGGTGCGTGACGGTAATATCTATTTTATCGTTGTGAAAAGATGGTTATTTGTAACCGTCACAGCACCCTACAGTCATGAAATTTTATATTCAGTGAAGCTACTTTTAGTTGATTAATTGGTGCGTGACGGTGATATCAATTTTATCGTTGTGAAAAGATGATTATTTGTAACCGTCACAGCACCCTACAGTGATTAAATTTAACTTAAAACATCATTCTTATAAATTTATATTGTTGGGGATGCAAGCAAAATTTCTCTCCCCTCTAACCCTTTTCCTTCTTCGCTTAAATCCCCCTCCAAGTGCCAAAATCAGAGGTAAACCTAAAATAGTGGAAGGTTCGGGAACTTTCGCTAAGTTATTTCCTTGTACTTGAGTCACTGCAACGGCTGTAATCGCCGATCCAGGTTTGCGAAATACAAAATTAACCGCTTCAAAAGTAACTGTAGATTCAATCTCGCCTTTCAGATTCAACCAGTCTGATGATTGGATTTCTAATGGGGCATTATACCCTTCTTTAGCACCCATTAATTCCCAGTCAATACCATTCCAATAAAAGGAAGAAGCTTCATACATGGTTTCGTCTACTTTACTAACTTTTAAACGAAAATCTGTGGTTTCCAATGGTTGAATATCAGGAGTTTCTACCTGTGTTTTAGGAGAAAGCTTATTAACTGGGTCGAAATCAGCATCTATATAAATTTTGTTATAACTATTCCCTTTATTCGACTTATCTTGAGGTCGAATCGCCATTTTTAATTCGGAATTTTCATCAACTAAACTACCGTTATACTCTACTGCATCGTTATCGGAATATTGTAAACCAATATAATATTTATCGCGTTCTGTTTTTGCAACCTTGGGGAAAATACCACTCCAATAAAGGAAAATATCACCATTATCTAAATTGACTGGGGAGATAGAATAAGATGCTTTCCCCCAGTCAGATGTACCTGAAATCGTACCGTTATCGATTTTTGTACCTTCCAATGACCAACCTTCAGAGCTATTAAATTCAGTATTGAAAATCTCTAATTCACCGGAATTATAATTAAAGTTTGCAGCAAATGATTTATTTGCAAAGCTACATACAAATGTGGTGGCTATAAATAAGCTTAAAACCAGTTTTTGCAAGATAGGATTATTTGAAGTAGAAGCAACTGAATTAGATTTTATTCTCATTATTCAAACTAAACTAATTTAATAATTGATGATTTTATATCATGTCATTTATAACATCATCAATGAATAAAAATAGCTATGAGATTGGATTTTATTAAATATTTAAATACCGGGATTTAAACCAGAAAAATTGCGTAAAATACTGAATTGATATGAAATATTGGTTACAAAAGGTAAAATTGTTAAAATAAGATTGCGGCTTTGGGATGCCTGAAAATTCCCGAAAATTTGTAGGTAATCACAAAGTCGGGAAGAGAATAACTAATTTTAATTAGCTCGTTGCCACAATCTTTGAATTTCTCCGATTGCTTTTTGATTTGGTGCTGGTAATGTTTTTGTTGATGGGTTGATTTGCGAACCGGGAATATTTTGATTCCAAGGACTGTTAGGAACAGATTTCAAATCAACGCTATTATTTGTCGGTCGAAAACCGTATTGTACAAATACTTTTTGTTGTTCTGGCTGAGTTAGGAAATCAACAAATTTTTGACCTGCTTTTGCGGTTCCACTGTCAACGTTTTGACGAACTATTGCAGCGGTGGCAACTGTTTCTATTGTGGGATTCAAATAATAAATTTGATAGGGTTTATCTTGATTTTGCATTGATTGTTTCCAGCGAGACAGCGCGATGCTTTCATAAACTGTTGCGACATCAGCATCGTTTTGACCACGAGCAATAAATTCCTGTAAAAGAATGTCTGTTGAACGCGGTGGTTGATAAATTGATTTTTTAACCGTACTAAATAAAGATGTAATTTGAGGATTATTGTAATTAATATTGTTGGGATTGCTAGAATTTAATTTTGAAATTGCCCATAAACTTAAGGTGGCTTGAGCGCTATTGGAACGAGTGGGGTTTGTAATTAAAAAATCGAAGCTACCCCAATTTTTTTGTCCTCCCACTGCTTCCCAGCTATTGGATTGCATTGCTTGTTCTACTCGCTGCCAAGAAAAGTTGTTGTTGGGGAAAAGAACGTTACCTCTTTCCTGCCAAGCTATGGCTACAAGTAAGGTTTTTGCAATTGGCTGAGGTTCGTTATAAAAAGCTTCGTTATTATTTTGTGCTTGATAGCGTTGATTTAATTCATCAAGGAGTTCTCCAGAAGCTGGGATTAATATAGTAGGATTGAATTCGTTTTTTTGGTCAATAAATTTATTAACTATATCTTGAGAGCCTTGAAATTTAAGTTCTATTTTTATATTGGGATTTTCTTGTTCAAATTTCGCTTCTAATTGTTCGAGTGGTGCTTTTAATTCTGTTCCGCTGACAATCACAACTGTTTGCTGTAAACCTGGAATGGGAGCATAAGCTAAACCTAATGCTGCGAGAATAATACCAGCAGAAGTAAAAGTACGATTTTTGAGATTAGAATTAGTATTTTTCATGTTTATTAATTAAAACTTGAATGAAAATAAATGTAATCGCCAATTCATGAGCTATAAAGTTGGGTTTCGTTTGTTTGTATACGGTTTTAACGGCTAAATAATTCAATATAATTTATTTCCTAACCAGAAAAGCAAAGTTATCTTGTAAGCTAGTAAGTTCATCTGTAGAAGCTTGTAATTCATTGATTTGCTGCATATCTGTTAAATCAGCAGTACGCAATTTATTCTGAATTTGTTGCAATACTCCAGCGGAATCTTGAATTAAAGTATAGAGGCTGGTCATTTGAGCGGTACGAGCGTTTTGTCCTTCTTTTGCTAGCTGAATATTGCGCTGCAAACTGTTGTTAAGTTCGTCTAAATGTTGACGTGCAATTCCGGAAGATGAAGCACGTTTGTTTTCTACTTCTTGTAATTGCTGTTGTAAATCGCTGACTGATAATAAAGAATTAGCACCGTGAATTCTTCTACCCAATTCGTCAATTTTAATTGGTAGTTCAATCGCTCTTTGACAAGCTCCTTGAACTGCTACTAATAAATCCATCTCAAAGGAGCCGCGACTTAATAACTGATTAGCTTCTTGACGTAGTGTTTCAGCTTTCTCTGCTAAATTTTGAGCCGAAGTTCGTAATGTTTGTAATTCTTTTTCTATCTGTTGCTGAGCAATTTTTTGAGCGTCTGGTTCTCTAGATTTTATTGCAGCAGCACCACCTGTAGCTACTATTGCGGCTGCTGGTAAAGCAACTAAATTAGGTAGTCCGATAAAGCGAATACCTGCGACCAGAACAACACCACCGGCTAAAACTGCGATTGGATAATAAAGGGGGTTTGCTAGTTTCATTTTATTTAAATTTAGAGGGGGAAGAGGGGGGAGAGGAGGAGACAAGGGGACAAGGAGAGAAGGAGAAATAAATAATTATTAAACTTTTAATTCCTAACTCCTAACTCTTAACTCCTAACTTTCTTAAAACTCCACTTGTAAATCTGCCATTAATGTAGAAATGGTTTCGGGGTCTCCTTTGCGGTAATAACCTCCGTTGAGTTCGGCTATTTGTTTGAGTACTTTGGGGTTAAATTCTCCTTCGTTTCCATAACCTACTGTGAAGAAGGCTATACGTTTATCGCTGTTGAAGTTGCTTTTTTCCAATTCTTGACTTAGCTGTTGTAAATTAATGTCGGAACCGGAGTCATCACCGTCGGTGAGTATAACTACAGCGTTTATTGCATCTTTACGAAGATTTTTTTCTAGCCAGTTACGTGCTTGTAATGCAGAATCGTATAGTCGTGTTCCACCATCAGCTCGTAAGTTTCCGATAAATTGCATTCCACTTGCTTGTCCCTGCGGACTACCGTTAACTTTTACCGGAGGACGAATATCACTATCAAAGTCGATTATCGCGATTTGCTCTTTTGGTCCCAAACTTTGGATGTAGTTACGTAAGGTATTTTGGACTGCAGGTAATTTATTCCCCGACATCGAACCGGAAGAATCCACTACTACAACTACCTGTGAAGGTTTTTTCGCAAATTCTTGCCAGGATTTGAGCATTGCTGCGACTATTTGCGGTTGTGGGGGACGTAAGGAATCGTATTTTACGTCTGGTGTAACCCCGAATTGTGGAGTAAATTTTGCACCTAGTTCTATTCCCGGTACACCAGGTCTTAATCCTAATTCTGTGGCAATTTTCTGAGCTTGAGGAGTTCTTAAATATTCTATTATCTTTTGGGCAGCAGCTTTTTCATCTGCATTTACCCAGGTTCCGCTAGGTAAAATTGCTCGCATGTTTGATGTGAATGTGGCTGTGGGGTAAATCGCTTCATAACGAGTTTGACCCGCTTGTAAGTTGGAATTGGCTTGAATTACGGATGACTCATATACAGAACCAATTGAAGCCCAAAATGAACCGTTTTTCACCATGTCAGCAGCCAAAGTATTTGTAGAAGCTCCATAACGAGTCACTTTACTTTGAATTTTTTGAATTTGATTCTGATATTGTTGTACGTCTGCTGCTGTCAATTGCTCCGGTCGTTTCCCGGAGACGCTGGAAAATTGCGCTACTAAGGTTTGTAAACCGGAGTTAGAGCGGGTAGGAGCAGTGTGAACGAAGTTAATCGGTAACTGAGGACTGTTTGAATCAAGTTCTTTGTGATTTTTTGCTGTTACCAATGTTTTGTACAGGTCTTCCTGCTTGCGTAATCCAGCAGCAACGTCAGCAGGAGCCATAAACACCATCGGACTATTTGCAATTAAGGGTGCATCAGTAATTTCGGGAATATAATTTTGTCCGGGGAAGATTTGATTGAATTGATAAAGTAGCTGAGAATGATAAATTTCTCCATCTACGGAAACTAATGTTGGAAACTTCGCATCATCTGGTTGTAGAGTTCCAGTTTTGAGTTGATTGGATAAAGAAGTCATTTCTTTAACCACATCCCCACTACCCTTTGCTTCGCAGTTAAGATAGAAAGCTTTACCGTTCTCTAGTTTGGGTTTTGTAGCGTTAAATTGTTCTGCGGCTTGATTGCAAAATTCTTTTAAAGCGCTTCCTACTAAGAATTTAACTTCAAACCCTTCCTGGGAATTACCATTATTATCGCAAGCACTCAGAAATAAAGCTGCTAAAACCGAGATAAAAATAGAAATTTTCTGATGATTTTTGAATTTTGAGTTCTTCATAAAAATAAATATGTTAGTCAATTTACTTAACTGTCAATCTTTTGAATAAGAATGATGCAAGAAGTTATTTAGTAATAGAGTTCCCTCGATATACTAAAAATTAACAAGTGAGGGAAAATACGTAATACGAGTCTTTCAAACTGTAGTTGTAATTAATCCGCAGTTCAAACAACACAGGGATATGGTTAAAACAAATTTTTAAGCAGTCCCTATAGTACTTAATCAGTCTGTCACTGCAAATTTATGAAAAAATTTTGTTTACTGAAAGGCTAATTTTTAGCTATTTAACAGATTTACCCTTTTTTTAAACAAGATTTAATTTTTTTACAAAAAGTGTTCTGTTTGAAAGTACAGAGAAGTAATGCTCAAAATTATTCTGTCGAAAAAATACCTGTAATTCATTTACCTGTGAAGTGAGACAAAAAATTGAATTTTACGAATATCTCGCAGCAATGATTATACTCTCGGTTTATAGTCGTGAAAGCATTATTATTTCATTGCTAAATTACAAATAAATCGGGTTTATCAGGGCTGATGAAGAATAGTTCAAGGAATAATATTAAATCAGTTGTTAACAGGTAATTTTACTATTTTATTCCAAGAAAAGTAAAAATAAATACTTGATTTTTCGTAAAAACGCTTGGAATGTACTGATGAATAAATAGAGGACAACTTTTACAAAAAAATCCTCTAATCATATAGTTTAGAATTAATTAGAAAAATGAAGATTGTCGCATTCTGGGATAAGTTAAATCACCTAAATCTACAGACGGTTGCATATAAACTTATGTCCTCTAAAGGATGGACAACCGAAAAAACGCAACTAGCAATTAACCGTTACAAATTGTTCTTGTGTCTGAAATCTTTTTATCCTGCTAAAATACTAGTTCCAACTCAAGAAATAGATGCAGTTTGGCACGCTCATATTGAAGTTAACTTACTCAAATACATCCAAGATTGTGATTTCTTGTTTGGTTATTTGTTAAATCATTGCTCCGCTGTTGAGCAAGAACAAAATGAGGAAACGCATCTAATATACGAACAAGCTTTTGGTACAACAAAAGTTTTGTTTGAAGAATCTTTTGGATTAAGTCTTGCGGACAATATATTACTACGTGCTGCTTGTGCTGATATTCCTGTAGATAACAACCCTGCTGCTTGCGCTGATTTACCGATTAATAATAATGCTTTATTAGGTAATTGGTAATTGGTAATCGGTAATTGGTAATGGGTAATTGATAATGAATAAATATGAAATTGCTAATGTAATTTTAAAATATTCAATGACCAATTCCCAATTCCCAATGCCCTGTCTTGGAAATTTGCTCTACTTGGGTAGACCCCAAGACCGCAATTTCCGCAATTCCCATTATATTAATTTGCAAGTAAAGCATACATTTCTTCAGCTTCTGCAACCATTTTCAAACTTTCAAAACTTTCTGCTGCTTCTTTTGCTAAACGATGAGCTTGAAATCCATTTCCACAAGTTTTTTCTAACTTAGCAAATGTCGCTTTATGAAAAGCAATAACTCGCTTATCTTTGTGTCTTTGTGCCATTGGTAGGCTAAATTCTAATAACCTGCGTGCTTCTGCTAAATCACCATTTAATAATGCAATATCTGCTAACCAATTATTAATAGCTGCTGTTGCTTTTTGCCATTTTATTTCTTGTGCTTGAATTAATGCTTGCTCAAATGTAGTTTTTGCTTGCTGATAATCTTCTTCTCGATAAGATATCTGTCCTTGATAATATAAATTCTGAACTTGCTGCTCTTTATATTCCCACTCATCAAGATTAGCTTGTTGCAAAAGCTGTTCCTTTATCGTTAACCATTCCCTTGCTTGCTGTAACTGTGAAAGATGAACGTGCAAAATCACCATGTTGGCAGCTAATTCCAACTGAAAATTTAGGGTTTGATGCTGACGTAAATCCCATGCTTCTTGTAACAATACTTGTGCTTCTTGCAACTGCTCTAACTGTCGCATTCTGACTAAAGTCCATGCGCGATCGCACATTGCCTCTAATGCTATAATCCAATCCCCAGACAGTTTTGCAGCTTCGATTAACCAAGCACTCCATCCCAACACTTCATCCCAATATCCACGTATTTGTAAGTAACCTTTAATGCGAAACCACAAAATTTTCACATCAGAA
Organism: Cyanobacteria bacterium J06621_15; assembly: GCA_038525335.1. Taxonomy (GTDB): domain Bacteria; phylum Cyanobacteriota; class Cyanobacteriia; order Cyanobacteriales; family Nostocaceae; genus Rivularia. The sequence goes on along the minus strand of JBCBHT010000008.1, from coordinate 26,979 downwards.
TATCGACCTTCAGAAATGCACCATTCTAATACTGCTTGCAAATTTTCCCATTCAACTTCTAAGTATTCATAGCTTAAATGCCATTCTTTTAAATCTTTATCTGCAAATGATTCAGAAAATTTGAGATACCAATTAACCCAGCGCTGACGTAATTCTTGAGCAAATTCAGGATTTGTGACCAACTCAGCCCATGCATATTCGCGGGTTAAAGCTGCTAAACTATAACGTCCTTGTTTCTGGTTAATTAAGGAAAGCTGCTGTAATTTAACCAATCCAGGCGATACTATAATCGGGTCTGGTTTCTCAAAAGCGACACTGGCTAAAGTTTCTCTGGTTACCGGTTTTACGAACAGAGTCAAAGCCATTAATAAATAGTGAGGTGATGAATTTCTTATCGGATTTATTGAAGCAGTAAAGCAAAAACGAGCAATATCACCTTCAGGACGTTTAATTAATTGCAGCACGTCTTCAAATAAATAACCAGCAGCCATCTGTCCGATAGCGTAAATCATAGCTGCTGGAACTCCGCTTAGTGCTTCGTATAGCTGCTGCGATTCTGTGTTGGTTAAATCAATATCTTTCTCTTTCGCTTCATGTTGAATCAGCCGTAAACCATGTTCTCTAGATAAAGAATTAAGACGTACCGGTACAAATAAGGTTTGTTCTCGGGTAGTAATAACAACCTTTACCGTCGGTGGTAAATCGTAAAGAAAAGAAAGAACGTCTTGCTTATCTTCAATAGTTTCTAAATTATCAACAATCAACAAAGTCCTAGTCTGGGAAAGTTTATGACGAATGACTCCGATTTGTTCTTGTAAAGGTAAATTGTGGATTTCCACGAACTCAAAAATACGAGCGATTTCTCGACATATATCCCTTAAAGTACGTTGATAAATCAGTCGAGGTAAAAGTCCAATAGAGGTAAGATGATTTTGCTTGGCAGATGTAAAGATGATTGCTTCAAAAGTCGGTAAATTTGCAGTATCTGTGTTTGTAATGGTATTCAAACTTGCTTCTAAACAGCGGTAAGCAACTTCTACCACCAAAGTAGTTTTACCTACCCCACCAATACCATCTACACTAATTAGATGAGCCGAATGTTTGTAGCTCAGAACCTCCGTCAATCGAGCTATTTCGCGAGAACGTCCCACAAAAGTTGTATATTCTCTTGCAGGTAAGTTTTGCACTATAGAAGATAGTTGACTTTCTACAAGTGTTCCAGAAGCTGTATTTTCTTCCTGACTATTTACCAGTGACTTGTCAGCATTAATTTCGGATGCTTTTCCAGCTTTAAGTTGTTCCCACTGACTGCTTAAGAAAATTCTCAGTCGATTTTCTTTACCTCTACTACTACCGCTAACATTGAACTTCTTATAAACTTGACCCATCCTTTTTAGACAAGCATCCGCAGAAGTAGATAATTCCGAGGCTATTTCTTCATAGCTTAAACCTTTACCCATTCGCAGTAAAAAAACTTCCTCCTGGTCCCGAGAAAGTTCATGATTATGCGCCATTTCAGTCAAAAAATCGCTTGGGAACATTTTGCTAAAAATTGTGATGTCGCAGTTATATTCTACCTTTTAATTTCGAGTTTACACGTAATTCGGAGTAATTCGGAGTTTAAAGAAATAGTGAAGGTTTTATATAATACATTGCCATCTTTTCTGATTAGGATTAAGAGCTATAAAGAATATTTAATATAAGTAATTTTTCATACTAGTTTTAGCGAAAACACTGAGCTAAGATTCTACATACTCGGAGTAAAAAACTCTTGTAGCAAGGTGATTGCTCAATTCTTTTGATATCCGAAAAAATTATGCCTGTAGACAAAAATTATACCTAGTATAGATTATGCGTCAGTTTATCAAGTCTGCTGCAAAAGTTTCCGCTGTATCCGCAATTGCTTGTGTTTTGACTTTCGTATCTGCATTGTCTGCAAACGCTCAAACCAAAAAAGGTTTGGAAGGTCATTACGCTGGTGGTAGTTTCCAGACTGGAAATGGAGCAACTAGTGTTAACGTTTACGGAAGATATGATGTTCGTCAGTTACCAATCTCCGTTCGAGGTAGCGTAAATGTCATTGATGGTAGTGGTGACACTGTTACTTTATTCTCACCAGCAGTTACATATGATTTACCTATCAGCGAAAAAGCAAATGCTTATGCTGGTGCTGGTTTAGTTTTTGGTGAAGGTGATTCTGCGGCATTTTTGAACGCTGGTGCTGAAACAGAACTCGTTCAGAATGTAGTAGTTTTTGGAGATTTAAACGTTCCTCTAGATGATGATACAGACCCACGTTTCAGTGTTGGACTTGGATATCAATTCTAATTTTCTTTGCATGGTGAGTCTGTTTAATCAAAAATAATAAACCATAAATTACTACGCGGGTAAAGCAGGAACTTTTACTCGCGTTTTTCAGTGTTTATAATAAAGGAGTTTTTCGGAGTTATGCTGAATTTTTATGTATAATGTTTCATATGTAGCTAGATACAGTATGATTACGGAGTTATATTAGGCTAGGAGCAGAGTTTTGACGAGGCTAAACAAAAAATAATTTAATATAGGAGGTAATTTGTAAGTTATTTATCATTTTCAAGATATGAGTTCAGTTGATTGTCAAAGTATCTTGCTCGCTTGATATAAAAGAAAGCGCGTTATCAGTAAAATACTCTAAATGCTTGATTACTATTGCGTTTCAAGCTTTGAGAATGCGTCATTATTTATGAACTCAGGTCAGTGTTTTTCTTAATTGCTATTACTGGTTGGATACAAATACATACTTGTATTCTTATCTAAAACAAGACTCCGGTAGACAAACTATATAATTTTGAGGAACTAATAATGAGCCAAGATTTGCAACAAAGAGTGTCCCCTAAACTATCCCCTAAACTATCCCCTAAAATTTTATTGATTGACAGCTACGAAATGTTTTTGAGTGGAACGGTAAAAATATTACGTTCTAATTATCCGAATGCTAAGATTTATGCTGCTACAACTGTAGAAAGCGCTTTACATCAAATTGCGATAATCAAACCAGAGTTGGTTATTACGGATATTTGCGTTGCTCAGAATATTGGAGGAACAACCCAAATTAATAATGGTATCCAGCTTCTCAAAGAGTTACTAACTAATAATCCTCAAATCAATATTCTTGTACAAAGTACCTATATCAATACTTTAGTAAGAATTAAATCGCTAATAGACAATCATTCTTCGGGTTTTGTAGTCGCAGATAAATCTCTTTCTGGTAAGGAAATATTGAATAGAATCAGATGGACTTTACAAGGAGAGACTCATACCAAAGATATCAAAGCAATCAACTCTGGATTGGAATTGAAACCAGAATGGTTAAGACTGCTTAATCTAGCTTTTGAAGAGGGGCTACAAGATAAAGCAATTGCTGCACATATTTGTGTTTCCGAACGAATGGTGCGTCACTATTGGTATAAACTGCAAGAACAGTTAGATATGAATATCGAAGAATTGAAGCATCAAGGTAAAAATCTTCGAGTCATAACTCATATTCGAGCTAGGGAAGAAGGATTTATTGATTAATTGACTGAGAAAAGAACGGGGAATAAGGAATAGTAATTCTAGCCTAAAGATAGATAATAAATATAGGATTTCAATCAATATTCTTATATTAAATTGGTTGAAAAATCCAATAGGTAACTAAACAGGAACAGCAGAATGTGAACAAATATTTATCCGACACTTTGGAAGAGTGCGGCTATATAAATTATGTAAACAAAGCCTTACAAACCGGGTTCAACAACTTCGTAGCTCAAAAAATAAATTTATTAATCTCAGCCCCCAGATTTATATTCTGAGGGCTTTTTGTCAAGATATCAAGATTTGTATAAAATATTCTCTAATTATTCTTTTAACCAGCCTTAGAAGTTTTAAATAGTTCAATACTAATCTTTTTTGTAAGATTTTTTTCAGTCACTATGTATCAATCAAAACAAAAATAAAGATTAAAATTAAGACTAAAATTAAATTTATTTTCTTACTTAAAATAATCGTAGTGATTTAACTTGATTTTAGCTGTATAAAGGTTTGTAACCAAGCATTTTTCCAGTACCACAGGAGACATCAGGATGAACAAGTTATCAGTAAGCATAAGCGTTGTAATGCTTGGATTAGGCGTAATGATAACATCTACTTCAGGATTTAACACAGCAATTACTTTCTCTTCTCAACAAATTGCAGTGAAGAGGAAAATCAAAACACTGTTTACTCAAGTTGATACTGATAATTCTTTTGTTGCTACTTCTGGATGGAAACAGTTTTATTCAGACGAAGGTAATTTTTCGATTTTTCTACCTAGTAAGTCTGTAACTAATTTGAATTCTGAAAGTGAAGATTATTCAATAAACATTTATCATGCGGATACGAAGAAAAGCTCGTATATAGTTGGCTATATTGATTACAATAGTGATTTGACTAATGTATCGCTTGATAAGATATATGATGATTTTTTGAAGGATTTCTTAGGTAGCGATATAAGATTACTAAATCAACAAAACGTTACATTAGCGAAGTATCGGGGTATAGAAGTAGAATATCAAAATGGCGAGGAGAAAACAGTCGCTAAAAGTCGTTTATTCTTAGTAAAACAAAGATTATATCTTTTGGATATTTCTAACTATAAAGCTGGAGATGCTAATCAATTTTTCAGTTCTTTTCGATTAGAAAAGGAAATGAAGAAAAATCAGGTTGAAATTGCTATGAATAAATAGAGAGTAGTGAATAGGGAATAATAAAAGAGATAAAGCTAAAATTGTTCTTTTAATTAATTGAAGCAAATCCAGCTTTTTCAACTAATTTTTTCCCTTCACTTGATTTTAGCCAATTAGCGTAAGCTTTAGCTGCTTGAGCCGCTTTTTTTATAGAATTTAAGTCAGGTTGTAAATCTGGTTCATCTATCGCAACAGTATCTTTTTTATAAATTACATACAGTTTTCTAGTAATAGGATATTCATCGTGACTGGATAGTTTATCCACATTAACCTTGTTTGGATTTTGTTCGCAATCAGGATAAGGAATCCACGGTTGTTTGTAAAGAGTAACCATACTATTCCTTGTGTTTCCTATGTTCAAAGTTTTTACGCTACATTGATTAACAATTTCTGAAGCAGAAGCATAGTAAATCGCTCCTTTATTTTTTGCTACCTGACGTACACCTTGAGTCGTATTGGAAACGATTTTAACGTTTTGTTTATCAAATTCTTTACCTCTTAAAATATATTGGTAAAAGTATTCTACAGTTCCTCCAGCTTCTTGACTTCGAGATATTGGTATTATCTCTAAATCTTCTCCTCCTAAATTTTTCCAGTTACGAATCTTGCCAGTATAAATATTTTCAAGTTCGGTTAACGTTAATTCATTGACTTTCAAACTAGGATGTACTGCTATTGCAATCGCATCGATAGCTACAGGTATTTCACCTAAAATAAAACCTTGTTTTTTTGCGGCTTCTCTTTCTATCTGTGTAGCTTTACGAGAAGATAATACAAAATCTAATTCTTCATCCAAAAGCATTTTTATTCCAGTCCCGGAGCCAAAATTTGCTACTTTTGGGCTGATGTAATCAAGTTGAAATTGTGAGTAACGCATTTCCAATATTCTTTCAGCTTTGCTACTAATAGGAACCCAACTAGTGCTTCCTCCATAGCGAAACGTTCCTGAAGGAATGCTTTCTGATTCTGCTTCTGTAAACGTTGATTTTGCACCAGATATAACTACTAGTTTATCTTGAATTTTTTTGAGCTTAGCAGATAAATTCCAAGCTAACAAAGCGTAAATACCTCCAATAAGTAAAACAGCTAATATAATTGGTTTGATATATTTATTTTTACGCTTGCTGGACTCATCTTTGTTTTCTTTGTTTTCATCAATTTTGTTAAAATCGACATGGTTAGGATTAAGCGATTTCCAAGTCAAAGATTTCACATTAGGTGCAATACAAATCGTAGGAAGCCAAATTGCACCGGGATAATCTAAATTAAAATGCTCTAATCTTTTTCTAGCTCTATTCAAAGCTTTGGAAAGCGATTGATTGCGAGTAAATTCTTTAAAAAAGTGCTTTAAAAACTCGACTGCAACTCTATCTGGTACGGGTTCTCTCATCACAATACAACGAGGTATATGCAGTTGTGCTAATTGATTTGCTAACCCCAATCCATCGCAAGAATTAAAAATTGCTAGCTGCAATCCTTTATTAATAGCTTGCTTTAAAGCTTCTTTGAATTCCTCAATACTTAAATTATCTTCATCATTGAGTTCAATCCAACCAATTTGACCATCTTCTTTACTTCCACTATGCCCTGTAAATATGAAAATATGATATCCTTGCTCGTTCCACAAGGCATTACATAATTCTTTACGATTCGGTTGCATTAAACAAACAACTTCTGCACCATGTTGCTCTAATTCTTTAATTACTTCTAAATCATCTTTAGTGTTAATACCGTCGCTTCTACCAACAGCAACTAAAACTCGAATTTTTTGACTCTGAGGAAGCGTATATTTTGTGGTTTTATGTGTATTTTTCGTAGAACTGAGAGCAATTTCTACCTGTGGATAGTATTCTTCAAATAGATTCCATTCTTGCCAAGGAAGACGGCGTAAATTGACATCCTTTGCATCCACTATAATACGAACTTCTTCATCTGTATAATTTAATTGTTGAGCAATATAAATGAGTTTATCGCGTACTGGTAACCAAGTACTATTTCCACAGTTCAGCCATTCATTTAATGACTGTTTAACTGTATTTGTATATTCTGCACTAGAATACTTCGTTACACTTTTAGGAGTCAAACGTACTTGACGTGAAGTAAATACAGAACGTACCGCATCAATTTGACGATAAGCTAGTTGCCAATTATTAAAAGATGATTCTAATTTAGGAGGTAGCGGAGGTAAAAATCCCTCTGTTTCAATATCTAGCTGTTTAGCAGTCAAATCTACCTGAAATCCTGCTTTACTTTCCCTGATTTTTAATTTGACAATTGTCATAATATTCAATTATTCTCCTCATCTTATATTTGATATCTTTTTATTTATTTATTTTTGAACTTATTTGAATTTCATTTAATTTGAGGTTAAAGAATAAGTTATTAGCTTTAAAATCTAAATACATTAATTTTATAATTAGTTCTTCTTCTAATATCTTTTTCTACTCAAATATAATAATCTTGTTTTTCTAAAATTTGGTACGAAGAACATCCCCGCACCAAGCTCATTTATTTACTGATTAATTTTCTTAGATATCCGCATAATTTAGCCTCCACTCTATCTAAGATTGAGAATAAAGCTATTTCAAAAAATATTGATTTAGCTTTAAACATTTCGTAAAATATAAAGTATTTATTTAAACAATAAACTCTTCGATAATACTTGTTTCTCCCAATTTCAACTCCAGGCTAAATTTTTCTTCATGCTGACAATCAAATTCTAGCTGCATCCAATCATTAGCGGTTTCAGATTGAGTATTCATACAAGCATTTCCCGATTCATCGAAAATAGTCAGTTGCAAATCTTCAGGTAAATGCAGCGTATTTTCTGCTGGATAAACCCGCAAACGAATATCAAAAACTGCGCTATTTGTAGGTGTTAATTCCATTAACAGAATTATCTGTTTGCCTACATCGACTATTTTGGCACGACTAACAGAACTTGTTTGATAATTTTTATCTTGACGAGTCACAGTCGCTGCACTTCTGCTATTATTTCCTCTGAAATTACCAGCTAAAACTAATTCTGGGGACTCCCAATCTTGATTAAACATTCCTTCCAACCATTGACACAAATTGACCTTCATTTTGCGTCGATTGATAATATCTATAAGAATATCAATAGATTCAAACCGATTAATTTCAATAATTTCTGAATTACCAATAATTGCTCTTGCTGGAATAAAACCTAATATTTCCACGAAATCTAACTGTTTGTTAAACCGAACACCTACATAACCAACTCGTTCTCGGGTTACTTCTTGGGGTAACACCACAGCTTCTTCACCAGGTAATACCGGACGGCATTCTATTCTACCAACCGACGGTAACATCAAATCAGCAATGTCGAAAAACGTTCTCGTATCCCAATTCCAGCTATCGCTTTTATGTAACGCTGTTTCTACACTCAACCATTTAAGATAATTATTAACAGCATAAACTGCTAAAGTATTTAAATAAACTTGTTTGCCTTTATCAACAGAATCTTGCTCTGCTGCGAATTCTTCAGCTTTTCGATGAGCATCTTTCCCTAAAGGAACTTGTAAATAATCTTGTTGGGTACCGTTCATTAATCAATCCTTGGTCTTGATTCCAATTTCTTTGAGTAAAGGTAAGCACTTTTTTTTCCAGTGAGAATATATGGTTTGATTGCTTACATTTAATTCTCTGGCTATATCGGCAATTTTATGAGAAGGTTTTGCTAATAATAACCTTTGTGCTAATAATTGGCAGTTACACTCCGCGTTATTACGGATACAACGACGTTTTAACTCGTTATTTGTATCTTGCTCGATAAGTTTAGTAATTCTTTCACCCCAGGTTTTCTGTTCGTATTTCTGAATTTCCGCAATTTTGATATCCAGCAGGTCTAAGCTAACACCCTCACCCTTGGAGTCAGCTAAGATATCTAGCTTAGTAACTTTGCTACCTTCATCATTACCAATTGGCTGGTCTAAACTAATAATATAATTACTATCAGAAACATATAAATCTTTGATACGCCATTTTAGATAACCGTTAATCCATCTAGTTAAACTGATTTGTAAAGATTCACTAGCAACTACTTTGGAATTATCAAACTTATCAATACTCCGACAAAACCATTCCCAAGTTTTATTTAAAGCTTCTAGATAATCCTGATGACCATCTTTTTTGATTCCAGGAAAATGTTGTACAACTATCAGTAACTTATTTAAAGCTTTTTGCCTTTGTGGGGTACCTTCTTTATAAGAACGTATTTCTTCAATCAACTTTTGAAGTTGTTCATCCACTCCTGTTTTTCTCCAGAATCTGTGATAAATTTAAACGTAAGCATTAACAGCAACATCCTATCCGACACATAGATGAATTAATTGTTATACAGATTACTTTGGTAATTCAGTTTTGTGTAATATTTAGTCTAAAGGATACTAAAGTTATATTAGTATGCCTGAGATTAAAGATGGTTAACAGAAGGTTAATTCCGGATTGAATAATATTTCATAATATTGAGTAATAATAAAATTTAAATATAAGTATAAAACTTGTGTTAATACATAGCAATTCTATGTTTATCTCAAGGATAAAAGTAATTAAAAAATGCCAAATTCAGCTATAAATCTTATCAATTAACAGTTATCTCTTCATTCATTCGCAATTCCAACAAATCCATTAATCCATCTACATCTTGATTTAATTGTTCAAAACAAACCGGTGGTGGAGTTTCCGGTTCAAAATAAATTAACTTGATTTGTTCTTTGCCAATACCTATCATTAAAACCTCAACTTCAGGTTTATGATTGTCTATCAAACCTAAAATTTCCTGAAGTTTATTATCAACATTGTCGTTAAACTTTTCAATTGCAGATTGCGGACAGTACACAAAATGTGGTTTCGGCTGCAAATCAATACCGATAGTACCATTACTGTTACCATTTTGCTGCCAAAGTCCCCACGAAAGGGCTGCTAATTCAAGATGATACGCTTTTACAAATTTATCTAGCTGATGCAGCCATTTAGGTTGAGGGATTTCAGGTTGAGTGCTAGCAAACATGATTGTATTGTTGAATACGCAATTTAAATAATCATCTCATATTTATTGGGCAATAGGGAATAGTGAATAGGGGGACAGTTATCAGCTGTTCGCTGGTTGAGTGTGGATTGTCAATTATTAATATGACGTGAAAAAAACTTATTGGAGATTAAAGTGAGAAAACTTTTTAATAGGGTTTTGGTGCGTTAGACTATCCTCATAACGCAACGGCAATATTACCCGAAATAAATCTACACCGCAATTTTCCTCTCCTAAAAATACCTAATTTTTTATATCCTGACGGACACGCTAACGCTAACAATATCAAACAGGATTCCTATATTAACTGTTCACTGTATGTCCCTCCGGGACACGCTATCGCTAACACTATTCACTGTTAACTGTTCCTTGCTAGGTGGTAATAGTAATTGCTGCTGTTTCGGCTTAAAATGTGCTTTTATCCGAATTAGTAAAAATGTAATTGGAATACTCAGAATAAACCCAATGATAACAAGCAGCATCCAAATAAAATGCCATTCTAAAATCCCTTCAAGTCCTGCAATTTCATAAAAGAAACGATTGTGTGCAATTAATTTAGGAGTGGATTTATCTTGAGAAATTTCAAATAAAAATTCGTAGTATGGATAGTGGTCGTTACTTATTTGCCCACCGTTAGCTGCTATAAATAAATGTGGCTGCTTATTTTTGTCTTCAGCTTCAACGACTATACCTTTGAGTCGTTTTCCATCACCTTTAGATATTAAATCTCCGGTGACAGCATCTGGTTCTAATTCACCGTTGTATCCCGGTTTTCCTTGATATAAAAGTTCAGTTTTTTCTAAATAGTTATATAAGGAATTTAGTTTCTCTGGAGAAATATAGGGAGTCTTTTTTGGTAGTTTTCCTTTTTTAAATAGAGATAGAATAATCCGACTACTATCACAATATTCTGTATCGCATTTTCCCGTTCCACAACTGCTGTTAAGATTTTCGGTTGCTGACTGAATCTCTTTGATACAGGAACTTGAAGTATCAATTTTGAATATTCTGGTACCATTATTTCTTTTGATACTAGAGACGGGAGTAATTGAGCGAACTTTCTCGAAATCTTCTACTTTTTGAGGTAGTTCAGGAGGGCTGAAATAATATCCCCAATAAGCTTTAGAAATCGATATAGAAGCTAAAAAACCAACAAAAATACTGCTACCGAAAGTAAGTAAAAATGCTGATAAAATCCAAAATGGCTTTGGATGATAATTATTCTTCATCAGTATAAATAACTGTATAACTCAAAACACTGTTATAACTACTAATAGTGTTTCTATCAAGTTATTTTATGTCCGGAAAGAACGAGTATCACTTATCAGTGTTAGCGTAGCGTGTCTCGGAGGGACATGCAGTGAACAGTAAACAAGTAACTAATTAGCTTGATTGGATTGGGTATGAAAAGCAAGTCAGATTTTAGCTATATTTTATACTGCTGCGCCACAACCAAATATTTTAATTAGTGTTTCGTCGAAGTTAATTAATAGCTGTTTGCTGTATGTCCCTCCGGGACACGCTATCGCTAACACTGTTAACTGTTAACTGATTTCAATCCAGACTGTACTCTCCACAAACTTGCGTAAATTCCGTTGTGTTCTAGTAACTCTTCATGGGTTCCGGATTCTACAATTTCACCATATTCTAAGACATATATGCAGTCTGAATTACGAATTGTGGAAAGACGATGAGCTATTGCAATAGTGGTTCTATCGACGGTGATTCGTTCTAGAGACCGAGCGATTGCTGCTTCGGTTTCGTTGTCTACTGCTGATGTAGCTTCGTCTAATATCAAGATAGGGGGATTTTTCAATATTGCTCTTGCTATGGCTATTCTCTGTCTCTGACCCCCGGATAGTTTTTGTCCGCGTTCGCCTACTATTGTCTGATAACCTTGGGGTAGCTGCATAATAAATTCATGAGCTTCTGCAACTTTAGCGGCTGTCATGATTTCTTTATCGTTTGCGTTGAAGCTTCCGTAAGCTATATTCTCGGCTACGCTACCGTGAAATAAAAATACGTCTTGACTGACTAAACCAATACAGCGACGTAAATCTTGCAGGTTGATATCTTGTAAATCAATATTATCGACGGTAATTTGTCCGGAAGTTACTTCGTAGAGTCGCAGCAATAATTTAACTAAAGTGCTTTTTCCAGAACCTGTAGAACCTACTATAGCAATTGTTTTTCCTGCGGGGATTTCCAAGGATAAGCTTTTGATTACTGGTTCTCTATCTTTGTAGGCAAAACTAATATTATTAAATTTAATTTCACCGCGTACTTTTTCAACGGGTAAAGCAATATTTCCGGGATTAATAGTGATAGGAGTATCCAACAAATTCATTACGCGATTGGTGGAAGCCATTGCTCGTTGATATAAATCAAATGTATGCCCTAACCTAGTTAAAGGCCAAAGCAATCTCTGAGTTAGAAATACCAAAACGCTATAAGTCCCAACAGATATATTACCGTTAACTGCTGACATACCACCAAATAGTAATAGTGCGGTGAACCCAATTAAAATTAACATTCTAATTAAAGGAACAAAGGCAGCAGAAAGTCTAATAGCTTTACTATTACTGCGGCGATAAGCTTCACTTTCTGATTCTAAACGTTTACTTTCATAATCTTCGGCAGTAAAACTTTTAATAGTAGTAATACCACCTAAATTATTTGACAAACGTGAGTTAAGAAAACTGAGTTTTTCGCGAACATCAGCGTAACGTGGTTCTAATAAATCTTGATAAGCAAACGTTCCCCAAAGAATAAACGGAATGGGTAACATAGTCATCCATGCCACATCAGGAGCTAAAATCAAAAATGCACCGCCAAGAATTATGATAGTCGTGGCAGTTTGCAATATATCATTGGCTCCCACATCTAAAAAGCGCTCCAGCTGGTTGATATCATCGCTAAGGATAGACATCAAACCCCCAGTACTGCGTTCTTCAAAGTAAGCTAATTCTAGATTTTGTAAATGCTTATAGGCATTTAAGCGCAAATCGTGCTGAATAGTTTGGGCTAAATTGCGCCATAGAGTTTCTAAAGCATACTCAAAAACGGACTCCAGTACCCAAACGATAACCGTTAAAAAAGAAAGTATTAAAAATTGCCAAAAAATATCTGTAATTCCCCAACTGGCAATGATAGAATTTTCTTGCTTGACAACAATATCAACGGCAAAGCCGATTAATACTGGAGGTGCCAAGTCAAATAGCCTATTGAGAATAGAACAGACTACCGCCAGCCAGATTTTTTTGCGATAATCATGTCCGTAGTCAAGCAAGCGTTTCAACGGATGTGTTGAATTTCTACGCTGTTTTTGCAACTGATTGGATTTTAGTACTTGAGTCACAATTTTAGGTAAATGCTAGGAACTTATATTACCATGTTGCGACTTGCAATTAGGATATTTAAACTCAGCGAACAGTTAATAATCAAAAGTTAACACTCAAGAGTTATTAATGAATTTAAAATAACTAATTTGTTGAAGCGTGAAAGACTGCATTTTAGTTTACATTTAGAACTGCAATTCGTAACATAAAAAGGAGAATTAAATTGAAAAATCAGCAATTAGGTGGATTGCAATCGGCGCTTGCAGGGGTATTATTATCATTGTTAGTTATTTTTGCTCTGAATGCATTTGTAATTATTAATCCCGGTCAAGCGGGAGTTTTGAGTGTATTAGGAAAAGCTAGAGATGGTGCTTTGTTAGAAGGTATTCACTTTAAGCCTCCGGTAATTTCTAATGTGGATGTTTATGATGTAACAGTACAAAAATACGAGATACCTGCTCAAAGTTCTACCAAAGATTTGCAGGAATTAACTGCGAAATTTGCGATAAACTTTCGTATTGATGCCAGTGAAGTTGTGGAGATTAGAAGAAAGCAGGGGAGCCTACAAAATATAGTCTCGAAAATAATTGCACCACAAACTCAGGAATCCTTTAAAATAGCAGCAGCTAGAAGAACGGTAGAAGAAGCAATTACCAAGAGAAAAGAGTTAAAAACTGATTTCGACGAAGCTCTAGGAGAACGTTTAGACAAGTATGGAATCATTATCTTGGATACTAGCGTCATTGACTTGACCTTTTCTCCCGAATTTGCCAGAGCTGTTGAAGAAAAGCAAATTGCCGAACAACGTTCGCAAAGAGCAGTTTACATAGCAGCAGAAGCAGAACAAGAAGCAATCGCGGAGATTAACCGGGCTAAAGGTAAAGCGGAAGCACAAAAACTTTTAGCTGAAACTTTGAAAGCACAAGGTGGACAACTAGTACTGCAAAAAGAAGCTATTGAAGCTTGGAAGCAGGGTGGTTCTCAAATGCCAAGAGTTTTGGTGATGGGAGATAAGTCCAATTCTAGCGTGCCATTTTTATTTAATTTGAGTAACATACAAGATTAATCCCAACTGTAAATTTTTGGTAGAGTAGAGACTCTACCGTAACGCCAAGTAAACCCCTAGTAGATTTCAAGTTACGCTTATGACAAGCAAACCCCAAACCCAACTTACGGTTGATGAAGCCAAGAAAATATTGAGTAGATATGACTTTGTTGACGTAGCACCTCAACTGAAGCCATCACAAAAAATTTCAGTCCGTCGGGCTTTGACTTTGCTTGCTAAACTTTGCGATTATCAAATTCTAGGTATTTCTGCTGATACCACTGAGGAAGGGATAAAAGCAATGGAAAGCTATTCCAGAGCATTGGGATACGAACCACCAAGCAATTTACCATCAATTGAAGGTCCCGTCTACATTAAACTAAATGGTAAAAATGGCTTGTGCTACATTGATTCCTATTTAGGACATCATCGTGGGGTTTTAGTTTCTTGTCAATCTTGTTCTGAAGGTGGAATGAATCATATGTATGGACATTTACCCTTAGATTTATTTGATTAAATATTATAGGGCATTGGGCATGGCGCATTGAACTTTGGAAATTACTATGTATTACTATTTTCATTCTTCTCATTGCACCTTAAATATTTAAAAGCCGTAATGCACTAGTAAATAATAGTGCGTTACGGCTTTAATCTTTATATTTATTATCTACGAAAAAACTGTACTGATTTTAGTTCCTGAGCTATCTTTATATATAGTTTTTTAATAATCCAAATTCTAAAATCATGGACATTTGCTCTAACCGAGGGAACCTCGTTAAAGTAGTATCATTAAAATCCAAAATCTGAAATTTAGAATCTAAAATCCTATGGGTGTTATTACGCTACAATCTGTCAAAAAAGATTTTGGCATTAAGGAAATTCTTAAAGATGCTTCTTTTAGCCTGAGTGCTGATGAGAAAGTTGGTTTAATTGGTACTAATGGTTCTGGTAAATCTACGCTGTTAAAAATGATTGCTGGGATAGAACCAATTGATGGTGGTGAAATAATTGTAAATCCTGGTGCTAAAGTTATATATTTACCACAGCAGCCAGATTTGGATGAAAATTTGACGGTTTTAGAACAGATTTTTGCCGATAGCGGCGAACAAATGAAGTTGGTGCGCGAATACGAAGAAATTTCGGATAAATTAGCTAAAAATCCTCAAGATAATCAGCTATTATCGCGTTTGGGTGAAGTAACTCAGCGAATGGATATTATTGGTGCTTGGGAGGTAGAAACCAATGCCAAAATCATTCTTTCTCAGTTAGGAATTACTAATTTTGATGCCAAGATTGGTACTTTATCTGGTGGTTATCGCAAGCGTATTGCTTTAGCTACTGCTTTGCTTTCAGAACCAGATTTGTTGTTGATGGATGAACCGACAAACCATTTAGATGCTGATTCTGTGGAGTGGTTACAAAGTTATTTAAATCGCAGAAATGGCGCTTTATTATTAATAACTCACGACCGCTATTTTCTGGATAAGGTAACAAATAGAATTATTGAAATTGACCGAGGCGATTTTTATACTTATTCCGGGAATTATTCTTATTATTTACAAAAAAAAGCTGAAGCTGAAGAATCTGCTGCAAGCAGTCAGCGTAAATTTAAAGGGGTATTGCGACGGGAATTAGAATGGTTGAAAAAAGGACCGAAAGCGAGAAGTACCAAGCAAAAAGCCAGAATTGATAGAATTCGAGAAATGCAAGGTACTGAGTTTAAACAATCTCAGGGGAAAGTCGATATTTCTACAGCTAGTCGTCGGATTGGTAAGAAGGTTATTGAAGTTAATAATGTATCTAAAGCTTACGGAGAAAAAACTTTATTTACAGATTTTACCTACGAATTTAGTCCGGAAGATAGAGTAGGAATTATCGGTGAAAATGGCGCAGGTAAATCAACTTTAATTAATATTATTACTGGAAGAGAGCAACCGGACACGGGTGAAGTTGATATTGGTTCTACAGTTTATATTGGTTATTTTGACCAGCATTCCGAAGAATTGATTGGTAATGATTCGCAGCGGGTTATTGATTATATTAAGGAAGAGGGAGCAGAATTTATTGAAACTGCTGATGGAACGAGAATCAGCGCTTCTCAAATGTTAGAAAGATTTTTGTTTCCCCCGAATCAACAATATGCTCCGATAAATAAACTTTCCGGTGGTGAAAAACGGCGCTTATTTTTATTACGAATTTTGATGAGTGCGCCGAATGTTTTGATTTTAGACGAACCAACAAACGATTTAGATGTTCAAACCTTAGCGGTATTAGAAGATTATTTAGAAGATTTCAAAGGTTGTGTAATAGTAGTATCTCACGACCGCTACTTTTTAGACCGTACCATCGATAGAATCTTTGCTTTAGAGAATAAAAAAATTAGAGAATACCCCGGTAATTATTCAGTTTATTTAGATTTTAAGAGAGCAGAAGAAGCAAAAGAAAAAGAATTGCAAGCCGAGTTAGAAAAGAGTAAACCAAAAGTAGAGACACAGAAAGTAGAAAACAATGTTGAGAAAAAAGATAATAATAAGAAAAAGCGTTTATCAAATTGGGAGAGAAAAGAATTCGAGCAGCTAGAAGGAAAAATTGCTAAATTAGAAGATGAAAAAACAGAAGCCGAAATGGCTTTAACCAAAGCTGCTGGAGATTATTCCAAAGTGCAGGAACTTTATGAAAAGGTTGAAAAATTGAAAGAAGAGATTGAAACATCAACAGAGAGATGGATGGAATTGGCTGAGATTGATTGTTGATTTGGGGATTGGGAATTGGTTGATTAAAAAAAACTAACCCAGATGCTTATTGTTTTTAAATTTAATCACATATAATTTCTTATAGTATTTATTGTCAATCAACTTAATTTCATTCTCAATCAGTTCTTGTCCAGACATTTCTCTTCTACTTGGGTATAAAACTTCTCTTAATAATACAGTTTTGAACTTCTCTTTTGTCGGAAATAATCCATATTTCTGTTGAATCTCTCTCAACAACTATCATATGGATTTGGCAAATCATAAGTTTTGAAAGGTTCCAAAGGTGAAATATCTTCTTCTACATCCAAATCTTCTGCTAAAATACGGATTAATTTAAGTTTTTCTGTTGCAGAAAGCTGTTTTATAGCAGGAAGCACTTTAACAAGTGTCATGAAATCAGCCTCTATTTTTAATGATTATATTTTATAGCTTACACTAGCAATAAAAAGATGTAGGGAAACATTAAGAAATAAAACATAAATCATGCGTAACTACAATAAAATCAACTGGAACAAAATTAACAACCAAATCGAACAAGCAAGAAAAGAGCATTGGGGTTGTTTTAACTTGAGCAACTATGGTCTAACAGAAATACCAAACGAAGTTTTCGAGATAGATTCTTTGTGTGAATTGGATTTAAGTTATAATCAACTTCAAAATATTCCTTCAGATATATCTCGATTAACTAACATAAGCTATTTGATTGCAGACAATAATAAAATTTCCGCTCTTCCCAAAGATTTAGTTAAACTTACTAACTTATACGAGCTTTATTTAGAAGAAAATTATTTAACCTCTATTCCCTCAGTTATTTTTGAAATTACAAGCTTGACTGGTTTAGCTTTAAGCTTTAATGAAATAGATAAGCTCCCAGCGAATATATCTCAGCTAAAAAATTTAGAATCACTTGATTTGAGAGCAAATAATTTAAAAGAGCTACCAGAAGAGCTTTTTGAACTAACTAATTTAAAATATCTCTTTTTGGAAGATAATCAGTTAGAGAAAATTTCGGATTCTATTTGTAAGTTGACTAAGTTAGAAAAACTGACTTTAATTGATAACTCGATTACAGAAATACCCGATTGCGTTTCTCAGGTAGCCGATATAAGTAAATTATCTTTTAATTAGTAATTGGCAGGATGTGTTGTAGTGGAGCGTAACGCTCCATTTATATGATAAGTGATTTTAATTGAATAATAAAGTCTATATTTATGAGTAATTATTATGAAATAGACTGGGATGATATTCAAAAATATATTAAACAAGCAAAAAAGGAACATCATACTGTTTTCAGCTTGATTAATCATGGTTTAACAGAAATACCCGCTGAGGTTTTTGAGATAGAATCTTTAACTTCGTTAGATTTGAGATGGAACCGTTTGAAAACTATTTCATCAGATATATAAATTGAAAAATTTAGGCTATTTGCAGATAGATTCTAATCAAATAGAAACTCTTCTTGATAGTTTTGGTGGACTGATTAATTTAGAGGAACTTTATTTAACTAGAAATGAATTTACGTCTATTCCTTCAGCGATATTTTAACTTAAAAATTTGACCTGCTTAGAATTGAGCGAGAATAATATAAATGAACTTCCAAAATATATATCTCAACTAGCAAAACTAGAATGGCTCGGTTTAAATGATAATCAATTAAAAGAGTTACCAGAAGAACTTTTTGAACTAATTCATTTAGACTCACTTTTATTAAATTATAATCAATTACAGGAAATTTCTGAATCTGTTTGTAAGCTGATAAATTTGGATTACATCGGTTTATATGATAATCCAATTAAACAAAAATTCCTGATTGTATTTCTGAAATAGTATAATTCAATAGTTTTGATTTGTAACAAAGAATAGATAGATTGTTTAGTTAAAATCTTGGTGAGTTACGCTCTGCGATAACACACTCTACAAATTATTCTTAATCATTATTAAATTTAAAAAAATATATCTCTCTTATTAATAAGGAGAGGAAGGGTATGAAGTTTATCAAAGTGCATTGCACTAAAATAAAATCACCATACTATATTTTAACAATACTAATGCCAATGTTCGCGTTATTATTAAAGCTATATTTAGGATTACCTTTGATATATCAGTTTCTATTTGATAAAGGTTTATTAGCTGAAGAAAAAGCTGTGGTAAAGAAACTACGAGAAAGGTTATTAAACATGTAGAAACGTAGCAGTGTTATGTCTTCCTAGATTTTGATTTATTACGAAAATCTAGCGGTTTCCTACATGTTTAAATATCTCTTTCTATCTGCAATTTTATATTAATTGCTGTTGCTTAATAAAAAGCAGAATTATTAGCGTGGGCTTACAAATAGTTGTGTGAAATAATACTGACCACATTTACTTTTCGCAACACCAATACCAGTGTATTTATATTGACCAACCATATTTTTGTGATGACCGGGACTTTTAATCCAACCTTTAACTGCAACTCTATCAGGGTATTTATGACCCCCATTATAAGCAACGTTTTCTGCTACTCTACGATAAGGAATATATTTGGAAATCTTTTCATAGCGACCTTCTGAACCGCTATGTCCATGACCACACAATTTAGCAGCCATTCTACGACTGTGATGTCTTGCAAGCTTATTTAAATAATTATTCCGCCTTAGGGGTGATAAACCTCTACGATTTCGATATGCATTAATTAGTCGATGCGTTGATTGTTCTATAGTAGATACACTAGACTGTGCATTTACTGATTTCAAACCAAGTGTAATACCTGTAGAACTAATCGTACTATGAGAATTGCTCGAAAGCTGAGTAGCTTCCATTCCACCCAATGCAATCACTGTCCCAAAAGCAGTAGCCCCAAGGGATGCAAAAATTTTTTTCAAGTTTACATTTTGAGAATTATTCTTCGACATTTTTATTTACCCTCAAACATTGATAAAGTCCTATACTTGTATATTGGTAAGACTTGTGCAAATTATTCAGTGCGACCCATTCATAGTTAGAGACTGCTGACTTAAAATATGAATCTGATTTGATGGATAACCACAATATTTGTAGAAATCTTGCCATAAAACATCTCAAAATATTGATTCATAGACAGATTTTGCAAAACTTAGGTTTTGATATAAAGAACCGAAAGAGCAGTAAATAAAATTAGAAAATAAAAAAATAATTAATCAGGGATAAAAAGTCTTTTCAGTTGCACATATTAGTATAAATAGATATTTGTATCGAGTTATATTTTTGAAAGCTTATTTATGCAAAATTATGAAAAATTATGGAAGTAATTAATTCGCGAGAAAATAAAGAAGAACCCACGCTTACAAACGTGGGTAACAAAAAGTAACTATATCATTTCTGAAACTATGCGTATCAAAATGATTTCTTGTTAACGTTGTCTAACAAAAAGCTGAGTGAAATAATATTCACCTTTGGAATTCTTCGCAACACCAATACCAGTTACCTGATATTTACCCTCGATATTGCGACGATGACCTGAACTCTTAATCCAACCCGTAACAGCATTTTTTCCAGGATTTTTATAACCCATATTGTAAGCAACGTTTTCTGCTACACCACGATATTTAATTACCTTAGAAATCTTGTTGTAGCGAGAACTAGAACCACTATGTCCAAAAGAAACTTGTTTCTCAGACATATTTTTACTATGCTGTCTAGCAATTTTACTTACTTCACTGTTTAATTTTAGTGCTGGTAAACCTTTCTTTTTGCGATACTGATTGATTTGTCGATGTACCGACTTTTCTATAGCAGCTACTTCAGAGGCTGCATTGACAGGTTTTGAGCTTAATACAATACTTGAATTGGGAACACTATTGGAACTGCTCGAAAAGTTGCTAAATTCAGCACCAACAAATATCGTTGCGGTTGATAAAACAACTCCTCCAAAAAATGGGAACACTTTGGTCAAATGAGATTTTAGCCGAGTATTCTTCAACATTTATATTTATTCCAAAACACAACAAAATAAACCCCTGATAGTAAAATTGGGTAGATTTATTTGCGATTTGGTAGAAGCATAATTAATTCAAACTAGTAATTCTGCAAACATTTTCACCCTGTCATCAGAATTACTCACAAAACACAAGTTAATTCATAACCTTGTTTTGCGAACCTTTATGACATTATAGTCAATATTTTTTCTTTTAGGTTATGAATCAATTAAAGGTAATGAGTGCAAATATACAAAATATTTTGCTTTTTTCAATGAAAAATATGTCTCTTTTTATTTTAATTTGACTCAAATCTATTTGTTAACGACTTTTCAAGCTAAAAAGGATTGTAAAAATTGAAGTTTTCTAATAGTTACAAGGGAATAAGAAACAGAGAACAGAATAATGTGCCTCATTTAGCTGCAAAGTGCTGTATATTCCATTTAATCAAAAATTTATCAATAAAAGTATAATAATTAACCACTAGTTGTATAAAACGTAAAGATTTACAAATTGGTGGTAGAAAAATCAGACATTAATCAGATGATGTTTAATTGGGTTTTAGCTTTCCTATCCTTAACAAGAGGATTGAGGCTAAGGTTCCATTATTGTTTAAGAATAAAATTAATGAAAACAACTTTAAATCTACCACAAAAAATCATGCTCCTCGGTTCGGGAGAACTGGGTAAAGAATTCGTAATTGCTGCTCAAAGATTGGGAAATTTTGTAATTGCTGTTGACCGCTATGAAAATGCTCCAGCAATGCAGGTTGCTGATTGTAGTGAAGTAATTTCTATGTTGAGTGTTGATGATTTAGAAGCGATTATTGGCAAATATAAACCAGATTTTATCGTGCCAGAAATTGAAGCTATAAGAACTGAAAAGCTGGCAGAATTTGAACAGCGCGGTATTACCGTAATTCCCACTGCTGCGGCTACTAACTATACAATGAATCGCGATAGAATCCGAGAATTGGCTCATACTGAGTTGGGTATTCGGACTGCAAAATATGGTTATGCATCATCTTTAAATGAGTTAATGGAAATTAGTAACCAAATTGGTTTTCCGAATGTAGTTAAACCAGTAATGTCATCTTCCGGTAAAGGACAATCAATAGCTAAAGATAAAGAAGATGTAGAAAAAGCTTGGAATTATGCTTGTTCTGGTTCTCGCGGTGATAGTCAAAGAGTAATTATAGAAGAATTTATCGACTTTGAAGTTGAAATTACTTTATTAACTATTAAACAATGGAACGCTCCCACTATTTTCTGTTCTCCTATTGGTCATCGTCAGGAAAGAGGTGATTATCAAGAATCTTGGCAACCAGCAATAATTCACCAACAAATGACTTTAAAAGCTCAAGAAATAGCCACAAAGGTAACGGATGCTTTAGGAGGAGCAGGAATATTTGGTGTAGAGTTTTTTATTACTAAAGATGAAGTCATATTTTCTGAACTTTCACCAAGACCACATGACACCGGAATGGTCACATTAATATCGCAAAATTTAAACGAATTTGAATTACACTTAAGAGCAATTTTAGGATTACCAATTCCTAATATAGACCAGTTTGCACCGGCAGCCAGTGCGGTAATTTTAGCTAATGATAAATCAGAAAATATAAGTTATTTAGGAGTAGCTGAAGCATTAACAGAAAAAGACGTTGATATTAAATTATTTGGTAAACCCAGCGCGCATAAATATAGACGTATGGGAGTGGCTTTAGCAAAAGGAAATAACATTCAAGAAGCAAGACAAAAAGCAAAAACCGCTGCTGATAAAGTAAGCATAGTCTTGTAGACCCGGATTTCTCACAAGTGAGAAAAATATCTGGATTAGCTCAATTTGGGATAATTTACTTGATACATCATAAAAAGGACTTAAAGAGTATGAGTAAATCAGTAAAAATAGGTATTTAAAAATAAAATTATCTTACATAAGCTGTTGTGCATTTAAATTGTATATTCGGACGGACAGGGATGTCCCGCAGTCGCTCATGGGGGAAACCCTTCATAAGTCAGTGATTTAAAATTAAATAATCGTATTACTTATGAATCAAAAGATTTTATGCTGAATTAGGGCAAGGTAGTCGAGATAAACGTTTGTAAATAAGAGCAAAAATATTCTTACAGCACCTTGCAGGTAAATGAGGTACAAAAAATTTTATAAAACTCTTGTAGTACGGAGAGCAGCGCGGCGTGCACGGAGGAACACGACCGTTGTAGCCACTGCGGGGCATCCCTGCCCGTTAGAGCGTACCTCATGAAGATGAAATATTCTTATAAGGACAAGCGCTACTAATTGCGATTAAAACTCGTCGTTTGGTAATAGCAACGATAGCTCCTAGCTTCAATAGTTTTGTAGGGATAGTTTCAACAGTTGCATTTTTAAATTCAGTATTTATCAAATATTTTCTCGCAAAGCATTCATCAAAATGTAAGCCTTCTTATGCAAACCACCTTCCGTATCTGATTGCCTGCAAATGTATGGGTACTAGTTCTGTCACTTTTTAATCCTAATTTTTGTTCTTTTAAATGATTCTCTATATTGCTCCGTGACGTAAAGTTTCATGGTCATTTATATTTTTATAACCCATGATTAAACCATATATTCTTTGTGCAATTAGGGTCTTAACTGAATGTCTAAAACCTTGAAACAACGTATTTGCCTCAATACAGAAGATGACTGCTTTGTACAGTGCTTAACTGCTAATTACCTGCATTCACACAACCAAGAACCTCGGCTACTACAAAAAAAATTTCTTAAGCCAAATTATTCTCAGCCAGCTTAATAATACCGGTAGCATCAACTTTGGTAATAGAATTACCAATTAATTTACGATTATGACGATTGCTGCGAAAAAAATTTTCAGATCAAAATATTTCCGCTAATTTTGCGATCGCCAATTTATTATCAGCGGTAATTTTTTCCAAAATGGATACCGCAGCCAAACAAGAATAATAATCTTCCGATTATCCCGACTTTGATGTTTCTGATAACTGATGTTAACTTTTCAATTTCCCCAAACCCTTTAAGGATAAACTAATTCGTAATCGCAATAGTTTTGAATTATGTACGTTGGTACCACAGAAGCAGCTGACATTTTGAATATTACAACTTCTAGATTGCGTTATTTACTTTCTCAGCAGAGAGTCAAAGGAGCGTACAAATCTGGAAAGAATTGGATAATTCCGTTATATAACAGAATGCCTATCATTAGTCGTGGTGAACGAGGACCAAAACCGAAATGGTGTAGGATGATTCCTGCCAAAACTGTAATTCACGTTAATAGGAACGAAATTAGAGATAATAAAAATCGGGAAATCCCAGAACCTGTAATTTCAGTGAAACGTGGCGGTACTAATACTCAGGGATTTTCTATAAGAATTAACGGACCTTGTGAAATTGTTTATCGACCAGAAAAACCTTTGAGTGGTTCTAAAGCTACACTGTGGATGGAAACTTTTGCGTCAATACAGGTTAAAACCACGAAATCTGATATTCCAATCAACCCAGCGGATATGATTATGGTTGATGGTGCTTGAATATCTTAATTATTTTCTAAAAATGATTAATTATTTTATAGGTTGCTGGGTTCTATGGGATTTTTTAGGGCTTTTACTTTTGAGGATTATTGTAATGAAGACTGTAGTAACCCGTTTGAGTTCCGTTTATTAGATGATTTTCTCAAATCCAATTTGGATAATTTGCAGAAATATATAGTAGGTTCAACTGCAAGATATTTTATTTACAGTATTGGTCAAACAGAAGAAAAAGATGTTTTGGGTATCTCAACATTAGCTAATTGGACTTGAATTTTTATTCCATTCCTTTTCTTTGATAATTGGTTCTAAACCAACACGACATAAAAACTCTTGTAAAGACTTTGATTTGTGAATAGTTACCGTTTGATGCTGGGAATAATAAACAGGTAGTTAGTACGGATTTCTATGGATAGGTGGGAATTTGAACCGGATGATGTTCTTTCTTTGGTAGGAGATACATTTGATGGACAAGAGGTTTTTAAAGCTGAAAGGATAAAAAACAATCTTGTGGATTCGATAAGAGTAAATAGTTGGAGTAGTACAGAAGCTAAAAATTGGACTGAAGATGGTATTCGCTGTAAATTACTTTCTTCTAAAGGTGGAGGTTGGAAGCAGGGAAGGATAAAAATTACGGTTGAATTTATCCGAGATAGCGATTGAATATAATTTTGTGAAGGTTATTAGAATCCTTAAAAATGATATTTTCAGCCATTATAGGACGGAAGAACCACCATCTTAATGGCTGAAAATTTTTATGAAGCCAAAATCAGATGACTAATACTAACGAACCCCTGCGCTGGTTTCATGAGCATTGGTATGTTGATTGGTACGAGTTTTAATAGTACCGTAGACGTTTTCATAAGTTTTTTCGTTGAAATTTCCTTCTAGTACAGAACCTGCATAATGTTCGGTCTTATATCCGCTACCGTATTTCTTCTTCGGTTCGTAGCTATCACCATATTCTTTTTTCTCATTTTCGTAAAAACTATTGCTGCTAGAAAATTCTCCACCAGTATGTTTTTTACCTCCATCTTCATAATAGAATTTTTCAGAATATGATTTATAATCTTCGTTGCGATGAGAATTAGTCTTGGAATCAAGATTTAAATTAGTTTTTGTAACGCTATTACTGTTAGTCCATTCGTTACGAACAAATGTTTCACCTGCTAAAACTGGGGTAGCTATGAATGATGCTAAAAATGCTAAACCAAGTACTTTTTTCATGAGTTAATTCTCCTTATTGTTGTTGTTTTCAGCTTCGTTTGTATATGACGGTAACTTTCGAGGCTGGAACCTTGTAGACTTTTTAGGTTCATTTGTAGAACTTCTATATAAAGAAACCCCTTGGCAAATATTAGATAGAGTTGGAAAACTCTTGGGGTTTAATCTAACACCAGCACCGATTAGTTCGGCACAAGCGCGAGCATTTATAATTTCTAAATCATATTTAGTTTTGCTAGCAATGGTTTCAGCCATTTGCTCGCAAGTTTTAGCTACTTTTCCCCCTAAAGGAATAATGAAAGCAGCGTTCACTCCGTAGGAAGCGTTATCTTCAAAGTTAATTCCATCGTAGGTGTTGTAAGAACCTCCTACTATCAAAGATGCTTTTGGACAGATTACTTGTCTTCCACCCAAACCCTGTATTTTATAGGTTGCAGATTCACCAATGTTATAAACTCCTGTTTGATTAATCGCAGCTGCATTCTGCTGTCGATTATCTAATTGTTGTTCTTGATTTGGCTGAGAGGTGTTATTGAGAGAGTTGTTAACAGGTTGTGTCTGCGCTTGTACTTTTACATTAATCGTAAGGGTTGAAAAAAGGCATAGTAACCAATAATTGATTAATTGTCTGAAAGTTTTTTTGAACATTGGAACAATCTCTTATCATGTCAAAGCAAAATGCTATGAGTCATCAATCATATTGATAGTGGTGTTTTTCTCCCCGATAAAACAACAGCTTGTTTTAGAATTTTGTTTGGTTAGTAGTTAACTGTATTGAATATTGCCACTATCTAATAGATATGACTAGGGGTGTTTTGTGGGGTAAAGTGGGGTAGTTTTTTTCTTTAAAAGTTTGACGCTTAGTCTGACGACTCGGCTCCAGTAACACTACGCAATTGATAATTAATTCTCAACATAAAATGAAATAATTACCGAAAAAGAATTCAGGGGTCAGGAGCCAGAATTGTGTATTGTTATTTTTTAGACTGCCGGATGAATCGTGATTTAAAGCGGAATATTTTAATCGTGGAGACTTATATCATTTTCTGCATTAAGAAAACCCCTGACTTTAGACATGGGGTCTAAGCTGACTCATCAATTCTGATCTCTGAATCCTTCTCATCTAATTTTTGGATTAGTGTGGTCTTCTTTCAAACTTCGTTTGAATGTAATTACGAATTGAATGGGTATGCGAGATATACATACCTTTAATGCGTGATTATATTTACATAATTTAGCAAAATAAAACATTTTGAAACTAGTAAATAAATATAATACTAAGTGACTAATATTTCTTTGAAAGACAGAGTAAATACTTAAGCATAGACAATAAAAATAATTTTTATTGTCTATG
>JBCBHT010000007.1:0-80179 GCA_038525335.1 Cyanobacteria bacterium J06621_15 | reverse complement strand
TATCTAGCTAACCTGTGGAGTTGGGGGATTCAACAATCGACTTTTAGTGGTGCGATCGCCAAAACAGTAAAATGGCTGAAACGAGAAATTACAGCACCATCTGGTTATTTTTATGCTGCTCAAGATGCAGACAGTTTTATCACCCAAGAAGACGTGGAACCCGAAGAAGGTGCATTTTACGTTTGGAAATTCAGCGAATTAGAACAGCTGCTAACTTCAGAAGAATTAATTCAACTACAGCAAAATTTTACGGTTACTAAGAGTGGTAACTTCGAGAATCAAAATGTTCTGCAAAAACTTAACTCAGATAAAATTAGCGATGCTGTTGAAGCGATTTTAGATAAATTATTTATTGCTCGTTACGGTCAAAGCATTGATGAAATCAAGACTTTTGCTCCAGCTCGTGACAACCACCAAGCAAAGTTTCAAAATTGGCAAGGTCGTATTCCACCAGTAACAGATACAAAAATGATTGTCGCTTGGAATGCGATGATGATTTCGGGTTTAGCTAAAGCTTATACGGTATCCTCTGAGATAGAATATTTTGAGCTAGCAACTCAAGCAGCTAAGTTTATTTTAGAAAATCAATTTGTTGATGGAAGATTCCAGCGATTGAATTATGAAGGAACAGCAAGTGTAATAGCTCAATCCGAAGATTACGCTTTATTTATCAAAGCCTTATTGGATTTACATCAAGCTAGTTTAGTAGCTCCTAGCGAAGCGTGTCAGAAGGACATGAATCAGACTTCTTTATGGTTAGAAAAAGCAGTTGAAATCCAAGAAGAATTTAACGAATACTTCTGGAGCATAGAATTAAGTGGTTACTTTAATACAGCTAGCGATACCAGCCAAGAATTAATTGTTAGAGAACGTAATTATACAGATAGTGCTACACCTTCAGCCAACGGAATTGCTTTGTCCAATTTAGTGCGGTTAACATTAATTACAGATAACCTTCAATACTTAAATCTAGCCGAACAGGGATTAAAAGCTTTTCGCAGCGTAATGGAAGCTTCACCTCAAGCTTGTCCTAGCTTATTTACAGCATTAGACTGGTATCGAAACTGCACTTTAATTCGCACCGATAAACAGCGGATAAAATCTCTTATATCTCGATTTTTACCTGTTGCGATGTTTGCAGAACAATCCAGTTTGCCACAAAATAGCATAGGCTTGGTTTGTCAAGGACTAAAATGTCTCGCACCCGCAGAGAATGAAGAACAATTATTCGAGCAGATAGTTTCTAGTTACAGCAGAGGGGTTGGGAGTTAGGAGTTAGGAGTTAGGAGTTAGGAGTTGGGAGTTGGGAGTTGGGAGTTGGGAGTTAGGAATTAAGAGTTAGAGTCAAAAATAAAACTTTGACAGCGTGCCCACTAACCTATAATCTAGCAGAACAACTATTTACGAACAACTGTTGACTGTTAACTGATAACTGTTAACTGATAACTGATGAAACACACGCTTTCAGTACTTGTAGAAGACGAAGCAGGAGTCCTATCAAGGATTTCTAGTTTATTTGCACGTCGAGGCTTTAATATCGAGAGTCTTGCGGTTGGTCCTGCCGAACAAGCAGGCATTTCTCGAATTACAATGGTTGTTCCTGGTGACGACCGGATAATCGAACAGCTTACTAAACAATTGTATAAATTAATTAACGTTCTCAAAGTTCAGGATATAACTGAAGTCCCTTGTGTGGACAGAGAATTAATGTTGATTAAGGTGAATGCTACTAGCAGCAATCGTTCAGAAGTTGTTGAAATAGCCCAGATTTTTCGAGCAAGAATAGTAGATACAGCAGAAGATTCCTTGACCGTGGAAGTTGTTGGAGACCCAGGGAAAATAGTCGCAATTGTCCAATTACTGCAAAAATTTGGCTTGCGAGAAATTGCACGTACTGGAAGAATTGCACTTACTCGCGAATCTGGTGTGAATACAGAGTGGCTTAAGTCTTTGGAAGCGAAAGTTTAGCTCAAGTATATTTTATTTAAATATCAAAGCATAATACATATTGAATTATTGGCATTGCTAAATAATATAAAATTATTAACGGTTCCCTCTGCTAGTTGCTGATATTGTTTAATTGAGCAGTGCCAATTCTTATTTTTCTATTTTCAATCTTTAATATTAATTATATTTTAATCTTATAGTCTAATACTAAACTATGAGTATTTTTTGTTTGCTAGAGTACTAAATTAATGCCAAATTGGCATGACTAAGTTTCCAAAAACTGTTAAATATTGTATTGAAACCACAAAAACAAATAAATCAGTTACAGTAGGTATTAATTTTTTTTGCTATTGTTACCTGCTTAATTCTTTATTATGTTTTTGAGGAACGTGTGATTTAATCTATATTATTGTTGAACAGTAAGCAGTTCGCGTTAGTAAGGTAAATAGATTTTATAACGTGATTTATAATTGCAACTTTTATGTAGAGTTGTGGGGCAAACTAAACATAAACTGTAGTTATAGTGGTTGTAAGCAATATAGGGATTAGATTACAGGTATGTTTGATTTTTTTGACGAAATATTGCTTTCAAAGGTATGTTTCACGGTGTAAAAATTTGGGTTAGTTTTGAATTTTTATACGATGAAATTTGATGATAGAAGGATTACTCAGAACATTTTATTTAAGAAAATTCGTGACTTTAGGTTGAGTTTTAATATTGGTTCGTAAAAGTATTTGGTTCGTGATTGATTTGTATTAGTGGAGGAGTTTATCTATAGCTATTAAATTCTGATATGTAAGATAATTGGTTAAGCCCATTTTGGTAAAGCAACTGTGCTTTTTGGGTTAATAATTGGTGCGATAGCAATTCGGTTAATAGGTGAGTTGCTTGTGTAGCTGCGCTTTATCTTTGTATGTTTGCTAGATACGGATAAGGAATATTTATGCTGCTTGCAGGTAACTTTATATTAACTATATCACCGTTGAAACGCTCTGATAATTATATCCAAGGGTATGCTTGTGGCAAATTTCCCAGGAGGTATTTATTGCTATGAATGGTTTATTCATGGTTTCTCATTGGTTGCTCGATAAATCCACAAAAGTTTTATTAAGAAATTTGTTAAAACTGAGGAACCGTCATTTATTTATATTTGATATTCTTGTTTTTATCCTCACACCTTTATTAGCGCTGATACTGCGTTTAGACGGTGATTTAGCTATTCAACCTTATATACCTGATTTAATCGTAGCAACAATGCTTTTTGCAGTGGTTAAAATCGGAGTGTTCTACAGCTTCGGCTTTTACCGTCGTTATTGGCGTTATGCAGGTGTCGAAGAGCTAACATATGTAGCTATGTTGATTATGGCTGGGATAGTAATCCAGACTCTGTTATTTGATGTTGTGGATTTCACCTTACCTTGGGCTGTAAATGCATTACCGCGCTCATTACCATTTATCGATGGATTACTTTCATGTATTTTCATTGGTGCATTACGTTTCAGCGTTAGGGTTGTTGAGAGAAGTCGAAATTCGCGCATTGCATTTAGTCCTTTTATACATAACCATACAGAGCGAGTACTCATAGTTGGTGCAGGAAGCGCTGGAGTAAGTCTCGTTGAGCAAATGCAGAAGAACTATCATTTGGGTTTTCGCGCTGTTGCATTTATTGACGACGATACAACCAAGCTAAATGCACGTATTCGCGGGGTTCAGGTGGTTGGAAACCGCCATTTAATTCCAGAAGTATTAAAGCCTTTGCAGGTCGATAAAGTAATCATCGCAATGCCATCAGTCGCAGGGGAAGTAATTCGGGAAATCGTTGATATGTGTAAGTCTACTGGAATACAGACCTGTACCTTACCTGGAATAAACGAGATTCTCAACGGTAAAGTCAGTTTAAACAGTATCCGAGACGTAAGAATTGAGGATTTGCTCAGACGCGAACCCGTACAGACAGAGATTGAGCGAGTAGCTGAATTTCTCAATGGAAAAAGAGTGATTATTACGGGTGCGGGTGGTTCGATTGGTAGCGAACTTTGTCGTCAAATTTGCTCTTGTCATCCTAGAGAAATAATGTTGATAGGACATGGTGAAAATTCTGTCTTTACCATCGAGCAAGAATTGAATCAGCTGGTAAAAGTTCTTAAAGAAGACACCGGAAGTAAGGAACATACAACCAGAATTCATGGATTTATAGCCGATATCCGATTTAAGGATAGACTCAAACATGCTTTTGATAAATTTCAACCGGATGTAGTCTTCCATGCTGCTGCACATAAGCACGTCCCCTTGATGGAACTTAATTCCCCAGAAGCGATTACTAACAACGTAATTGGTACGAAGAATTTAGTAGATGAAGCACTGCGATGTAACGTCAAACATTTCGTCATGATTTCCACTGATAAAGCAGTGAATCCCACCAATATTATGGGTGCTAGTAAAAGAGTTGCCGAAATGTTAGTACTGCAAGCAGCTAAACAGAATCATAAATCTTATGTAGCAGTACGTTTTGGTAACGTTTTGGGTAGTCGAGGTAGTGTGGTTCCGACCTTTAAGAAACAAATCGCTGCTGGTGGTCCAATAACAGTAACTCATCCCGATATCTGCCGATACTTCATGACCATACCCGAAGCAGTACAGCTAGTTTTACAAGCAGCAGTTTTGGGTAGAGGTGGCGAAGTACTGATGCTCAACATGGGCGAACCTGTAAAAATTGTTGACTTAGCCTCAGAGTTAATTAGACTTTCTGGTTATAGGGTGAACAAAGATATAGATATAGTTTTTACAGGCTTGCGACCGGGAGAGAAACTGTTTGAAGAGTTGTTTATAGAAGGAGAAGAGTACGACCAGACAGAACATGAAAAACTTTTTATGGTGAAGAATTCGAGCCGAATTATACCGACACATTTGAATGCGACCGTAGAAGCACTTTGTCAAGCTGCTGATAAAAATGATACTAATTCAATCAAGTTTTTGTTAGAGCAATTGGTGCCCGGTTATAAGCCTAGGTATTTGGATGATTGGGGGGAAAGAGAAGGTTTTGTAAATAGAAATATTCGCGATGCTTCAGATGGTAAGATTTTGAAAAAAATCGAACCTAAAAGGGCTTAATAGTATTTAGTAACTTGTCAAAAATTAATAGAAACAAAGTAAATTAAAATGCAAAAAAGCAAGCCACTAAGTCTACGTCGAAACTTTTCCTGGACATTCATTGGTAATGCTGTGTATGCAGCTTGTCAATGGGGAATGCTAGTGGTTTTGGCTAAACTCGGCAGCCCTGAAATGGTAGGACAATTTACTTTGGGTTTAGCGATAACGGCACCCGTAATCATGTTTACTAATCTTCATCTGCGTTCCGTTCAAGCAACAGATGCTAAACAACAGTTTCTTTTCAACGACTATTTAGGTCTTAGATTGCTATCAACAGGATTAGCACTACTGATAATTGCCGCAATTACATTTATTTCTGGTTACGAGAAGGAAACATTATTAGTAATTTTGCTGATTGGTGTGGCAAAAGCGCTAGAATCTATCAGCGATTTGTTTTACGGATTAATCCAGCAGCAAGAACGTATGGATCGCATGGCTGTATCGCTGATGATTAAGGGTCCCCTATCGTTGGTAATGTTAGTCATAGGGGTAAGTGTATCTGGTAGTATCGTCTGGGGAGCTTTAGGTTTAGTTTTTGCCTGGACAATTGTGCTGGTTAGTTATGACATTCGTAGTGGTGTATTGATACTAAACCAAATGCCACAACCTCGTTGGCATTTGAAAACAATGATGAAATTAGTTTGGCTTGCTCTACCTCTAGGATTTGTGATGATGCTAATTTCACTTAATAGCAATATCCCTCGCTACTTTATCGAGCAATACCTGGGGGAAAGGGAACTTGGAATTTTCGCTGCCTTAGCCTACTTGATGGTAGCAGGAGGTATGGTAGTAAGTGCAGTAGGAGAATCGGCTACTCCTAGGTTAGCTAAATATTATGCTTCAGGAAATAGTAAAGCTTTTCGTACTCTCCTGTTCAAGCTAGTCGGAATTGCTGCTTTACTCGGCTGTGGGGGTGTCTTAGTGGCTGTCGTTGCCGGTCACCAGCTTCTAACTCTGATTTATCGACCTGAGTATGCCGAGCAGCAAAGTTTGTTTGTCTGGCTTATGGTTGCTGCTGGTATTAGCTATATATCATCCTTTCTTGGCTATGGAATGACAGCAGCTAGATACTTTCGCATTCAAATGCCCTTATTCTTTGCTGTAACAGCCACATCAGCTTTAGCCTGTCTTTGGCTGCTACCTAAATATGGATTGTTAGGGGCAGCGATTGCACTAATAATTGCAGCCGTTATTCAAGTTGGAATCAGTTCGGGTGTGATAGTCCATGCACTGCATAAACTACAAAAGCACACATTAGTATCAGACTAAGAATCATAACTGCTAAACAACTCTGATTTTACAGCAATTTTTTAAAGCTTTATCTAAATATAATTATGGTTTGACAAAATATAGCGAGTTAAAAATTTATCAAGGACTACCACTTAAAAAACTAACTTAATATCTAACATTATTTACTAAGTATGAGATTCAAACAGCAATTTCCAATACGTATTCTTCATGTAGTCGGGGGAATGAATAGGGGTGGAATTGAAACGTGGTTGATGCATATGCTAAGGCACATTGACCGCGAAAGCTTTCAGATAGATTTCCTCGTTCATACAACCGAACATTGTGCTTATGACTCGGAGATTCGTGCTTTAGGTAGCAAAGTAATTCCATGTGTCAATCTATCCCGACCCTGGTTATACGCTAGTAATTTCAAAAAGATTTTGCAAGAGCATGATTCCTATGATATTGTTCACAGTCATGTTCATCACTTCAGTGGTATTGTTCTTCGTTTAGCGCAAGAAGCTGGGGTTCCTGTTCGTATTGCCCATTGTCATAACGATTCTTCTCCATTTGAAGCTAATGCGGGCTTATATCGCCGTCTTTACTTAAATTTAATGAAAGGTTTGATTGCTCGTCATGCAACCCTTGGTTTTGGGTGCAGCCAAGTTGCCGCAGTAGACCTGTTTGGTTCAAACTGGAAAAATGATTCTCGTTGGCAACTTTTTTACTGTGCAATTGATATGTTGCCGTTCCATCAATCTGTTAACAGTAGAGAAGTTCGTACTGAATTAGGTATCCCAGACAATGCGTTTGTTGTTGGACATGTTGGTCGTTTTTATAAGCAGAAGAATCATGAATTTCTCTTGAAAATTTTTGCCGAAATTCTCAACCGGGAACCTCAAGCCTATCTCTTATTGTTGGGAGAAGGTTCGCTACGAGAAAATATTGAACAACAGGCTGTGGAAATGGGAATCAGCAATAGGGTTATTTTTGCAGGAGTTCGAGCTGATGTTCCAAGGCTAATGATAGGTGCAATGGATGTATTTATTTTACCATCTTTTCATGAAGGATTGCCTGTAGTAAGCATAGAGACACAAGCTGCTGCATTGCCCTTAATCTTATCGGATGTAATTACAAACGAACTTGAGAAAGTGGCACCTTTAGTGCAACAAATTAGCTTGTCACAACCAGCCCCAGTATGGGCTGATGCGGCTGTAGCAGTGCGAGACTCCACAATAAAAGTCACTCAAACTGATAGTTTAGCAGTATTAGAGAACAGTGAGTTTGACATTGACTACAGTATAGAATTACTTACAAAAACTTATGTTGACGAATGCAAAAAAGCCTATAAAGCTAAATAAAACTAGTTTAGAAATAATCATCTTAGTTCAAGTTATTATAATCAGCTTTTTAATCATCTTTAGATTAGTATATCAACCATTAGTTTTTAAACAAGACTCACTTGTTTATATTTTCAGCTGTACCTTATGTGGAATAGCAATTTGGTCTTTTTGGTCATGGTATATTGTAACAAAAAGCTTATTTAATCCTTACCTTCTATTTGTTTTATCTGCATTTTTATTTAATGGCGGACATGCAATACTAGAGGTTCTTCGTTTTAACGAATCTGGAGATGTAAAGCTTTGGGAATTGTCCGAACATTTACCTCCTTTGTCATTAGAAAGTATTCTTAATACACTTTTTTTAGTTATTATAGGACTGGCTGCATTACACTTAGGAGCATTAGTTAGCATTGGTACAGCAAAATTAAAATATCTGAAGCATTACTCCGAGAAAACAGCATTGTTTGCCAGCAATAGTTGCTATGTAATTGGAAAGAGATTTCTTTGGATAGCTTTTCTTCCTGCTATCTTTGTTTTAAGAGATGCTGTTGTGGTTGTAATGTCTTCCGGCTATCATTCACTACATGAAAATGTCGGTGCAACAAGTTTTAGTGCTGCTCCAAAGATAGTCGCCGATTTTCTAATCCCAGGTTCTTTATTCTTGTTAGCAGGTAGTAAAGATAGACCGCAATCTAGGTTAGTTTCTGTCGCTATCATCATAACCTATGTAATGACTCAGTTTTTTTTAGGTGAAAGAAATAAAGCAATAATGCCATTAATTTCTTTAGCATGGATATGGCATCAGTTGATTCGTCCAATTCCAAAAACTTTTTTACTCGGTACAAGTTCTTTTATTTTATTTGTTGTTTTTCCCGTAGTAGAACTGAGTAGAAATACTGCTGGCAAAGACCGTTTATCTCTCGATACTTTATTAGAAACTTTCTCTTCTATAAATAATCCCGTAGTCGCCATTCTTGCGGAAATGGGAGGTTCTATGATGACAGTCTCATATACGATGGGAATAGTTCCGAAATACATAGACTTTCAAATGGGAATGGATTATTTATATGCTTTATTTACTATTGTCCCAAATGTTTTCGGGAAACTTCACCCAACCGTTGCTCGGGGTCTACCTAACCATTGGTTAACCGAACAGATAAATCCACAGCTTACTTCTATGAGCGGTAGTTATGGATTCTCTTTTATTGCTGAAGCTTATCTTAACTTTGGTTGGATTGGAACACCAATTGCTTTAGGAATTATGGGCTTCTTTTTTGTCAAGCTCATGCTGTGGGCAGAAAAGTCTTACGACCCTGCAAAAATGGCAATGATTGCGAGCTTTCTTTCCTTTCTTCTATTCTATGCCCGTGCAGAATCAGCTTTAGTAGTTCGCGCTTTAATATGGTACTCACTTATTCCCTATTTAAGCGTGCGATGGCTTGATAACTCCTCTTCCAAAAAGCTTGCAAGATAGAGTTTGATTGATACTAGTTATAAATAATTACATGGCAAATGTCCCTAATTGATAATAGGAGATTCTATGAAAAGTCAAAAAGTGAAATTGTTATTAGGTTTAATAACATTAACTACCTCAAGTTTATTAACTTTAATCGTTTTATCCAACAAAAGTTTAAACAAAATTACCACCAAACAAGAGGGTGTAGAAGACACTCACAATTCTGTAAATTTAGTCTCTCAGGAGTCTTCTGAATCAAGTAAAGTTGTTTCTGTTAAAGATTTTGGCGCTATTGGTGACGGAACAAAAGATGATACAAGCGCTATTCAAAAAGCAATTGATGATGTTTATAACGCTGGGGGAGGAGTTGTGAATTTCCCAAGCGGTACTTACAAGGTTACTATTAACCCTAACAGTGGACAAGCCATTACAATTCGTCCCAAAATTATATTACAAGGTACTTCTAATCAAGATAGCATTATTAAGTTAGCTGATGGGCAAGGTAATTACAACTCTATGCTGGCAGGAGAAAGACTAGAGTCGGATCTTTCTGATTTTGCAATGTATGACTTAGCAATTGATGGTAACGGTGAGAATAATCCAGTCAATGCAGAATCAGATTTGGGTAGGTTAACAATGAGACATTCTTTAAGGATTTACAGAGGTTCAAGAATTACTATAGACAGATGCAGGTTTATAAATCAAAACAATGCAAATACGATTACTTTAAACGGAATAATATTTGATATTACTATTAATAATAATATATTTGAATTTATTGGTGGAGGTGAAGCAGATTACGACCACTCTACAATTTATACTCATAGTCACACTAATGGGAAAAGAATTGAAATAGCTAACAATTCTTTTTCTTCTAAAAATGGAGCAGGCACAAATGGAGCAAGAACGGCAATTGAAACCCATGGAGATGAGCATACTGTAAAAGATAACGTAATTAGAGAATATGCTTTCGGAATAAATGTTGCAGGT
Source organism: Cyanobacteria bacterium J06621_15 (assembly GCA_038525335.1). Taxonomy (GTDB): domain Bacteria; phylum Cyanobacteriota; class Cyanobacteriia; order Cyanobacteriales; family Nostocaceae; genus Rivularia. The sequence continues at coordinate 70,062 of JBCBHT010000007.1, read as the reverse complement.
TATTCTAAAAGTGGCAGTTCAGATAATCTGACTATAACTGGTAACGAAATCAAGGGAGTATATGGAGGTATTGTCATTTGGTCATATTTTAGTCCTGGGAATACTACTAATCCAGCAATAAGCAATGCAACTATTGCTAATAATAAAATAAGCATAGATATTGATGGTTGGCGCTCGTTATGGGGAGATACTCCAAGTGCAGCTATTTATCTAGAACCAAACTCGGATGCTCAACTAAAAAACTTGAGTATAGTTAATAACGAAATTTCTGTGACAAATTTTTCTGGAGATGGCAATGCTAGTGACTATCGAGCTAGCGGGATAAGATTGTGGAGAAATGAATTTCCTAACGTCGAAAGTGAAAATATAACTATAACGGGTAATAAAATAACTAATTATCTAGCAAGTGGTATTTATATCTCTATGCCTATAAGAGGAGGTGAAATATCGCAGAACACTATTATAAATCCAGGTCAAAGCAACGGCAAGTTTTCTGATTATTTTCGTTCAGGAATTTATGTTGATGCACTTTTTGAAAATTTTCAAATTTTGAATAATTCAATAGTAGACAATCAAGACAATAATACACTTAAAAATGGTATTATTTCCTCAGCTAAATGTATAGATAAATGTGAATTGTTTGAAAATACATTAGAGATGAATAGTAACTCTCAAGTCCCACTATATAAGATGATATATAATCAAACTAACAATTTTAAGATATTGGATTAGGAAAATTAAGTACTAATAATCTTTTCAAGATTTGCACAATAGCATCGGAAAGTTTTCATTGAATTAGGTTTAATTGAATTGGGAATAATGGCGTTGCTGATTAAAAACATGAATAGCCTCCCAACCCCCAAAATTGGGAGATATAAGGGGCTATCATTAGATGGTAATAATAAATTCATATTTCAATATGGTTAACGCCACGCTGCGCTAACAGCAACGCCGAAATAATTTTCCTATAGATAAAAAAAATTTAAAAAAGGACTTTAGTTTATGCCAAAGATACTGCATTTAATCAATAGTTTAAACAGAGGCGGCATTGAAAAATGGTTACTTTCAATGTTAGATGAAGTACCCAGAAATGAATACGAAATGGACGTTTGTTGTAAAGGTTCCGATACAGGAACACTTGCCGATGTTGCACTAAAACTAGGTGCGAAAGTGATGCATTGTCCGTTAGCTGTTAATCAATTAAAATTCGTTCGAGAACTTACGCGTATACTCAAGGAAGGACAATACGATATATTACACAATCATACAGAAGCCTATAGTGGTTTGCCTGTATGGGTTGCTCATCAATTAGAAATCCCAGTCATCACTTCCTTTCATAACACCAGTTTTTTACCTCAAACTGGCGTAACACGTCTTCCCTTTGTACGTCAATTGAGATCAATTTATGCATTTGCAAGTATTAAGTATGCACTCCGCTATTCCGACTTTGTGACTGGTTGTTCTCAGGGAGTAATTGATAGCCTTGATCCAGACGGTAAGAAACTGCAAAAATATTCTCGCGTATTATATTACGGAATCGATATTCCCGAGCTATCAACCCTCCAAGAGCGTGCTGCTTTTCGTCAATCCTTTGGCTGGTCAGAAGATGTACCCATTATTATTCACGTAGGACGTTTTATAGAGCAAAAAAACCATTTAGGACTGCTATCAGTATTTGAGCAGGTTTTAAAACAAATCAAATCAGCAAAACTACTTTTGGTCGGTGAAGGTTCATTACAAGAATTAATTAAGAATACTATTAATAAACGCGAACTAGCCGACTCAGTTGTACTGCTTGGTCTTCGCGATGATGTACCATCCCTGATGAGTAAATGTGATGTTTTTCTGTTTCCCTCTCTTTATGAAGGATTTGGAATAGTTGCTATTGAGGCTAACGCAGCAAATTTACCGGTTGTGGGGTCGAAAGTTCCTGGTGTTACAGAAGCGGTTGTTGATTGTAAAACGGCATTATTGCATGACGTTGAAGATATAGATAGTATGGCAAATTCTACCATCAAGCTTATCAATGACCAAGATTATTATCAGCAGCTTAGTAATGCTGGAAGAATATGGGTAAAAGATAATTATTCAACAGCAGTCAGCGCTAAAAACTTAGTAGAAATTTACGATGATTTCCTGTAAATAATAGTCATAAATTGAACATAATTAAGGCATACGTTTTTATTTAATGTGTATCTGTATATCCTCAATTTGATGTAATTTATTTAATAAGTATTAATCAATGCGAACATTAGTAACAGCTAGTGCCCGTTTTGCTATTACAAATGATGGCAATCTATGGACACCGAATCCATCTTTAAGTTACAAATTCTGGTCTCGATATCTGGATGTGTACGATGAAGTAAACCTTTTAGTACGTGCAAAACCATATGAATCACCTCCACCTGGTTGGAATAAGGCTTCGGGAGAAAGAATTAAGCCACTTCCGATACCTGATTTTCAGGGTGCATCAGGATTAATCAAAAATTACGCTCAAATCAAAAAAACTGCTGTTGAAGCACTCGCTGATGCTGAAGCTGTACACCTGCGTATACCATGTGAAATTGGCGGAATCATTTGGCGTTCGTTAGCAGCGCAAAGACCATACGGGGTAGAGGTTGTAGGAGACCCATATGATGTCTTTGCACCTGGTTCTTACAAACATCCTTTACGCCCCTTTTTCCGGTGGTGGTCAGTGTGGGAATTGCAGCATCAATGTATCAAAGCTAATGCTGCTGCTTACGTTACCCAACATGCTCTGCAACGGCGATATCCTCCTCAAACCGAGGCATTTTCTACTCACTTTTCAAGTATTAACTTACCTGGTTCGGCTTTTGTGAATGCGCCACGATTGCTCCATACTGATTTAAAATCGTTAACTGTAATTAGTGTAGGCACCCTGGCTCAACTTTATAAAGCTCCAGATGTATTAATCAATGCTGTAGCGACCTGCGTAGAAGAGGGGTTAGACCTACGTTTGATTTGGGTGGGTGATGGTATTTATAGGAAAGAACTGGAGAAACTAGTTACAGCTTTAGGTTTGGATAAACGAGTCAAATTTTGTGGTCATTTGGCTAATAGAGATGCGGTAATTAAGCAGTTAGATAGAGCAGATGTTTTTGTTTTGCCGTCCCACCAGGAAGGCTTACCTAGAGCCATGATTGAAGCAATGGCTCGTGGACTACCTTGTATTGGATCTACAGTAGGGGGTATACCTGAGCTACTACCTTCCGAGGACATGGTAACTCCAGGTGATATTAATGCTTTAGCTCAAAAAATTCGTCAAGTAGTGACTAACCCTGAGCGAATGGCTAGTATGTCAGTTCGTAACCTGGAAAAAGCTAAAAATTATCAAGATGTTGTTCTTCAAAAGCGCCGTATTGCTTTTTACAGCCACGTGCGCGAGAAAACCCAATCATGGCTATATCAAAGGAATATATAGAGAGAACAGTATCATGAAAAATATTTTATTCGTTACCACTATCCCAGCTACCCTTACAGGCTTTTTGCTTCCGTTTGCACGTTATTTCCGCGCTCTCGGTTGGCAAGTGGATGCAATGGCTTGTGGTATCTCTGATTGCAACGAATGCAAGCAGGAGTTTAACCGTGTTTGGGAAGTACAATGGTCGCGCAATCCGTTAAATCCTCAGAATTTATTGGTAGCACCCCGTCAGATTCAACTAGCAATGCAACAAGGGGAGTACGATTTAGTTCACGTTCATACTCCGGTAGCTGCTTTTGTTACCCGCTACGCGTTAAGAAATTACAGAAAACAAAGGAAAACTAAAGTAATTTATACTGCTCATGGTTTCCACTTCCATAGTGGTGGAACTCCTTTAAGAAATGTAGTTTTCCTCGGTTTAGAAAAGCTTGCTGGAGATTGGACTGACTATATAGTTACTATAAATCGTGAGGATGAGGAAGCTGCAAATAGTCATAAATTAGTTTCCTCACAAAGAGTCCGCTATATGCCTGGAATCGGTGTAGATTTAAATTATTATAATTCTAATGCTGTTTCAGACGCTGAGGTTGAACAGGTACGTCAGGAACTGGGTTTACTTTCTGACACCAAACTTTTACTATCGGTAGCCGAGTTTATTCCGCGCAAACATCCACAGGATATTTTGAGAGCGTTTTCTCAAGTAGATTCTACCAATACCTGTTTAGCTTTTGCTGGAGATGGAGATTTACTTGAAGAAATGCGACAGTTAGCAACTCAACTCAAAATCATAGAAAAAGTTCGTTTCCTCGGACTCCGTAATGATATTCCAACCTTGATGAGGGCAGCTTTTGTTACTATTCTAGCTTCAGAACAGGAAGGGCTACCTCGAAGTGTTATGGAGTCTTTATCCTTGGAAACTCCCGTAATTGGCAGCGATATTCGTGGAACTAGAGAATTAATTTCATCAGAGGGTGGAATTCTTTTTCCTGTAGGTAATGTAGAAAAACTCGCAGATGCAATCAATTATTTATTGCATCATCCTCAATCCGCTTTCATGATGGGAAAAAAAGGACGCGAACACATGAGTAACTTTGACTTGCGCCATATCATTAAAATGCACGAAAGTTTATACGCCGAAGCTTTATCCGATAAATTCGAGCTAATCAACGAGTATTCGATACAAAGCTATTAGTATTGAATTATCTGTAAATAAATTACTGCCAAATTGGCAACAAAAGTTAACAAATTTTGGTTATGTTTGTTGTTGAATGAAAGTTTATCTTTTAGTTCTGATTAGACAGTATTTTATCTTTGATAGCAATACGAAAGCGGGTAAAAGTGTAAGTGATTTTAATGGAAAGCATATAGGGGCAAGATGCTTTTCCAAACTTTAATTCCTTTTATTCCCGCTTAATACTTACTACAGTAAAAAAAGCATACCTGCATTGCTGTTGAATAGTAATTGAGCGATTATAGACAGTTCAATTAATTAGCGATTTTTTCAATCATAGGAAAAGGGGTGTACCGATGATTGCTCAACAGTTACAGAGAGAGCGTAGTGTAAACAGTCGCATTATTAAGTCAGCTTCAGATAGATTTATTGCAGCAGTCGCTTTATTATGTTTGACTCCAATCTTAGCTGGAGTAGCTATTGCAGTTCATTTTTGGATGGGAGATCCGATTCTTTTTACTCAGACTCGTTGTGGTCGAAGAGCAAGGATATTTCAAGCTTACAAATTTCGCAGCATGACGAACGATTGCGACGCGAATGGTAATCTATATTCTGATGAAGTTAGACTGACGAGTTTTGGCAAGTTAATTCGTCGAGTTAAGGTAGATGAGATTTTACAGTTGTGGAATATTTTGAAGGGAGATATGAGTTTTGTCGGTCCCCGTCCAACAGTTCCAGAGCAGGTTAAAGATTATCGGGATTGGCAAAAAGAGAGACTTTCTATTACTCCAGGTTTGACCGGATGGGCGCAAGTGAATGGTAATACCGAACTTACCTGGACGGAAAGATTTTGTCTGGATATATGGTACTTGCATCATTGGTCGCTGTGGATGGACATAGAGATTCTATTCAAAACTTTGAGTGTAATTATCTGGGGAGAACGTAGAAATGAAAAAGCCCTTGAAGAAGCTTCAAACTATGTCAGATATAGTCTCAACGTAGATTTAAATCAACCAGTTGCAGAATCATTAAGATAGATAGTTATAGATAAGAATTTTACATAGGGCTTTTATAAATGCGAGTTGCTTTAGTTGGGGCAGTAGATAGTACAGAAATTGCTTTAGAAAAATTAGTAGAGCAAGGTGTTCCACCAGTTGCTTTATTTACATTACCTTTATCGAAATCCGAGCGTCATTCAGACTTCGTTCATCTTAAACCTTTGGCTCAAAAATACGAAGTCCCGGTTATAGAAATATCTAACATAAATTCACCGGAAGCTCTAGATAAAATCCGCTTTTTGCAGCCAGATTATCTTTTTGTTATCGGTTGGTCGCAAATTTGTCGTCAAGAGCTTTTAAGCATACCTCGTATTGGCTCAATTGGCTGTCATCCGGCTCCAATTCCTGAGAATAGAGGACGAGCCGTGATTCCTTGGACAATTTTACAACGCCGTCAAGATACTGCAATGAGCTTGTTTTGGCTGGATAAAGGGGTAGATTCGGGAGATATCTTAATGCAAGATAAATTTCCTGTAGCTGATGATGAGACCGCAAGTACTCTTTGTGACAAGCATAACAACTCTTTAATCAAAATGTTCTCGGAAGTTATTCCTTTGCTAAAGGAAGGTAAGGGGCAACGAATCAAACAGGATCATTCGTTAGCAACATACTGCGCTAAAAGAGGACCAGACGATGGTTTCATAGACTGGAATTTATCTGCTGAATCAATTTGGACTTTAATTCGTGCGGTTACGAAGCCTTATCCCGGAGCTTTTAGCTTTTATCAAGGAGAAAAATTAACCATCTGGGAAGCTGATTATATTGGGGATGCTCCTTACTGGGGTTTACCCGGACAAGTACAAGCCATCGTGGACGATGGGGTTGTAGTGCAGTGTGGAGACGGTAAACACATCTTGCTCAAACTAGTTCAGTTAGAGAATGAATCAGAAGTTAACCCCAAGTTGGTATTAAAAAATCATCGGAAGTTGGGTATTAGTTTGTTGGATTTGCATAAACTTATGATTGAAAAAGGGTGCGTTGAGTAATGAAAGTTCTGGTTATTGCACCTCATCATGATGATGAAGTATTGGGTGTTGGGGGTACTATAGCGAAATATGCGGCTGAGGGTGCTGAAGTTTATGTCGCTATTATCACTAGGGGTTATCCTCCTGAATATACGGAGGAATCCTGTGAGCAAGATGTAGAAGAAGCACATCAAGCGCATAAGCTATTAGGTGTAAAAGAGACAATATTTCTTTCATTTCCCGCAGCAAAACTAGATACAATACCCCATCGAGAGGTAAACGTACAGTTATTCAAGCTGGTAAGTAAAATACAGCCAGACTTGCTTTTTATTCCTTTCATTGGGGATATTCACTTAGACCACCAAAGGATATTTTTATCTAGTTTAGTTGCAGCTAGACCAAATAATCCCAGTCCACCAAAAGCAATTTATGCTTATGAAACCCTTTCTGAAACTAACTGGTATGCTCCATATGTGACTCCAAACTTTGTTCCTAATGTGTTTATTGATATCTCGGAGCATTTAGAAACTAAGTTGCAAGCAATGCGAATGTATGTATCTCAGATAAAGACTTTTCCTAACGAACGTTCGGAAGAGACTTTGCGAGCTTTAGCGACTTTGCGAGGTTCTACAGTAAATCGTTTTGCCGCTGAGGCTTTTTATTTGGTGAGACAGATTATTTAATATTCTGGATAATCTTAAGAATACTGTTTGAAAAAGAATAAATTATTTTATAAGCCAATTTATTAATTTGATATTAGATTTATGTGATGCTAAGTACTTTAAATCCACATCTATCTGAAGCAGAAATAGCACTTCTTCCCACCAAGGAAGATATAGCTTTTTATCGAGAACATGGTTGGTATATATCTCCGAAAGTGCTTACTGATGAGGTTATTGAACAAGCTATTTTAGGTAGTGAAAGGTTTTACAAAGGAGAGAGAGATAGGAAATTACCAACAGGTATTGGCTATTCTGACTGGAAGCCCGAAGATGGTTATGATGTAGTTCGCAATAATGAATTTGTCTCATTGCAAAACCGAGAACTGGCTGAATTAGTACTACAGCCAATAATCGGTGCGATTGCAGCCCGCTTAAGCGGAAGCGAACAAGTTCGACTTCTTGATGACCAATTAGTTTACAAGCCACCCCAAGATAAGAACGGTAAAAGTGCTGTAGGATGGCATGCAGACCGCGCATACTGGTCTACCTGTACTTCTCACAATTTGCTTACTGCTTGGATTCCTTTTCATGATTGCGATTTATTGCGCGGTCCTTTGGTAGTGTTAGATAAAAGTCATAAGTGGTCGAATATACAAGAGAGTCGTTACTTTAATAATCATAATTTAGAAGAAATAGAGGGAAAGTTTCGTTCCTCTGGTAAAGAAGTTGTTAGAGTTCCAATGACCTTACAAAAAGGTCAGATTAGCTTTCACCATTGTTGGACAATTCACGGTAGCTTGCCAAATTATAGCAATTCGGAACGTTTAGCATTGGCTGTACATCTTCAAGATGGTGATAATCATTATCAACCTTTCAAGAATAGTCAAGGAAAAGAAATTCATATTGCTGATGAGTTTTTGTGTCGGAAATTAGCGAATGGATATCCGGACTTTAGTGATCCAGATACATTTCCTGTCATATGGTCTCAAAAAAATAATCAAATAGTATAGCGGAAGATAAAATAATGAACTTGCAAATAATTGCTTCGCAAGACAAAAATTTATGGCAAGAAACTTTGCAAAACCTGCGCCACGATGTCTATCATTTACCTGAATATCTAGAATTAGAAGCCGAAAGAAATCATGCAGTTGCTGAGGCTTTTTTATTTACTGAAGATGACAAAACCTTCTTTGTACCCTATTTGTTACGTAGTTGTAATGACATATTAGCTGGAAAACCAGACTTAGAGGAAATATTTGATGTTGTTTCTCCCTATGGATATCCTGGCATTCTATTAAGTGAAGCCGCAAGAAGTTGCCCAGAATTTGTGGATACAGCTTTAAGTAAACTGAAGTATCAATTTCGTGAAAGAAATATTTGCTCCGCGTTCTTTCGCTTACACCCCATACTCAGCGATAATTTCATCGATATTTTTCCTCAAGACATCTTTACCGAGAATGGTCAGACCGTCTCTATAGATTTAACACTTTCACAAGAAAAAATCTGGGCGAAAACTCGTAAAGGTCATCAAAGTACAATTAATAAGTGTAAGCGGCTTGGATTCCAAGGAAAAATGGTTTCTTTTAGAGAGCATATAGATGAATTTATGTCAGTTTATGCAGAAACCATGAATCGAGTTCAAGCAAAAGATTCATATTATTTTGATGATAATTATTTCCGCCAGCTTTTGAATTTAGGCGAACATCTACATTTATGTATTATTGAAATGGAAGATGAAATTGTCTGTACCTGTTTATTTTTTGAATCATGTGGCATAGTTCAAGCTCATTTAGGGGGAACTATAGATAAATATATCAGCCAGTCTCCTTTTAACTATTTATTACATTATGTTCGACTATGGGCAAAAGAAAGAGGTAATGAATTTCTACACATAGGAGGAGGAATTGGTGGTTCAACTGAAGATAGTCTTTATAAATTTAAATCTGGTTTTTCCAAACAAAGACATAATTTTATGACTTTACGTCTGATAACAGACGAAGAAAAATATCAATATTTGATAAATATTAGAAAGAATAATTTAAATTTACCATCTGATAAATTTACAGAATCTTCCTTTTTTCCTAAGTATAGAATTGCCGCTTAATCAAGCGTGGAATAACTTAAATAAAAACAAATAAGGAATAGATAAATGAATATATCATGGGACGAACTTAACAATTTAGAAAAAGAGTATGGAGATTCATTTTATATTTTAGATTTGAGAAAATTTGAGAACAACTATAAAGATTTTCTAGAAGGATTTAGAAAAATATATCCCAAAGCTAATTTTGGCTACTCCTACAAGACAAATTATGTTCCACTATTATGTAAATCTGTAAACTTAATGGGAGGATATGCTGAAGTTGTTTCCCAGATGGAATATGAATTAGCATTGCAAATAGGTGTAAAGCCAGAAAAAATTATTTTTAACGGTCCTCTTAAACATCAAAATGATTTGGAAAAAGCGATTATTAAAGGTTCTAAAATAAATTTGGACTGCCAAGAAGAAGTAGAGATTGTAGCAGCATTAGCACGTCGTTTTCCAGAACATAAGATTGAAGTGGGTATACGTTGTAATTTTGATATTGGTGCTAGCCGCATCTCCCGATTTGGTTTTGATGTCGAAGCCGGGGAACTTGATAATATATTCAGAGCTTTTGCAGAATTAGATAACTGTTCTGTTGCTGGATTGCATTGTCATTTAAATACAGTCACAAGAAGCATTGATTCTTATGCTCTACGTACCCAGAAAATTTTAGAATTAAGCGATTATTATTTTCAGAATAGCAATCCTAAATTTCTTGATATTGGGGGAGGATTCTTTAGTAGTATGGCTGATGATTTACGTCAACAGTTTGATTTTCATATTCCTTCTTATCAAGAATACGCAACAGCAATTGCATCTCAATTTAAGGAACGCTTTTTATCTTCAAGTAACCTGGAATTAATTCCAGAATTAATTTTAGAACCTGGGGTTGCAGTAGTTGCTGATGTAATGAAATATGTTGGCAAAATCGTTGGATTAAAAACAATACGTTCTCGAAAAATTGCATTAGTCGTAGGCAGCATTCATAATGTCAAACCTACAATGACAGATAAGAAGCTGTCATCAAAACTGTACGTGAACCCTAATATTAGTCATCAACACAAAATAAAAGGTCCTTGTGACCTAGTAGGATACACCTGTATGGAACATGATTGTTTGTACAAGGACTATGCTGAGGAAGTTGGAATTGGTGATTATTTAGTTTTTGATAATATAGGAGCCTACACAATAGTATTTAAACCTCCCTTTATTAGACCAAATCCTCCAATTATTAGTTATGATTCGGCAATGAATGAATATTCTCTTTGTAGACGCAAAGAAACTAGTGCAGATGTTTTCTCTACATACGTCATATAAAGTTACAGATAGATAAAAACTATGAATGTTATTCTCACTTGTGCTGGTCGTCGTAACTACATTGTCAAATATTTTCAAGAAGCATTAAATGGTAAAGGTATGGTGTTTGCTTGTGATGTTAGTCCAGAAGCGGCAGCATTACAAGAAGCTGATAAAAGTTTTGTGTTACCTCCAGTAGATAGCGATGATTATTTAGATAAATTATTATACATATGCAAAAATAACGATATCCGTTTATTAATTTCTCTTCATGATTTAGAATTACCAATATTAGCAAAACAGCGGGAACGTTTTGCAGAAGTAGGGACTATTTTAGCGATTTCATCACCAGAGGTAATAAACATTTGCTTTGATAAATGGGCAACCTTTAAATTTTTAAGAAATCATAATATACCAACAGCAAAAACATATCTTTTACTGAGCGAAGCACAGCAAGCAATTGCGGCTGGTGAAATCGAATATCCGCTAGTAGTGAAACCTCGATGGGGAACTGCTTCTATTGGTATCCATTACCCAGGAGATGACGAAGAATTAGAATTAGCTTACCGATATGTAAATAAACTTTTAACTAAGACTTTTTTATCAAATGTCAGTGCATCCGAACCAGATAAATGTGTAATTATCCAAGAAAAACTTTTTGGACAAGAATATGGTTTAGATATAGTTAATGATTTACAAGGTTCTTACCAATCAACCTTTGTTAAGCACAAGTTAAAGATGCGTGCAGGAGAGACAGATAGAGCGACTACGCTTTTTTCAACACAACTGGAAGAATTAGGTCAGAATCTGAGTCAAGAACTAAGTCATATTGCGAATTTAGACTGTGATGTGATGATGAATGCTTCTGGTTACGCTGTATTAGAAATGAATCCTCGCTTTGGTGGTGGATATCCATTTTCACATTATGCGGGGGTAAACTTACCAGCTGCTTTAATTGCTTGGTCTAAGAAAGAAGATATCAAGCAGGAATGGCTTCAGTTAGAACACAATATAACTAGTTCAAAATGTGACAGATTGGTAGGAGTTGATTTTAAATAAGTATTTTTCTATTTTTCATATTACATCTATTGATTCATTTACAGGAAGCATAAATCATGTTGGCAGAAAATGTTTTTAGCGATGTAGAATTTGATAACTGGGCGTATATTGAAAACTTAAAACCAGAAGAGAAATTTCTGATTGATAACTATTTAAATAAGGGTATCAACATAATTGAAGCTGGTACGGGAGGGGGAAGAATCCTAATAGAATTACAAAAATTAGGGTATTCTTCTCTTACTGGTTTCGACTGTGAACCTAAAATGGTTGAAGTTGCTAATCAAAGAGATACTAGCAAAGAGATTCAATTTGAAGTTCAAGACGCTGTAAATTTACCATACAAAAATGAAAGCTTTGGTCAAGCATTATATTTACAGCAAATCATGTCTTTTATTCCAACTGAATCACAGAGATTAAATGCTTTTAAAGAGGCTTACCGAATTTTAAAACCTTCAGGAACGATACTATTCGCAGTACTAAATTTTGATGCGCGAATTAGAAAACCGTTTTACCAGAAGTACTTGTCATATTTAATGTTTTTTAGAAAAGTGACAAATTCTAGAAATGCAATTCAAACCATACCTTGGCTAAAGCACAACGGTAAACCAAACTTATCAGCTTTAATTGATAAATCTCCCTATACATATTGGTTTAAAATAGAAGAAATTCATCAAATACTCCAAAATGTTGGCTTTGAAGTTATGGCTTTAGGTTCTAGCCCTCAAATTCAACAGGGTAGAATGTGTAATTCCCCTCAACAGCTATTACAAGAACAGCTTGAAGGAATTCTATATATTATCTGTAAAAAGCCATAAGAGATGGCACTGTAGGAATCCGGTTTGAATATTGTTAGCGAAGCGCTTGTCATTAGCCATAATAATTTGTTGAGAGAAGAAACAGGGAATAGCGGAAATTGCGGTCTTGTGGATTTCTACCTACGCCACTTCCTATAACACAAGCAACCTCCCTTTGGGTTCGCTAGTTTGGGGGACGGAAACCGACACCCCCAATTAGTCTCACCGCAACAGAGTGGCTCCCCAAGAGCAAGTTTTCAAGGTAGGGAACAGAAAACAGAGAATGTACTGAGACTTTTATGTCATCCGGACAATACCTAGGGTACGCTTCCCTAGCCAATAAAAAAATCAAGTAAGAATCCTATATATAACTTATTGCCATGACTATTGATAAACAAATTCTACTTTCCACACCCCACATGGGTGAGCAGGAATTAAAGTTCGTTAAGGAAGCTTTTGAAACTAATTGGATAGCTCCTGTAGGTCCTCACATTAATGCTTTTGAAGAGGAATTTTGCCAGCATACGGGTGCTGGTTATGCAGCTGCTGTTAGTTCCGGTACCGCTGCAATTCATTTGGCTTTGCGGTTACTTGATGTTGGATTAGGAGACGAAATATTTTGCTCAACTTTAACCTTTATTGCTAGCGCTAATCCGATTATGTATCAAGGAGCAAAACCAGTTTTTATTGATAGCGATTACACTTCTTGGAATATGAATCCCGAGTTATTGCAAGAAGCAATGGAGAAGCGTGCTAAAGTCGGAAAATTACCGAAAGCAGTTATGCTGGTACACCTTTACGGACAATGTGCCGATATTGACCCTATCTTAGAAGTTTGTCAAAAATATGAAGTACCCTTAATTGAAGATGCGGCTGAGGCTTTGGGAGCTAGCTATAAAGGGCGCTGTCCGGGTACTTTTGGTACCATCGGAATTTACTCCTTTAATGGTAATAAAATTATCACTACTTCTGGTGGTGGAATGCTAGTATCTGATAACGAAGCACTAGTCAAAAAAGCCCGCTTTTTAGCCACCCAAGCTAGGGATCCTGCTCCTCACTATCAGCATACACATATAGGCTATAACTACCGTTTGAGTAATGTCTTAGCTGGAATTGGTAGAGGTCAGTTGCAGGTTTTGCAAGAGCGTGTAGAAGCGAGAAGACGTAATTTTGAAGTCTACCAGAAAGCTTTGGGTCATCTTCCTGGAATCAAATTTATGCCAGAAGCTGAATTTGGACGTGCGACTCGCTGGTTGACTTGCATAACAATTGATGATGAAGATTTTGGTGTGGGTAGAGAAGAGCTACGTCTTAAGCTAGCGGAAAGAAAAATAGAATCTCGTCCGGTATGGAAACCGCTGCATATGCAGCCCGTATTTTCCGAATGTGAAAGTATTGGTGGTGAGGTTGCATCCGATTTATTTAGACGAGGATTATGCTTACCTTCGGGTTCTAACTTAACAGACAAGGATTTGGGAAGAACTATTGAAGCAGTTAATGCAGTTCATCTAACCAAGCAATCTTCTGATAGTAGCTTGTCGATAGTGTAAGTGGCGTAAATTAAGTTGAGAGTAAGTTTACCTAAGAATCCGCATATCATATATTATATTTTTATAAGCAAAAAATAATATTTTTTTGAATTACTGTATCTACTTTGATACAAGTAAAGCAAAATTTGTAATTAATTAGTTATCTAATTCTTCTGAGTTAGAGCCATCAAATTAGAACAATTAAACTAGATGCTTGATGAAGTATTTATCAGTCAAAACTAAGTCAAAACTAAAAAGTAAAGTAAAAAATAAAATATATTTATGGAATCTCAAGAATCTAGCTTATCAGTTGATAAGTATTGGCAAGTCCTAAAACGTCGCTGGGTACCCGGTTTAGCGGCGTTTTTCCCCGTTTTTCTACTTTCTTTATTATCTTCTTCTTTAAAAAAACCTACTTATGTCGCTGAAGGTACATTGCAGTTTCAAAGAACAAATGCAACTTCTTCTTTAACAGAGTTTGGTACCAGTATTGGTAAATTAGAATCAGTAGCTCAGGATAATACGTCAAATCCACTGCAAACAGAAGCTGAAATAATACGCTCTGTTCCAGTGGTGCAAAAAACTATCAAGAGACTTAATCTTCAAGATAAAGACGGAAATCTTCTAGACTATGAAGACTTTCTTGAAAATTTAACCGTAAGTGACATTAACAAAACGGACGTTTTAACAGTTAGCTACAAAGATTCAGAACCTCGAAAAGCAGCAAGAGTTGTGAATACTTTGATGGCTGCCTATTTAGAACATAACGTGTCTTCTCGTAGAAAAGCCGCAACATCAGCAAGGGAATTTATTGAAAATCAACTTCCTAAAGCCGAAGCGATTGTAAGTAAAGCAGAAGCCGAACTTGCTAATTTTAAAGAAAAGAATAAAGTATACGCTTTGCAACAAGAAGCAGCCCAATCAATAGAAGTATTAGGTAGCCTGCAAAATCAAATTGGCGAAATCAAGACCAAACTAGCCGATATTAGCGCTCGAAGTCAACAGATTAGTAGCCAAGTAGGTATTACCCCCCAAGAAGCACTAAACATGACTTCTTTGAATCAGGCTGCTGGGGTTCAAGATGTTCTTAAGGAAGTGCAGCAGCTAGAATCACAGTTGGCATCAAGGCGTACAGTTCTCAAGAATAATCATCCAGAAATCATAGCTTTAGAAAGTAAATATAATGTTTTAAAAAGATTACTGCAAGATAGAATTCGTCAAACTGTAGGAAACAGCGAACAATTATATGACAGATTGCAAGAAGGAGAATTAAAACAAGACCTTGCAGCAGAATTAGTTAATTTAGAATCAACTTCTTTTGGTTTAACAAATCAACTTGCAGTTTTATCAGAATTACAGACCTCTTACAGAGAAAGGCTAAAAAATCTGCCAAAACTGGAGCAGCAACAGCGCGAGTTGGAACGTAAAGTAGAAGCAGCACAGTCAACTTATTCGCTGTTATTAAAAAAATTACAAGAAACCCGCATTGCTGAAAATCAGAATATTGGTAACGCTAGCAAGGTTTCGGAAGCTTTAGTTCCTCAAGAACCTGTTTCTTCTCCATTAGTTGATTATCTTTCAGCTAGTTTACTGGGAATGTTGGTTTCTTTGGCAACAATGTATCTTCTGGAATCCCAGGATAAATCTATTAAGACTATAGAGGAAGCCAAGGAATTAACTGGATTAACTTTATTAGGTGTGATTCCCGACTTTAGCAGACCGAAAAAGTCTATTCTTGGCAGACAGGAACCGGAAACCGCATATCCTACCTTGATGGTGCGTGATGCTCCCCGTTCTCCTATCAGCGAAGCATTCCGCATGCTCCGAGCTAACTTGAAGTTTATGAGTGCAGATAAAGAATTAAAAGTAATTGTTGTTACTAGTTCTGTACCTCAAGAAGGTAAATCTACTGTGGCTGCAAACTTAGCTACTTCCATGGCACAAATGGAACGCAGAGTGTTACTGATAGATGGAGACTTACACCGTCCATCCCAGCATCATTTGTGGGAACTGCCAAACGCTCAAGGCTTGAGCAACGTGATTGTGGGTCAGGTAGAGGTAATGGCAGCCATTAAGAAAGGAATGGATAACTTAGATGTATTGACCTGTGGTGCAGTACCTCCTTCCCCTGCATCATTGCTAGATTCCAAGCGCATGGCTTCATTGATTGAAAGTTTCAGGTCATATTACGACCACGTAATAATTGATGCACCTTCATTAAACCTTGCAGCAGATGCAGCTACTTTGGGTCAAATGGCTGACGGTGTGTTACTAGTAGTACGTCCGGGAGTAGTAGATTCTGTGAATGCAGCCTTCGCTTGTGAAGTGTTAGAAAAGTCGGGTCAGAATGTATTAGGTCAAGTCGTTAATGGAGTTGTGCCTAAGAATGAACGTCATATTAACTACTATTTTAAAGAAGAATACCCAGAGGAGAAAGTTACTACAATTGATGCAGTAAAGGTGTGACCAAACAGGTTATTTTCTTAGTTTTTGATAAGAGTAAATAATTTTGTTCGCTATTTAATTGCGAATTGGTAATTGCGAATTGTCTCGACAGACTTTTTTAGATGGCAGCAATCAATCCACAAAGGAAATTTACGCAGAAATTTGCATGTCTCGCGGGACAGGATTAACAATCTTGTTAGAAGTTTTTCTCACTTTCCCTCTCTTAATATCCTCCGAAAAACTCGTAAACCTCCTAAATATCCTTACAAATATTGAAAATAGTCAATAAACTGTATCCTGAGATACCAAAAAAAGTATTTTCTATAATCCTCTGGATAGATGATAAATAAAACAGTTAGCCTGTAATTTGTAAATGTAATTGCTTGATAACAAAATGTTGACAACCGAAATAACTTGAAATATTTCTTCAGATTGAATTGTCGAAAATTAGACTTAATTCTTAGGTCAACGCGATTAATTCAATTTTAGACGGGTGAGGAATTGATTCTTTGTCCGGTCAAAACATGAGTCCTAATTCAATATGGACTTTTTCAATTGCAGAAACATACACAACTTATGAGAATTGCTCAAGTAGCCCCTTTAAGGGAAAGAGTTCCGCCTCCTTCTTATGGAGGAATAGAGTTAGTAGTTAGTCACCTCACCGATGAATTAGTTCGTCGGGGACATGAAGTTACTTTGTTTGCTTCTGGTGATTCGCTTACTCTAGCGGAGTTGGAAGCTGTTTGCGAGAGAGCTTTGCGTCTAGACCCGAATGTAGTCAACTGCGATGCCTACGAATTGCTCGAATTAAGCCAGGTTTACCAACGAGCAGCGGAATTTGATATAATCCATTCCCATTTAGGTGTTTT
Organism: Cyanobacteria bacterium J06621_15; assembly: GCA_038525335.1. Taxonomy (GTDB): domain Bacteria; phylum Cyanobacteriota; class Cyanobacteriia; order Cyanobacteriales; family Nostocaceae; genus Rivularia. Next base: position 52,686 of record JBCBHT010000007.1, on the reverse strand, counting down.
AACTTTGGCTTCAGCTGGGTTGGTGACGACACCAACAGTGCATACTTTGCACCATAGCTTTAATCCAGATACTTCAAAGATATATACACACCACAACAAACAGCCGTACATCAGTATTAGTGATGCTCAACGAAAGATAGACCTAAATTACGTTGGAACAGTTTATAACGGCATTGATGAAAAAAGCTATCCGTTTGTTGTTGAACCTGAGAATCCGTCTTATTTGGCATTTTTAGGCAGATTTTCTCCACAGAAAGGACCGCAACATGCTATTTCTATTGCCAAACAAACAGGTTGGCGATTGAAAATGGCAGGGAAGATTGATGAGATTGATAGAAAGTTTTTTGAACAAGAAATATCTCCCCATATCGACGGTAAGCAAATTCAATACCTAGGCGAAGTTAATCATGATGAAAAAGCCGAATTGCTTGGAAATGCTGCTATAACTCTCTTCCCGATTGCTTGGCAAGAACCTTTTGGCTTAGTAATGACTGAATCAATGGCTACAGGCACACCAGTAATTGCAACTAACATGGGTTCTGTCCCCGAAGTTATTAATCACGGTGTAACTGGTTTTATCTGTGAAAGCCATGAAGATATGGCATCTATGATTCCTAAAGCTCTAGAACTCAGCCGTCATACCTGTCGCAAATATGTAGAGGATAGATTTTCTGTAAGCAAAATGGTAGATGGTTATGAAGCGATTTATAGAAAAATTCTTGAAAATCGCATTCAGAAAAATGGTTTTATCCACTCTACAAAAATCAAATGTTAATACATCGATAAGAGTACGTCTTAATCAACAACTTTTTTAACCTTTTTTTTAGGAGGACAAGATTTGTGAGCATCAGAACTAATAGCTGTCCTTGTTGTGGTGGTTCCCTGCTACGTCACGTTCGTCAATCTGAACTTTACTGGTTCTGTCAGAATTGCTGGGTGGAAGTTCCACTGTTAACTACAGTTAGCGTTCATGCTGAAGCTAGAACAAAGTCAAACGTCCCTTCCCAAGCTGTGAAATCTTAACGATTAATAAAATCTGAGATTAACTTATTTTTCAAAACTCCCTAACTCCACTCGTAAATATCGGGTGGAGTTGATTGTTATCAGCGAACAGTTAGAAGTTATAGCAAGTTTTCTAGCTTGATGAAATACACTCCTCTCCTCGATAAGGCTACCGTGTACACATAAGTACTCCGGATACGTTTTAGTGATTTTAACCCCCTTAAATCGTCATTACGAGCGAAGTGAAGTAATCGCATCAATGCGGAAATTATTGCGATTGCTATGTCCTGACGGACACGCTCCGCTAACGTCGTTCCTCCATTCCCTGAGAGGGAACACTTCGTTAACGCAATGACAGCCTTTGAGCGATTTTTACCTAAATCTGAAAGTCGCTTCTAGGTAGAATTTTAAGACTTGTGTATACACCATAGCCTCGATAAGGAGAGAGGCTGGGGGTGAGGTCTATCAAAGTGTATTTCACTCAACCGAAAAGCGCTATATTCTTTTCTTGTTAAAGAACAGGAAGAGGGGAAAAAGAGAAAAGTCAAAGAGCGGGTAGAGAAGAGAGATTATATAAAGTTCAGAGCGGGTTGGGAATTAAAAATTGAAAAATTAAAATAGTATTAACGTTAATTAATTCATAAAAAAGGGAATTCTATATGTAGAAAAACTTTGTCACATTGAAAATGTTAAAAAAATCGCTATTGCAAGTCGTAATTTTTCCCTTAGCATTCTTGATATCAAATCACGGTACAGCAACTGCTTTACCGGGACAACCTATGGAAGAAGTGGAAACTTGGATTAAAGCCCATCCAACATTAAGACCTCGAACCGGAGAACGCTTTTTGGTAACAAAAACCGATACCCCCGCTCAAAGATACAGTTTCCAAGCAATGGTATCAGCACCAGGTAAATTAACTTTTTCCAACAACCGCAACCGAAGCCGTACCGAACGTATCTCTATGTATGATGCAATTAATGGTATGAGCGTGGATAAATTAGAAGAGTCTTTAAGAAACATTTACGGCTTAGATATTTATCAAGATTTTAGGAGAGCTAGAGTTATTTACGAATACCCCAATCGCAGCACAATTAATGCAGCTCGTTTTGCACGAACTCCTATTCAAGAAGCTTTGAAAGGCGAATTACGTCTAGGTTCACGTTATGCTTATTGGGTAGAAGTAGCACGGTCTAGAAGTGGTAAAGCTTTTACTGGTCAAATGACGGTTTTTCTTAAATCCGATTTGGATAAAGTTAAAGAAGAGTTACAAAATCGTTAATTGGTAGATAGTTGTTAGTGGATAGTGGTTAGTAGATAATAGATAGTGGTTAGTAGATAATTGTGATTACATAATGATTAATTACGAGGAAGAAAAATAGCCAAAAATTAGCAACTAACAACTAACAACTAACAACTATACTCTAAACGGATTAATTATTGTAGGTTGGGTTGAGGTACGAAACCCAACAAAAACCTACTTACTGTTGGGTTTCACTTCGTTCAACCCAACCTACGAAAAGTTAAGTTTTTAGCCGTTGGGAGTATAACAACTAACAACTATCTTATTGATGTACGTTTTCCCACTCACCTGAAAAAATGCTTTCAGTTGCGTTTGCTATTCTTAATAAATCTTCTTTTAACATTGGCGGCCAATCTACACCAGCTTTTAAACCCGCAGCAAATAACTGTTGAGCTTTTACAGTTAATAAATATAAAGCATAAGTAAGTTCTCTCTCAAGATTACTAGAATCTTTAACGGCTTCAAATACTACTTTCAAAGCCAGTAAAATTGAGGTAATTTGACCAGGAATTGGTGGTTTACCATGGCGCATACGGGTAAGTAGCGCATCTGAGTTATTTTCGCTTGCTATCGTTTGATTTAAAAGGAATTGATGAGCGGTTTCGTAGTTCATTACTAAGCACGTATTGGTAGATATTGGGCTTCAACAAACCAACACTATAGCAAAGTAGCGTCAAAGAAATAGAAAATAGGAGTCACCTATTTAACAGTTTTGAGGTATATACTATGTAATTATACTTACTTTTTTTTATCAAATAAAGCTAAGCTTAAAAATTCAAACAAAATCAAACTAAGTCGAGCTACTAAGAATAATATTGAACACTCAAACAAATACTACGAATTACAAGAGTAAGTGCATCAAATTTACGCTACAAGTCCCGAACGTAATGCTCTAACTGCTGCTTGGGTACGGTCATCAGCGCAAAGTTTGTTGAGAATATTACGAACATGGGTTTTTACAGTACCAACAGTGATGTATAGTTTCTCAGCAATTTCTCCATTGCTTTTTCCAGCTACAATTAATTCTAGAATTTCTAATTCTCTTTGAGTTAACGGATATGTTTCTAAAACTTGTTCGTATTCATTCGATAGGGCTTCAATTTTTACTGTTTTGGTTTGTGCTGACTTTCTATCGTCAGAATTTTCCTGTCTTATCTGCTGTAAAACTACATTTGCTATTGCTGGATCTATCCAAGAGTTACCGGAGTGAGTTAAGTAAATTGCTTCGGTGAGTTTATCAATACTTGTATCCTTCATATAATATGAATCGGCTCCTGCTGCAAAAGCTGCAAGTACTGTATCGTCTGTATGATTCATTGTTAAAACGAGGATTTTTGTTGAAGCATCTCCTACATGATTTTGATACTCTCTAAACTTTCGCGTAAGTTCTATACCATCAATATCCGGTAAGCCAATATCTACAAGTGCTATATCAGGTTTTAGACTTTCTAAGGTTTTCAACCCTCTGGTTCCATTAGCTGCTTCTCCAACTACTTTCAATTCTTCTGAAGCCTGTAATGCAGCTTTAATACCCATTCTAGTTAAATCATGGTCTTCAATTAAAACAATACTAATTTCTGTCATTGTTAAGCTCTAAATACTTCGTATATCTTGAAAATCTTCTTCAATGTCGAAGTTTCTCTACTCACTAATCATAACTAAGGATAAATGTTTTCTACATCTAATATATCCATCAACAGTAATAATTTTATATATTTTTTATATATTTTCTTCGTCTTTTGATGCAAATTAAATTATAGCTTCAGATACATATAGATTGTTACACTACGATTTTTTTATCTTTTTTAAGTTATATAACTATTTGTTAATAATTTCGTAACTGCGTAAGAGTTAGGACAGATTAGAGGATAAAAGCGGCGATAATTTAATATGCTTACCAATGCCACAACTTTTTGCTATTTTCTACGTTCTATTTTATTTTTGCAGTAAATCAGAAAAAATGAAGTTTGTATGGCTAAAGGTACTTTTTAATATTTTATAAAATTACTTCAAGCAATCATCTATTCGATACTAGAAGTCATATTTCATAAGTAATAGAATTTAAATAAGTTTGTCTAAGATAAACTCATACTAAAGACTGACGACGAATAAAAACTTATCTGACTACAATAAAACTATTACTAAGTAATTGTATCAAATCTAACTTTATTTACGAACATATTTAAATTTTTTTCAACAATTTCTTCAAGCAAAGTTATAAATTTGGACTCGTTCAATAATTAGAGAATAAGTATTTTTTAATACATATAAATATTAAACAGGGGTATAAGTATGTAATATAAGAGATAGCAAATATATTTCAAGTACACAAGTTATTAATATATTTAATTCATAAATAGCTTTTGGTAACACCGAACCTACAATCATTCCTAAAGAATTATACAAAAGTAAAAGTTAATTTTTACTTTGTTCTAGAGATTGAGTTGAAGACTACAAAATAAACTACATAAGCAAGTATATACTACATATATTAGAAAATATTCTTACTTACAACTTAATTTCATACTAATTGTTAGTATTCTGTTAATATTTAATTATAATTTTTATATGTACAAATTATTAAACTTACCTGACAAATTATTCGCAAAATATGTTGTACTAAATATCTGAAGATTTGAATATATTATAAAAAAAACGAATTATTTGTATATGACAGCTTAGGCAATGACTAAGGCATAAAGCGATGCTTGAAAAATGGCAAATTTTAATTATTGAAGACAAACGAGTCGATAGGACGGCTGTATACCGTACTTTTAATGACTATGGTATAAATATAAAACAGCTAAAAGTTGTTGAAAGTAAAGAAGCCATAGATACTTTTAAGAATAATTATTATGACTTTGTGTTCTTAAATAATTGTGCATCCAATTCTGAAACCATAAATTTATTAAACAATTTACGTAGCTTAAAATTTCGGGTTCCTATATTAGTTATTGTTCCAAGTAGTGAAGAACAGATAACGGAAGAACTTATTGAAGCAGGAGCGACAGATTATATCTATGAATCCTCATTGTCAAAAGAAGTTCTAGATATAGCGTTACGTAATGCTATCCGAATTTACAGTATGGAAACACAGTTAGCCAAGCTTCATCAAAAAGTACAAGAAAAGAATACGATTCTAGATAGTCAGAAACAAGAAATCGAAATACAGAATCAAAAGTTGATGGAGGTATTTCGCTTAAAATCTCAATTTTTAGCGACTATATCTCACGAATTGCGAACTCCAATGAATGCGATTATTGGCTTTTCTCAATTATTATTGCGCCCAAAGTGCGGTACAATCTCTAAGCAGCAAAAGGATATGCTAGAACGTATCCTTAATAATGGTAAAAATTTATTAATGTTGGTAAATGAGGTTTTAGATTATTCTAAGCTGCAAGCAGGAAAATTAGAATTAAAGCCAGAAGTATTTGATCTAGAGAGACTAGTAAAAGTTACTGTAGCAGAAATAAAATCTTTAGCAGAAGCAAAACAACTTGTTTTAAAAGTTGACATTAGCCTACAAAATCCTACTTTATATAATGACTCGCTGCGAGTGCGACAAATTTTGAATAAGCTGCTGTCAAACGCAATTAAATTTACAAAAAATGGAACCATCGAAGTAGAAGTAACGGAAAAGTTGTCAGATACCATCGAGTTAGCGGTTAAGGACACGGGAATTGGTATTGCTGCTGAGGATATACAATATATTTTTGAACCTTTTAGACAACTTGACCAAGGTACCAATCGTAAATTTGAGGGGACAGGTAATGGTTTGTCCATAGTTCAAGCACTAGTAAACATGATGAAGGGTAAGATTACTGTTGAAAGCGAATTAGGACAAGGTACGCTATTTCGTATAGAATTGCCACGGCAAGTATAATCTATTTTTTCTAATATACAGTTGTATTACTAGATAAGTATAAATCAAAATACTCCTATCACGTGTTTTAGCTCGGGTAGGAAATTAGGTCTTGAGAAAATTTTGGGATAATTAAAGTCAATATCAATTGATTTGTTATTCTGTTAACTTATTATTCACAGTTACTATTTATGTCACTTCAATATCCACAGATAGCAGACCGTATACTAGCAGTTGATGATATTCCTGATAATTTATTTTTAGTACAGGCACTCCTAGAAAGCGAAGGGTATGAAGTTAAGTTGGTTACGGATGGTGAAGCAGCATTAGAAGAAGTTGAACTATTACCACCTAGTTTGATACTCCTAGATGTAATGATGCCAGAAATAGACGGTTATGAAGTTACCCGTCGCATTCGTAAAATTACCAATAATAATTATATCCCAATATTGTTAGTTACTGCTTTTGACGATGCCAGTGTTGTTGAAGGTTTAGACGCAGGTGCGGATGATTTTATCCGCAAACCCTTTGATACAGATGAGTTACTTGCAAGAGTACGCAGTCTTTTACGTCTCAAGCACAGCATCGATGCACAGAACAGAATGGTACGTCAACGCGAAGATTTTGTCTCACGCTTAACTCACGATTTACGAACCCCTTTAGTAGCTGCTGATAGAATGTTAAACTTATTTTTACAAGAAACATTCTGCAAAATCTCCCCAGAAATGAAAAAGGCTATAGCTGCAATGCTTAGGAGTAACAATAATTTATTAGAGATGGTAAATACTCTCCTAGAAGTATCAAGAATTGAAGCTGGTAAAAAAGACATGAATTTTGAAAGCTGCGATATGCATTCTATAGTTGAGGAGGTAGTACAAGAATTAAATACGCTTGCAGAAGAAAGAGATTTAAGTCTTGAGTTTGAAACCAGTTTTTTGCTAGAAAATAAAGATGCCGCTACGGTTAATGGTGATAGATTAGAGTTACGACGAGTTGTTAGTAATTTAATCGGAAATGCGATTAAGTTTACTGATGAAGGGAAAATAGATGTACGTTTATCAGAATTTATCGATAACAATCAATCTTGGGTAAAACTAGAAGTAGAAGATACTGGTTATGGAATATCTGAAGAAGATAAAAAAACAATATTTGAGCGGTTTCGTTCCGGTAAAAATAAACGTTCTGGAAGTGGTTTGGGACTTCATTTATCCAAGTGGATTACACAAACTCATAATGGAAAATTAGAGTTTTCTTCGGAGCTTGGTAAAGGTAGTTTATTTAGAGTGCTTTTACCAAAGTATTGATTTTCTGATGTAAAAGCTAGTTACTTACTTTTGAAATTAGTTTGCTACAGTCTAGATAAATAAGTATTACAAACTCTTAAGATAAATTCAACATAAATTATTTTTCTCCACAATATAATTATATGAATAGCTTAATTTTTTGTTTAATTCTTTATTGATATAAGGGTTTATCATTTCTTCTAACTCTTCAACTAAGTAAGGTTTAATAATGTAGTTATTAAAACCTGCTCTAATAATATTCTCGCGATTTTCTTTTGTCGCTAAAGCTGTTACAGCAATTGTAGGAACATCACGAGTTAAGGGTTCTTCTTTTAAAAACTTTAAAATTTCAATACCGCTGACTTCTGGTAAAACTATATCGAGGAGTATTAAATCGGGATGATGTTTTTTGGCTAAGATGACTGTCTTTTTTCCACCGTCTCTTTGGACAATCAATTTACAGCCTAAAGATTCAAGTATGTAACTGATTAATACCAAATTATCTTCATTATCTTCTACAACTAAAACTAAAGGTGCCCCAGAAGTTTGATTTTTATTCATTGAAAACCTGTTTGCCAGTTTCATGTTTTGTCTATAAAGTTCTCTGTGATATTCTCACAGACAATAGCAATCAGGAAGCATTAAGTAAGCGGTAGGCGAAACACACTTAGCACTTATTTAAAACTGGCTCATATATTTATTCTATCAAGTTGATATTCTATGCTTGTAGAATCTCTTCAAGGAACGGATATTTCAAGCTGACAGAATTTAAATATACTTTCTGATTATAAGCAATATAGAAGTCGTTTATCATAAATTAGTGATAAATGCTTAATAAATTTAAGTATTGCTTATCTCAAGCAAAGTTTTTACATCTAAACAATATCACAATTACTGTAAAAAGCCGCCCTACAAGGGCGGGGCTTGAATCTCTTTATTTTTGTCAAGCAAAGGAAAAGGGGAGTAGTTTCGTATTCTATTGAAATGAAAAACGCTATATATAGCGCTACGTAATTGCATTAGAACATCAACAAAGACTGAAACCGGCTGATTATTTCACATTTGACCTTCACTTAGTACTATAAATCTCATTGACAGTTTTATAACATTGCTGTAGTATTGCTGTAGTATTAAATAACGAATTATTTATAAAATCGAGTCAAGTTAAGCATATTTATTTTATCAAACCTAATATTTGGGAGTTACTGAAGATGGTTCATGTTAGATTTGAAGGTCGTTCCTACGACATAAAAATTTCGGAATTGGGATTAGAGCAAGGTATGAGTGATAAGGTGATAAAGCAGCGTTTAGCGCAATACTTTGATGTAGCAATAAGCTGTTTTGAATACTATTTTATCGACCGTAGACCGAATGGTGATTTAATTATTAGACCGGAAGCAGTTTATGGTTAGAATTTATCGGAAATTTGCAGACAAATATTGATAAGCTCGATTTAAAGCAACAAAATCCTCGTGTGTTCCCCCTCTATCTGGATGTAACTTAAATGCTTTGTTTTTGTAAGAACGTTTTAAATCTTGTAAGCTGAAAGGAACATCTAACTCTAATAAACTTAAACTATTTTGTAGTAAAGAAACTGGCTGATATAATAATTCATCTGGCTGTTGTTCTTCAATTTTATATTTTACCCACCCAGGTTTATAACCGAGTTTTTTGGCAATATAATATAATTCTGTTTCAGAGAAAGGAGCCGATTCAGTTTTAATTTGATGCCATATCCAACCTGGTTTATAACCCTTTATATTTTGGATTTCACATAAGTTATTAATTTTGTCTTTTAAAGTTTGACGAATCATTTTTTCTATCCACAACTAAGATAACCTCTGTTTCGATAACAGCAGAATTGTAGTATTAGAATTTAATTTTTAATTAATTATCTATCGCAAAATTCTGTTAACCATTCCATTTGCTTGCGAACCATATCCACCACCGAACAGATTGAAATGATTCAAAATATGATAAAGATTGTATAAAGTCTTGCGTTGTTCGTATCCATCATCTAACGGAAAAACTTCGTTATAACCTTGATAAAAAGGCTGTGGGAAACCACCAAAAACTTCGGTCATCGCAATATCAACTTCCCTATCACCATAATAAGTCGCGGGGTCGAAAATTATCGGTTCTCCCTCTACTGTAAACCCAGCATTTCCTCCCCATAAATCCCCATGAACCAAGGAAGGATTCACTTCATGTCCTGATAGAAGTTCAGGAATAGCATTTAGTAACTCATCAGCTTGAGGAAAACTTCCACCTCGACGCTTTCCTAACTTAAATTGGTATTCTAACCGATGCTTAATCCAAAATTCCACCCAATCATCAGTCCAAGAATTAATTTGGGGAGTAGAACCAATAGTATTATTCATCTCCCAACCAAAGCTTTTACTAAGAGATTTTTTATGCATTTGGGCTAACTTCCGACCCATCTCTTCAAATGATTTACTGTTACCATGACCCATTTCCAGCCATTCTAAAACGATGTAGCAGTTATTTCCCGCAACACCATAACAAATAGGTTGAGGAACCCGGATAGTCGAAGTCTCATACATTTGTCGTACACCCAAAGCTTCCGCTTCAAACATCGACACTTGGGAAGCTTGGTTTAATTTGACAAAATAACTACGTACACCATCAGTTAGAGAATAACCTTGATTAATACACCCACCAGAAACACTTCGTCGCTGTTGAGTTTGGAATTTTTCATTAGTAGCTTGACTAATTTGAGCGTCAATTTCAGTCCACATCATCGGATTTTAGATTTTGGATTTTGTATTATTATTTTATTTATTAGTTTTAACTGTTATCCCTAACGCTAATTTGAATTAATAACCAAATATTGTTACCTATTTGATTAACAATTAATCGATTACTGTTAACTGATAACTGCTCACTGATAACTGATAACTGATAACTGTTAACTATTAAGATATTCAATAGCAGCTTCTAATTTAGAAGGATAACTTTTTGCAAAACTTTCAAACCACATTCCCTCTGGGGATAACGGTTCTAATTTTTCCAACCATTCTTGAGCTTGACCTTTTAAAGCTTCTAACTTCTTCGCTTTGATTTTTTCTTGTCTAATTCGTTCTTCTGCAATTGCTTGCTGCTTCTGAATTTCTTCTAATAACTGCTTTTCTTCAATTTCTTGTTTAACTTCAGATAAGATATTATCTATCGCATCTCCTTTGGATGAAGATACAAAAAGCGAGGAAGATGAAGAAGAATCAAGATTGATTTTTTTTACTTGATTTAGTTTATTTTCTTTCTTTACTTCCTCTGTTTTTTCAGCTTGAGAATTGGCTGACTGTTGGTATTCAGCTTGGAGTTCGGACAACAATTTATCGATGGGGTCCATTGGTTTAATTCCGATTCATGGAAATAGCTAATCAATAATTGCATTTAGCAAAACTTCTGAAAGACTGTAGTCTTCCATATCATCCATTGTAATCGTGTCGCAAATATCAAACTTAGCTCCAGCACTTTGCATTTCGTCATCTAAAACTTTAAGAAAGCGAGTTGCGTGGGGGTCTTTTCCTACTTGAATAAAAGAAATTGCTAATTCTTCATCTTTATCCATACGACGAGAAGTTTCGATAATAACTTTCATCACCGCTTTTCGGTCATCAGGTTCACCGTCAGTAATGACTAAAATTGTCTCACCATTAGGCTTTGTTTCACCTGCATCTTTCCGCTTAAAATAATTATCTGTAGCGTCTTTTAATACTGCTGCTAAATCAGTAGTTCCAGAAGGGTCATTTTCTTGAAAAACTTGTTTTACTTTGTTAGAAGTCACATTTTCATATCTTTTAAATCTTCCAGAAAATGTATAAATAGTAATACCATCGGGGTCAAATTGTTGGCATTTACTCGCTAAAGCAAAAGTAGACTCTTCTGCTGCAACCCATCTAGTTCTACCACCCTTTTGGTCGGGAGTCGCCATACTACCGCTTTTGTCAATAATTAGAGTATAGTCGCGATTTTCTAACATTGATTAATTCTCCTATTTATTAATATTACCAATTACCTAATCAGTAATTGCATTAGTCAAGACTTCAACAAGACTCATATCTTCCATATCATCGAAAGTTATGGTGTCGCAAATATCAAACTTTGCACCAACTGATTCCATTTGGTCATCTAAAGCTTTGAGAAATTTCATTGCTTGAGGGTCTGTACCAACTTGAACAAGAGAAATTCCTAATTCTTCATCTCTTTCCATCTGATGAGAAGCATTAACAATTACTTCAAAAACAGCTTTTCTATCATCAGGTTCACCATCAGTAACAACTAAAATGGTTTCTCCGTTAGCTTTAGTTTGACCATTCGCTTTACGTTTGAAATAATTATCAGTAGCATCTTTAAGAACACCGGCTAAATTGGTTGTACCTGCAGGGTCATTTTCCATAAATATCTGTTCTACTTTTTGGGAAGTCACATCATCAAAGCGCTTGAACTTACCAGAAAATAAGTAAACAGTCATTCCATCTGGGTCAAATTTTTCACATTTTCTAGCTAAAGCAAGAGTAGATTCTTGCATTACTTCCCATCTACTTTTACCTCCCTTTTGGTCGGGAGTAGACATACTACCGCTTTTATCAATAATTAACGTATAGTCGCGATTTTCCAACATTTATCAATTCTCCTACTTATTTACTGTTTATCTATTAATCAATTTGTTGATTTTAGGATTTTATTTTTACTTATTACTCATTACTTATTACTCATTACTTATTACTTATTACTTATTACTCATGACCTAATCAGTAATTGCATTTGTTAATATCTCTGTAAGACTCATATCTTCCATATCATCAAAAGTCACGGTGTCACAAATATCAAACTTTGCACCGATTGATTCCATTTGGTCATCTAAAGCTTTAAGAAATTTTGTAGCTTGAGGGTCTGTACCTACTTGAACAATAGAAATTGCTAACTCTTCATCTCTTTCCATCTGACGTGAAGCATTAACAATCACTTCAAAAACCGCTTTTCTATCGTCAGGTTCACCATCAGTAACAACTAAAATAGTTTCCCCATTTGGTTTAGTTTGACCAGCTGCTTTACGTTTAAAGTAATCATCTGTAGCATCTTTGAGTACTGCTGCTAAATTTGTAGTACCAGCAGGGTCGTTCTCCATAAAAATCTGTTCTACTTTTTGGGAAGTTACATCATCAAAACGTTTAAATCTACCGGAAAACAGGTAAACAGTCATTCCGTCTGGGTCAAACTGTTCGCATTTACGAGCTAAAGCAAGAGTAGATTCTTGCATAATTTCCCATCTAGTTCTACCACCCATTTGGTCTGGGGTAGACATACTACCGCTTTTATCAATAATTAATGTATAATCGCGTTCTTTAATCATTTTTACTCCTTGAATTCTAAGTACTGTACTAGTTTAGCTTTTGGTTATTTACCCCGCATCTGCTACAAATGCTTTGTAATATTGATTTCATTTATTTCTGAATTTAAATTTATAGCGCTACGTGAAGGTCAAAGGTCATAGATTAAAGGTTTAATAAGCATTATGTTTCAGACTTCATAAATCTCCCAATCTAATCACGTATCGCTATAAATTGAGATTAATTTCAAATTAAATAAAAAGCAGAGATATTGTATATCTATTGATTAAGTAAAAGTTAAGTCTTGTTGGCTTATAACTACTGTTTGCTTTTGCTCAATTAATACTTATATCACAAACCATCTGCGTAAAAACCCAAGTGGTTAGCAACAGGACGCTCGTGCATTGGTAGTTTAGTATGAATTGGCGAATTTAGCAGCTTTGGTTTACCATTCTTTGTCATTACAAGTGTTGTTGACCCCCCACCATCTAAATTCAAAGCTGTATATGCACCTAATTTTTGAACAATCCCTGTTAATTCTGCAATCGTAACTCCTTCGCTGTATAGTGGTTGTTTCCCATCTACAATAATCAACCACAAAGTATTTTCTTGTTTATTGCTAGCAATTGCAACTCGTGGATAAGGCTTATCTGTTTCGGAATCCAATTTTACAGGTAGACCTTTTTTAATAAACACATCACTACCAGCAATACCTTGAAGCGTATTTTTCGGACAATTACCACTTTCTAAAATTTGAGCGCGATTTTGTTGAGAAATACATAATACTCCCCAGTTATCATCAGCTTTTGAATAATGCTCTCCATTAGAAATTGCTTTTCCTACAGCATAGGTTATATCTCCACTATGAGGATAATAATCCCAAGGAGTTTTTTCACGGAAAGGATGAAAATAGTTAGCATTCACAGCTAATTGAAGGTTAAATTCCTGCAAAAATTCTGAAGTTGTCCGTGCTAAAGTTGAATTATTTTTACCATTAGCTTGAGGTGGAGTTACCAGCGCTTTTACACCTGCTACTGATAAATCAATAGTTACAATATGAATCACCGTAGGACGTGCTGTTAAACCAAAATTACGCTGATAAACAATACCCTTGAATAATTCTTTTTCTAAGTTGGTTTGAGGAGGACGTGAAAAACATCGCCAACTATAAAATATTAAAGGTAATAATAGTATGAAACCTCCTACTGTTATAAATATAATTTTATTTGAATGTAGAAATCGGTTTTTGTTTAAGAAACTATTCATTTAATTAATAAGTAATGAGTAATGAGTAATGATTGATAAGTACTGAGTAGCGAGTAATAAGTTTTTAATAATTAGTAATATGAACCATCAAAATCTAGATTTTAGTAAAAAAAATTTGAAGAATCGTTCTTTTAAAGGTCAAAATCTTAATGGTGCTAATTTCAGTTTTTCTGATATCCGTGGCTGCAATTTTAGCCATACTTCATTACAAGAAGCTAATTTTGATAATGTTAAAGCAGGTCAAACACCCCAAACATTATTATTTTTAATAACTATTGCATTTATATCAACTATCATTTTCTTTCATGCAGTTAGTCAAATGGTGTTTGGAGTAATTGAAAGAACCCCAGAAAGCCCAGTTTGGGTATATGCTATTGCTTTATTAATTAGCCTTGCAATTACCGGGACTGCTTCTACTGTAATGAGTTTGGTTAATAGAAATAATAAAAAAATTTTGTATCGCATTTTAATAATTATTTCTGGTGCAGCTTCAGGAGCAGTTTTAGGATTTTTCTACGGTGGAACAGCTGGTGGTGGAAAAAATCCTCAGATAGCAATTATGTCTGCTATTTTAGCCGGATTGATAATGGCGATTAGCAGCTTTTCGTTTCAAAAAGGATTTATTACAATTACTTTGTCTATAGGAGGTACAGTTGCTAATTATGGATTCGCTTTTCTTGCAGGAACAAGAGCAATTGCTTTTTTGAACACTCAAAATTTTTTCTGGGGATTTTGCCTAAGTTTTATAACATTCATTTACATCGGATTCACTCTAATTTCTCTTCGCTATACTCTTAAAGGAATTACTAATTATTCAGTAACATCATTTAGATATTCCAATCTTACTAATGCTAGTTTTAATAATGCAAAACTAGGATTGAGCGACTTTACCAAAGCAACCGGAATCTAGATAGGTAAAAGGTCAAAGGTTAAAATATTTGTGTTTTCTTACCAATTACCAATTCCCTTTTCAAACAGTTTGCTTTACTGCTTCTTGAGACATGATAAATGGTTGAGCAGAATTTAATACAGCTTCTAATAACCCTGGAAACAACTCCTCTAAATCTTCTGTTCGCAAGGTGTTTATGTGCTGAGTTCCTTCTTTCCTCGTCAAAACTATTCCTGACTCTCGCAATATCTTAAAGTGATTGGACATTGTTGATTTTGCGATCGCAAAATCGAAGTCCCCACAGCATTGCTCTTTCTTGGTCGCTAACTGACGGACAATCTCTAATCTCACAGGATCTCCCAAGGCATAAAGCACTCCCGCTAAAGATATATTTTTTTGCTCTGGATGATAAAGAAATCTCATTGTTGCAGGTTGTCTTAAAAAGGTCTATATTTTAATTATTCGATTTTATCGAACTATATAAATACTATGAATTGAGGAGGACAAGTATGTCATCCATAACGAATGTGACAGAAGCCACCTTTAAACAAGAAGTCCTCGAAAGCCAAGTCCCGGTGCTAGTAGACTTTTGGGCACCTTGGTGCGGTCCTTGTCGAATGGTTGCTCCGGTAGTAGACGAAGTTGCTGGAGAGTACGAGGGACAAGTGAAAGTGGTGAAATTAAATACAGACCAAAATCCCACTGTTGCTAGTCACTATGGTATCCGCAGCATTCCTACACTGATAGTATTTAAAGGCGGTCGGCAAGTCGATACGGTTGTAGGTGCAGTACCAAAAACAACCATTGCTAAAACTTTAACACAGTATCTCTAACCTAGAAAGAGGAAGAGATAAAACTGAAAGTTGAAAGCTAGGAAAGTGATAAGTTGTTTTGATTTTTGAGCGATTAATTTTAGGAAATCCTATACTTTAGAATTTCTGTCTTCCTAACAGTCAATCGCATCAATTTTGAATGGTTTGTTTTGTTTCAAACGTTGCACAGACGTAGCACTGCTACGTCTGTGCAACCTGTAGAAATTTAATTGTTGAACAGCACAAATATCTTTTCGTTGTTTTCTGCTCCCTCTCTTGGAAAGTTGCGACCCTTGGTGAACCCACCCCCGTGGGTCGTCTCCCGTAGTACGAGGGGAGTGGTGTTAGCAGAGCGACGAGGCGTTAGTTAGCCTTACCTGTTCACCCGCAAGGGTGTGGTTAAGGGGGAAACCACAAGACCGCATTTTCCGCTGCTTTCTATTTCTAAACAAATTATGTTTACTCAACTATTGGTGAAGTAAAAATGATATTTTAAAAAGTTGGCAGTACTTGAATAAAGCAGAATGCAAGGTAAATTAATTGTCTTTGAAGGGGTTGAAGGCTGTGGTAAAACCACGCAAATGCAGCTTTGTTATGAATGGCTGCAAAGTTTAGGTATAGCTGTGGTGACAACTCGAGAGCCGGGGGGAACTGAGTTAGGACTGCATCTTCGCTCTTTATTGTTAGAAAATACTAAAGACGAAGCAATTAGTGCCACTACAGAATTACTATTGTATGCTGCCGACCGCTCTCAACACGTAGAACAAGAACTGCTGCCTAACTTGAAATCTGGAAAAATTATATTGTGCGACCGCTATTTAGATTCGACAGTAGCTTATCAAGGATACGGTAGAAATTTAGATATAAATTTGATTCATCAACTAAACTCCATCGCGACATCTGGATTGAAAAGCGACTTAACCCTGTGGCTAGATTTAGACGTTGAGCAAGGAATGGCAAGAAAGCGAAAGAGCGGTGATAAAGCAGATAGAATCGAACAAGAAAAAATCGACTTTCATCGTCGCGTTCAAAAAGGATATAAAGACCAAGCAGCTTTATCACCAGAACGAAATTTAAAAATAGAAGCTGATTTGAATAAAGAAGACGTACAAAAACAAATTCGACAAGTATTAACTTCTAAATTGCAAGAATGGGGAATTGGAGATTGGTAATTGGTAATTGGGGATTGGTAGAAAAATCTTCTAAATTGGAAAAAGTAGAGATTTAGTTGTAAGTAATGAGTTATAGACTATTACTTATTACTTATTACTTATTACTTATTACTTATTACTTATTACTTATTACTCATTACTCATTACTCATTACTTATTAACAATTACCCAAAAATGGATTCTTTTGCACCGCTCATAGGACAAAGCCATGCTGTAGAATTACTAAAACAAGCTGTTGTGAAAGATAGGATTGCACCAGCATATTTGTTTGTGGGTTCCCCTGGAATCGGACGAAGTTTAGCTGCCAAGTGTTTTTTGGAATTGCTGTTTACTCAAAAGAATCAAGATGTTGCTGTTGTTAGAAACAAATTAGAAAAAAATAACCATCCGGATTTGCTTTGGGTACAGCCAACTTATCTACATCAAGGAAAGTTATTTAGCGCTCAGGAAGCAGCAGAAAAAGCACTTAAGCGGAAAGCACCACCGATAATTCGTTTAGAACAAATTCGCCAAATAACTGAATTTCTTGGTCGTCCACCTCTAGAAGCATCGAAAAATCTAGTAGTGTTGGAGCAAGCTGAAACAATGGCAGAATCAGCGGCTAATGCTTTACTTAAAACTTTGGAGGAACCGGGAAAAGCAACCTTGATTTTGATTGCTCCTACACCAGATTCTATATTGACAACCTTAGTTTCTCGATGCCAAAAAATTCCTTTTTACAGTTTAGATACAGCATCGATGTCCCAAGTTTTAACATTATCGGGACATAGTGAAATATTGAATCATCCTACGGTTTTAAGTATTGCAGCAGGAAGTCCGGGGAAAGCAATTGAAGCATACGAGCAAATGCAAAATATTCCCTTGGATTTATTACGTTCCTGTACTCAACCACCTAAAAGTTACCGCTCTGCATTAGAATTAGCAAAACAAATTGATAAACAATTAGATAACGAAACACAGTTATGGCTGGTTGATTATTTACAACAGTCATACTGGCAAAATAATCAACAACCGAGTATTATTCAGCAGCTTGAAAAAACTCGGAAAGCTTTACTTTGTTACGCGCAACCGCGTTTGGTTTGGGAATGTATGTTTTTATCGTTAGTGGTTAGTAAATAGTATTTCTAAATTTTTTATTCTTCACTTCAACGAAATAGATTATACAATTTTAAAAGGGCGTTAACGATATATTTCATCAAAATTGCAAGCATTTGAAGCAAGCATCTGTTTTTTCTACGATTCTTGATAAATCATAGTTCTTGAAGATAGATAATTAATAAAAGCTACTAGGATATTTTGTTATTCTGAGCTACTTGTTCAAGTTCGGCTGTTATTTCTTCAAAACTGTAGCCGTTTACTATTCTTGGTAGCGAAAAAGTCTCAATCCAAGCAGTCGCTTTACATCCCGGCATCCGATTTTCATAATCATAGACTACGACACAAGGTCCAGGAATTATAACTCTACTCGAATATATATTTTTACCTTTACTTTTCAGGCTGATGGGTGGGATGTATTTACCATCAGTTTTTTTCTTTCCGATGAATTTACGGTTAATGTGAGCAAAGCTCTTACCCGGAGTTTTGACTGTCTTCCAAGTCGATTTGGGACCACGAGATGCTTTTTTGATCTTAGGATAGCCTTTAACCAAAGGAATTACCCATCCCCTACCTGATTTATAAGCTCCGTGAACTCTGTTCTGGGACAACAGACATCTCAATCTACGAGTTGAAATATTTAATAATTCTGCTGCTTCGGTAGTTCCAACCATCTGCCATCACCTTATGTTCCCATATCGGAATAGTAACACTATCATAATGCAATTAATTAAAAATATGTAAATCTTGAGTTAATAAAAATCTTTATTCTACTATTTGATTAATTAACTAAATAACTATAGGAATCCGATTTGATTTTTGAAAATGAGTCCGAGAAAATATGCAGGGCTTCGCGTATCGCTGAACTGAAGGAATTTATTGCTTCACGTCCAAATTCCTGCGAAGTAAGGAAAGCCTTGGCAGTAAAGTTGATTTATCAAGGTTACTTGTATGAAGAAATTTAAACTATTTTAGATGTATCTTTGGGTTCAATCTCGGGTTGGAAGCTAAAACTTGGATTCGCCGAAGACGGTGCATTGATTCCATCATTCTCCCATCTCAAATGGATGTTTGAGTGATTTATTCGACACACGACCTTTAATTTTTCCACTCTTCAGATGTACGGAGTTTTTTCAAAAATCTGCGGAGGAGTCCTATGTGTACTGAATTAGCAATTCCCTGTTCCCTATTCCCTACTCCCTATCAATAAAAAGAATCCCATTCAAATGGTCGATTTCATGTTGAATTAGAATAGACAACATTTCATCACCGCTAAGTGTAAAAAATTGATTTTCTCGATTTAAAGCCCGTATTTTAATATTGTTAAAACGCTTAACAGTTTCTCTTCTTCCCGGAAAGCTTAAACACCCTTCGCTCGAATCAATCGGATTTTCTTGAAACTCAATTTCAGGATTAATGATGCACAATATATCTTCAGAGTGGTATTGCTTATTTTTATTCCCTGCAATACGTTCCTTATTTAAAACAAATACTCGCTTCAATTCTCCAATTTGAGGTGCAGCCAATCCCATAGAATCTTCTGCAAGCATTGTATCAATTAAATTATTAATCAAAACCTGCAAATCCGAATCAAAAGCATCAACTTTTGTTGATACTTCTCTAAGTAAAGGATTAGGATACTCAACGAGAGATTTAACCACCATAAAAATTATTGCTTATAAAGCTAACTTACCACTTACCATCAGGACATTCCGAAGTTTCAACATTTGCCTTTACTAACATAAAACATCCACATACAGTACAACGCTTAGCTTCAGCATTATACTTTTCGCAGTTAAAGCAAATTTCTAATCTTTCCTCTACCTTGCTTTTTTGAGCGAGAACTCTATCCCCACGTATTCCCTGTTTTGCAGTTTTATATGCTTCCGAAAACAGACCCTGCAACATTTTCGACTTGCTTGGATAACTCGGTGATGATGTTTTACCCATACTACTACTCCTACCGTTTAAGAATGATTCTCAACAAATCATAACATCTCAAAATATTAATGCATGAAATTTGCAGTCAATCCGTAAGATATATGGATAAAAATAGATTATTATTTGTATAGATAAAATTATTTAAAATTTGCCAATTCTGTTTCTTCATAACAAAAATCGATTAAGAACCCTTAAACTTCTTAACCGACCGACAATATTTTTGAATAAAACCTGAATTGAATTTTAAGTAAATGAATACAATACAGATGTACTTTTCTAATTCACTAGGAAACGAGTTACGGGGGTAAATTTAAAGAAAGCATACTCGTACCATACAGTCCAGATAAAATCGCGAATCCAGGTATTACGCATTTCAGGACGGATTTGATAGTCAAAAGCAGTATCAGTAGCGCCAACTCTTGTCATGGCATGGTTACAACCACAGCCATGTTCTTGGAAAAACCCATGTTTAGAGGAGATACTTTGTACCATCAGCTGAATTGGAAATACCTTTTGTCCGTGTAAAGAAGCATCCCAAGCACGAGCATTTAGTTTATCCTCTTCAGAAAATCTTAAAGGACGAATTTCTGAAACTTCTTCTCTATAAGCAGGAGCTAAATGTACGTGATAAAAAGAAGCTGGTAAATCATAGCCAAACTCTTCAAATAGAGCTTTACCGATTTCTACGATTTGTTTGCGTCCGGTATAATCTTCGTCTTCAGGGGAAAGTGACTGTTCAATTAAATCAAAGTTAGGATATCTATCTACATCGAAATCTCTACCATAGAAATCAAGAGCTTCCCAAGCTAAAGAACCAAATATCTGACAAAAAGCAGGTTTCAAGTGCTGTAAATGTTCCGATTCATTGAATAAATCTACATCACCTTTAGACATCTTGTGAAGAAATAGCTGTGCCATTTTCACATAATCTTCAGCATTAGAAAGCTTGGTATTAGATTTACCTGTAAAAATATCTTGCCAAGACTGGGGAAGCTGTTTTAGAGGTGTAGCTTGTTCCCCTTCAATTACAACGGATAACGGACTCTTAGAATTACCAACAACATTTTGCTGGGCAAGATTTGCAATAGCTTGTGGTGTCATGCAGGCTTTAATAGTTACAGTTTGCCGCAAACTATCATACAACAGTTTGAAGATTTCCAATAGCTGTGAACCTGTTCAGCGTGGCACGACCCGTCAGGGTAACGCTAACACCACCAATTATCTAAGTAGTTTTTACTTATTTCTTCTTCCTTTTCCTTCTTTTTATAATTATTCCCAATCAAACTTCATACCTAAATATTCCTCTAATTGCTGATTATAAGGACGGAAGAAATCTACTAGCTGATGACGTAAATTATCGGGAATCGGAGCATATGAGCCAGGATTACAATTGCTATATTTAGCTATATAGTTATCCTGTAAATTCATAAATTTATACACTTGCTTCATTGTTGCTGATGGATTTTCAAATAAATTCTCACTTTTAATAATTAAAAACTGCTCTCTTGGAAAAATATTCATCCACTCTTTTAGGTAGTAAATATATAAACTTTCTAATAAATCTGGTAATAATATGTAATCTATAAATTTTTGATATTTTTTTCGTAAAAATGATAGTGAGTCATCAGACAACCAATCAAGCCATTGATTTATAAGACTGGGAATTTTTTCTATAGTATTATTTAAGCAATTTTGTGTAACTTCTGTAAGCTGCGGTTTATATGTATAGTCTACATAGCTTAACCGACATCTCTGATAATAGGAAGAGATAGCTCTATCTACTGGATTTCTTAATAGAATAATAAATTTCATCTTGGGGAATAGAGCGAATAATTGTTGAGCTATTTTTAAAGAATAAATGTATCTAGTTGTTGCTTCACCAGTAATATAATTTTTGCTATTGGAAATTTCAGGAAAATGTGCAAGATAATAATTAATATCTTGTTTTAAAAAAGGTGTATAAAAATGAAGTTCTTTCTCAACAGCAGGAAGAACTTGAGGATGCTTAATTAGATAGGAATAAAAAGAGGTAGTACCGCATTTCCTAAATCCAGGAATTATGAATTTTGGTTGAAGTTGTTGTCCGAAATCCCAGTGTTCTTCAACCAACTGAGGATGAGATAGTAGAATTTGCTGATAGCTAGCTGCTTTACAGGAATCAATTGCTGATTCAATTTTACCTTGTAAAGTTAACAACGAACCTAAAACGACGCGAGCAAAAGGAAAATTTGGTTGATTCTCAACTGTTTGATGTAGAAGTGCAACTCCTTCGGAGAGTAAACCATCATCTATTTTTTCTTTACCCCAGCTTGTAGTTAGTAGAGAGTACCTTAAACCCCAGTAATTTCTATGATTATTGGGGTCAAATTGGAGGGATTTTATGTAATGATAAGATGCTTGTTGAAATTGAAATTGGTTTCGATATATTTGTGCAAGTTTTTCATGAGCGTGGGGATTATTGTATTTAATAACTAAAGCTTTTTGGTAGTGAGATATTAGTTTATTTTGTCTGTCGCTACTGAGGCTAGTTTGAAGTAATACCAATTGTTTTTGCTCCTATGCTTCTTGCTCTGTCCGATTTAAGTAAGCATTTAATTTTTCTGCATAAACTCGAACGTGGGGTTCTGTATGAAAAGTGTTGTGTCTTCCGGAAACTTCAACAACTTTAATCCCACCCTCAACCTAGTACAGCATGGCGTAAATAAACCAAGTATTAAGCAGCTAAAACTTTGCTGTTATATGTCCACTTAAAAGGTTTAGCCATTGTTTTATTAAAGTAGTCGATAAATTGAATAATTCGGGTTTTAAGGTCATTATCATACATCAATTTCCCGCAAATCATATTACATCATAAAGTATTAATTTCTACGTTAATTAAAAATAATATTGCAAAATAAAAATTAATTATTTTCGAGTCGAAAATTCATATTGATTGGTTGTAAATAGTAACAAATAGTGTATTGATTATATTTTTTTATATATGACTTAATGTCTTATTTATATCTGTTTATTAATCAATTTGAGATTTGTAAAAAAATGAATTTTAATAATAGTTAGCATAGACTATTTTTATAACCTGTTCTCTTTTCCCTCTCATTGATAAGCCACGGAGTTATGTTTCGAGCCTATTAACCTCCTTACAAATAACCTTAAAAATAGAAAAACCCGCTGTAGCAGCAGGCTAAAATAATCACAGAAAAATTAAATTTTTAATTTTTTGTTCACTTTTTATTTACTTGTAATTAAATATTAGAAAATGGTAACTTACCTTGTAATAACGACTCAGGCTTAGCGCAATAAGCACAATTGCAGTTAAGATGGTCAAGAATAGGATTAGATTTATCCACCTGATTTAGAGTTGCCAAACCCTGAACTGCTTCTACTGAAGTTGAATTAACATTAGTTGCAGATGCAGAATTTACAGGAAATGCTGCTGCGGGATTAGCTAAAAACAACATGGAAGCGATAATTATGGGTAAAACAAATAAAACAAGCTTTGCGATTATCATAATTTATAATTTATGCACTGTACGGTGTCCGCTTAAACCTATGATATCTTGAGAATTGCTGAGTTGGCAGGTAACAGAATTTTGAATAGGGAATAGTTTATAATTACCAATTACCAATTACCAATTACCAATTACCCATTACCCCAAACCAACAACTCACCATTATCTCCACCTGCGGCAATTTTATTGCCTTGAGGATACCAATCTATACAGGTGAAACCATCCTTAACACCAGTAATAATCTGCGAAACTTCTTGAGCATTTTGCCACAAACATAACCAGCCGTCGCTACCAGCAGAAGCGAGTAAAAAGCTTTCAGGAGCAAAACCCATAGCTTGAATAATCCCAGCATGATTGGTTAGAACTCCTCCTTCCCAATCTGAATCTTCTTCAGGTTGCTTTTCCCAAATTACAATCCCATCCATACTAGAACAAGCAAGTAATGGCGCTCCTGTCTCAGAATTTATTTCTGACCATACAACTTGACGTATTTTACCGGGAAAACCATGCAAAATCCACGGTCGCTGGTCATCTCTCGAAAGTAATAATTCACTTTCTACAACAGTAATAGTCTTGTCCATATTACCGGAAGCAAGATATCTCCCATCAGCAGACCAAGCCATTGCTAAACTCGTCGAAGGAACATCTAAAATATATGGTTCGTTGTTCCAGTTTTGAGTATTCCAGACTTTGACTCCACGATGTCCGCTGATAGCAAGATAATTTCCATCATTTTGCCAGTCAATACCCAAAGCAGAAGAATTATCAAAACCTAAATTGACAACCAAACTTTTAGAATCAGCATCCCAAACTTGTACCTTACGTCCCAAACTAAAAGCTAAATGATTGCATTTAGGACTCCAAGCAAGTTTATCAACCCAACCAAATCCATCCAAAGTTGCAATTAAATCATTTCCCTGCCAAATTTTAACTTTTCCATTTTGTCCAGCAACCGCGAAAAAACTACCATCGTGGGAAAAAGCAGCGCAATCAACAGACTCATCATTACTAGATTGCAAAGTAATTAAATCATTATTTTGCCAAAACACAACTTCCCCAGCAGCAGAAGTTGCAGCCAAAACTTCACCATTCGCAGACCAAGTAACAGCGGTAACGTAATCTGAAAGAGATTGTGATGATATTAGTTTAAATTCCTGGGAATTAGCGGTAGATTGAGACATCAGATTTTGGATTTTGGATTTTTGATTTTGGATTGATATTTAGGGGTTAGGAGTTAGGAGTTAGGAGTTAGGAGTTAGGAGTTAGGAGTTAAGAGTTTTAATTTCTCCCCATCTCCCCATCCCCTTGTCTCCTCATTTTCCCATGCCCAATCCCCAATCCCCTATGCCCAATTCCCAATCTTCTACGCAACACAAGCTTTGAACTCTTCCCTCAACTTCGCTTCATCAAGATTGCGTCCGATAAACACCAATTCATTCTTGCGAGTTTCGTTTTCTTTCCAAGGTCTATCGGGTCTACCATCTAACAACATATGTACACCTTGGAATACAAAGCGGTTATCTTCCCCAGCAATAGTTAAAATTCCCTTAGTACGGAAGATATCGGGTCCCTGAGTTTGTAGTAAATTACTCAACCATTTATCCAACTTATCACCGTCTAATTCCCCTTCTTCTACCAGAGCAACCGAATAAACATCTTCATCGTGTTCGTGAGCATCTTCTCCCAAAAATTCTGGGTCTATTTCCAAAGCACGATTCAAGTCAAATGCTTTTACACCAAGCAATGCATCCATTTCTAATTGTGCATCTTTGGTACGATAAATTTTGGCGATCGCGTTCATTCCCCGAATTTTATTTTCTAGTTCTTCCAACTGTTCGGAGGAGACTAAATCTGTCTTATTAATCAAAATTACGTCAGCAAAAGCAATTTGTTCTTGTGCTTCATCCGCATCCCAATGTTGCGAAATATGCTTTGCATCAACCACAGTTACCACAGCATCGAGTAACAATTGTTCGCGCATGTCTTCGTCAACGAAGAACGTTTGAATAACTGGTGCTGGGTCAGCTAAACCAGTAGTTTCAATCACTAAATGGTCAAACTTATCGCGACGTTTCATTAAATTACCAATAATCCGCATCAAGTCACCGCGAACCGTACAGCAAATACAGCCGTTATTCATCTCAAAAATTTCTTCATCAGTATCGATAACTAATTGATTATCAATACCAACTTCCCCAAACTCATTAACTATCACTGCGACCTTCTTACCATGCTCGTGAGTAAGAATACGATTCAACAAAGTTGTTTTTCCTGCTCCTAAATACCCAGTCAAAACTGTTACAGGTACTACGCTAGTTGCTGTATTAACCATATTACTCTCTGATAATTATTAATTAACTAATGCTTTACAGACACAAATAATATACGAAAAAAATCAATTATTTCTCTTTCAACATGTATAAAATTTGTTAATTACACGACTAAACTATGTAGATACTTAGATTTATAAACATATCTACGTCAAGTCATAAATTTACATCTTTTAATAAATAGTCAACTATCGATGAATCAAATCAGTACAATTTCTAAAAATAAGCTTCAAGGTTGAAAAACTCCCTACTCCCTACTCATTACTCATTACTCACTACTCACTACTCTACTTTCCTAACGACTAACAGTAGCTCCCAAAAAAGGTAAAATCGCCTCAGTCACAGCATCCGGGTATTCTTCATGCATTCCCAAAGAACCTTGAAGCAGCACGCTCTCTACTCCTGGTAAATTAGCTATTGCTTCCATTTCTTGACGCGATGTCCGGGGAGATGATTTAGCAATTACCACCATAATCGGAACCGATACCTTTCTAACTAATCCCAGCAAATCGCTTCTTCTTTTTGCAAGGTCGAGACAACCAGTAACAAAAGCCGCAGGAGCAAAACGACCTCCAGGTTGCTGAGTACTTTCCCATTTTTCCTCAATAAAATCAGGAGTTAATTTTTCAGCATCGAGGTAAACATGACGACGATACATGAACTTTAAAAACGATGGTAAAGTATTGAGTTTATAAAGAAATTGACCGATAAGTGGTAATCTAACTGTTTGTTTAACTAAATTTCGTAATATTCCATTTACCCCCATTACAGCTAGGGGTCCCTTCCAAGTAGGTGCTACTAAAACTATCCGAGAAAATACTGTAGGATACTTGCTGGCTAGCCATATAACATAAGACGCACTGTGACCAGCAGCGATTACAGAAACAGGTTTTTTTTCAAAAGTAGTTAATACAAAATCTTCTATAAAATCTCTGTATAAAGCGGGACCATAATTAGCTTTAGGACGACCGGAATCTCCGAAACCGGGAAAATCAACCGCTACAGCTTTATATTCAGAAGAAAGTCGCTTCGCAATTCCGCTCATTTCCGAACGCATCGAAACCGTGCTAAATGCAGGAAAAAGTAAGACCGTAGAACCTTGACCGAGAAATTCATAAACAATCCGAAAATCTTGGTCTTCTCTATTCCACATAAATTGTTCTATGACCCCACCAATTCCAACAGAATTAGAGATAGATGAAAAATCTGTTGTCATTATGCGATTATTCCCTGATAAATTTAAAAATTAGACAAAAATTAGAAATTAAAACTTTTTACATACTGTAATTTTTATGATGTAGCCTTCAACACAACTCCTAACTTTAATGTATCATTTATTTTGTGTTTGCTTGCAGTTTAACTTGACACAGATTCCTGAGATTCTAATGCTTTTTTCTGCATAGTTTTAAAGATATTGTAGAAACCATTAGCCCGAGAGGGGGTTAAACTCACATTTAAACCAGTTTCTTGAATAAAATCTGGTTTAAGTTGACCAATTTCGTTAGGACTTGACCCATTCAACCCTTCAATTAAAAGTGCTAACAAACCTTTGGTTAATTGAGAATCCGAATCACCTTGAAAAGTCACTTTGTCGTCATTCACAGAAGCAGTAACAAAGACCTGAGAAACGCAACCAGGAACTTTGTTTTCAGGTGTCTTTTCAGAATCCGGAAAATCAGCGAGTTTTTGACCGTACCAGATTAATTGTTCGTAGCGTCGCTTTGGTTCGGTTGCACGTTGAAAGCGTTTAACAATTTTAGCAAGAGCGGGTGGTAAAGAATCGTTCATAAATGAATTATAAAATCCTATTACTTTGAGTTTAAATTATCTTAGAGCTATTAGGACAGTTGTCAATTACCAATTACCAATTATCAATTTTCACCACAAGGGTGTGAATCATCAGGTTTATTATTTTTTCCCACTAAATATGATTTTTTCTACCCCCTCTTCCTCCTCTCCCCCTCCCTTTCTTCACCCATCATATTTAATGTGGTCTAGTACTAGTAGTCTGTCCTATAAAAAATGACTGGTGTAGAGACGTAGCAGTGCTACGTCTCCCGACGTTAGGAAGAAAACGAACCTATCAAAACTTTATTAGTAAGACTGACAGCGACTTTCATCATTACAACCAATTCTTTCTTGACGTTGCTTAATCACTGTTTGTAAATCCGGTCTTCCCGTCAATTTCAACCGTAAATCAGCCCAAATACCGTAAATAAAATTAGCCAAAGCACCCAAAACAGGTAACTTTGTAATCGCGTAAACCCAACCCATCCCCAAAGCTTCATAAACTCGACGGAACACTTCGACGTTTTTAATTACCGTACCGTCGGGTAATATCCCGTGAATTCTTCCCATCGCTGTTTCAAAATCAATCCCAGCGTTTTCTTCGGGATTATAATCATCTGCTGCAATATCTACAAATGCAACTTTACCTCTACCAGCATCTTTCTTTTGCAAAAAATTAACTTCTCGCAAGCATAAAGGACACTCACCATCGTAGAGTAGTTTGATTTCCCAGGATTGTTGATTAAGGTTTTGCTTGGAATTATTTACGGTGCTGGTTGAAGAAGTCATGACTAAATTTAATTTGATTTATATGAATTGGATATATGTCCTAATATCTATATTGTGACAAATTGTGAAGAAAAATGAAGAGAATGTTTTAAATTTTTCATTTTATTGGTGGTTCGCTTACAAAGCTGTTGTTCGCCGTCCTGAATTCAGTATTGCTTTCTATTTCCACGCAAAACTGGTTCAATCTAACTAGGGAGCAAAACGCTCTCGCAACAACCCTTAGAGAATAATAAATTTCAACTTCCTAAAGAAATAAATATATTATCAATGTTCCCACCTTTATCTATCTATGGTTACTCTAAATAAAAATTGATTAAAAAATGTTACAAAGTTTAGTAAAATGACATCAATAATAAAATAAGTATTTCTCCTTATTGATATCATGGCGGAACATTTTCCTTGGCTAACCGCGATAGTCTTATTTCCACTTCTTGCTTCTGCATTCATTCCATTGATACCGAGTAAAAGTGGTAATCGCGTGAGATGGTATGCCACCGGGGTAGGGATGGCAGACTTTATAATGATGTGCGTTGCCTTTTGGCGGAATTACGATGCAAGTAGTGCAAGTTTTCAACTAGCGGAGAGTTATGCTTGGGTTCCTCAGTTGGGTTTCAACTGGGCTGTTTCCGTCGATGGTTTGTCTGTTCCTTTGGTTTTGTTGGCGGGTTTTGTGACCACTCTTGCAATGTTTTCAGCTTGGCAAGTTGACCGCAGGTCGCATTTGTTCTACTTCCTGATGCTGGTGCTGTATTCGGCACAAATTGGGGTATTTGTCGCTCAAGATTTAATGTTGTTCTTTATTATGTGGGAAGTTGAATTAGTTCCCGTATATTTACTGATTAATATTTGGGGTGGTAAAAACCGCCGTTATGCTGCAACCAAGTTCATACTATATACTGCAGCCGCTTCGATATTTATTTTAGTCGCTGCGATCGCAATGGCGTTGTATGGCGGCGACAATGTAACTTTTGATATCGCGGCTTTGGCTCAGAAAGATTATTCCCTTGGTTTAGAGTTGCTGCTTTATGCGGGTTTATTGATTGCATTCGGTGTAAAATTAGCAATCTTCCCCTTGCACACATGGCTACCAGATGCACACGGTGAAGCTTCTGCTCCCGTATCGATGATTTTAGCTGGTGTGCTGTTGAAGATGGGTAGTTACGGATTAATTCGACTCAATTTAGAATTACTTACCGAAGCACACATTTACTTCGCACCGATATTAGCAACCCTCGGGGTAATTAATATTATCTACGGTGCTTTAAATTCCTTTGCTCAAACTCATATGAAGCGACGTTTAGCTTATTCGTCAGTTTCTCACATGGGATTCGTACTATTGGGAATCGCTTCATTTACAGACCTGGGAATCAACGGAGCGATGTTACAGATGATTTCCCACGGTTTGATTGCATCGGTATTATTCTTCTTAGCTGGGGTAACATACGATAGAACCCACACCATGAAAATGGATGACATGGGTGGAATCGGACAAGTAATGCCAAAAGTATTCGCATTGTGTACTATGGCAGCAATGGCTTCTTTAGCGCTTCCGGGAATGAGCGGATTTATCAGCGAGCTTTCGGTATTAGTTGGTGTGACCACCAGCGATATTTATAGTTCAACCTTCTGTACCGTGACGGTTTTCTTAGCTTCAGTAGGGATTATCTTAACTCCGATTTATTTACTGGACTTGTTGAAACAGGTATTTTACGGGACAGGAAAAGTTACCTGCGATATCGGTAATGCAAAATTCGAGAACTCAGAAGCAGAAGGAACAGCTTGTTTTGGTACCGACTGCGTTTTACCAGGTGAATCTGTTTATAGAGATGCTAGTCCTCGTGAAGTATTCATAGCAGCTTGTTTCTTGATATTGATTATCGGAATTGGGTTTTATCCCAAAGCTGCAATGGGGATATATGATGCTAAGACAGTAGCGGTGAATGCTCAAGTAAGGGAATCCTATACCCGAATAGCTGAAAGTAACCCTGGTGTTTATGCAAGAAGAAATGTCACACCTGAAATTGTGAAAGCAGAAGTTGCTCCAGTTTTAGGAACTGTGAAATAAAGATTTGACGATTGATAGAGTTTGATAATCAATAATCGATAATGTAGAGACGTTGTGTAATGCAGCGTCTTTATTTATTTCCAGCGTTTCCCAGTCTCCGCAAAGTATACCTTAAGACTATTTCCCTCATTTCCCCTCTCCTTGATAAGGCTACGGTGTACACAGAAGTCTTAAAATCCTATCTGGAAGCGACTTTTGGATTCAGACAAAAATGGCTCAAAACCTGTCATTGCGAGGAGGAACGACGTTAGCGGAGCGTGTCCGTTAGGACATAGCAATCCCAAGATGCTGCGATTGCTTCGCTTCGCTCGCAATGACGATTTAAGGGGGTTGAAATCCCTAAAACTTATGCTGAGAGTACTTGTGTGTACACCGTAGCCTTGATAAGGAGAGGGGTTAGGGGTGAGGTTTAGGGTGTACTGTAATCAACCGAAAACTGCTACAAGTAAGTCAACAAAAATATTTACCGTCATTACGAGCGAAGCGTGTCCGATAGGACATAGTAATCGCAGCCCTTGCGGTTGCTTCGTTTCACTCCGTTTCACTCGCAATGACAATGTGTAATTAATTTTGTTTAACTACTTATTTGATAATTTATTTTATCCGTCACAGCACCCTACAGATACAATGAATTAATCATAAGAAGCAATCAAAATTATTGAAGCAGGTTTCTGAGTTTTAGGATGAATAGGTTCTCGACATTCTGTAATTGAAAAACCGGCAGACTTTAGTAAATTTATCCAAGTTTCTAATTTACGAAAATACCAAGGTGCTGCTTGTTTAAATTCAGATTTAAAGCTATTCCAAAATTCTTGTCTCCATCCATCAACGTAGGGTAATTCTCCACAACCTGTCAGCGGATGAAGGGTTTGAATAAATAATAATTGATTATTTTTTAATAAACTAGGAATCGAATGAATTAAATTATCGACAGTTTCTTTTCCTAAAAGAGAAAAATTACAAACAGCAGCATCAAATTTTCTATCTATCTTATTACTATCTACAATTTCTTCGTAAGAAGCAACTATAAACTTGCCACAATTAATTAACTGTGCTTTTTCAATTAATTCATTAACTCCATCAACACCCCAAGCTTCTATTCCCATTGCGATAAACTCGCGAGTTAACCAGCCCTCACCACAGCCAATATCAAGAATTGAAGTCAAAGAATAACTATTAACTGCATCAACAATCGCTTGATTTGTAACTAATTTGCGACTTTCGATTTCTTCATTTTCAATCGTATTTATCCAAGCCGATGCATTCTTATTCCAACTATCAATAACAGATTTATCACTATGATTTGACATACTAAATATTAATATGAAAATA
Organism: Cyanobacteria bacterium J06621_15; assembly: GCA_038525335.1. Classification (GTDB taxonomy): domain Bacteria; phylum Cyanobacteriota; class Cyanobacteriia; order Cyanobacteriales; family Nostocaceae; genus Rivularia. Next base: position 20,896 of record JBCBHT010000007.1, on the reverse strand, counting down.
AATATATAAGTATACGGGCAAGAATACCCGTACCACAAAAATTTACTCAACAATTATATCTAGTTGTGATTGTCTTATGACTTCCATAAACGAACCCATCAGCTATAAACTAACTCCTAATTTCTAACTCCTAACTCTTAACTCTACCCCTCTCCCCGTTTTTCACCTTTCTTATTATCCTCCAATCCCCAATCGACCAGCTAAACCGGGACTAAAGGGAATTAAAATTGCAGCCATCACAAATAATGCTACAAGTCCTAATACCGCTCTTGTATCGTCGGGTTCGGTGATTTCGTTCAAGCTAGGACGTTCTAAATCTCTTTGCAAAAATAAAATTACCACAGCCCAATACAAAGCTAAAGCATTACCTAAACCAACCAATCCTAAAATAATTAAAGTTGCGAATGTAGTGCGTCCGGCAATTTTACGTCCGTAAATTGATTGTACAATTCTACCGCCATCGAGTTGTCCTGCTGGCATTAAATTTAAAGCCGTTACGACTAAACCTAACCAGCCAATTATTACTAAAGGGTTTACGTCTACTACCGATGATTGTAGAGCTTCACCCATCAAAACTCGCGCAAAAGTTCCGACTAAGATTGAACCTTGAAAAAACTGATTCGGTAATTTAAAGAAACTTCCTTGGTGAGAAAGCACTAATCCGACAATTAACATTAATAGTGAAACAATTCCCCCACATACCGGTCCAGCTAAAGCAATATCAAACAAAACTTTACGATTGGGTAACAATGATTCAAAGCGAGTAATTGCGCCGAAAGAACCAATTTGTATCGAAGGAAGTAGGTAAGGTAAACTCAATTTAACGTCGTGACGACCAGCAACTACCCGATGTCCCACTTCATGAGCAATCAAAATCGCAAAAAATCCTACAGCTATAGGTAAAGATTCTTGAAACCTGTTTGGACTAGAAAAGAAATCGAAATTTAATAAAATCCCTCCTGCTTCCAAAGTTGTAGCAATATTTGCTAATAAAAGGATACCTGCAAAAGCTTTCTGTCCGCGAGTCATCGGACGGGGGTCATTGCGACTGGGTAGAACAATTACCGTAGGTCTACCTTCAGGGTTTTCGAGCAAAAATAGACGATATTTATCACCAACACGTTCGCGTAAACTCGTACTCAAACGATAAAAAACATCTTCCGGTTCTCCTCTTAAATTACCTTTAAAAATAGCACCTTCTTGATAAGCAATAGTTTCAGTAGCAAAATATGTATCGATACCAAAAATACTTCTAATAGTACTTAAATCTTCTTCCGGAATTGGAATAATCTCCGGTTGTGATGGTTCATTAACTTGGCTTGACTGTTCGGATTGACCTTGAGATGCTTGCTCAGCAATTCGCTCGGATGCTTTCTTCTTAATCATTTCCTCCTGTCCCATAGCTCTTAACTGTCTGCCAATCGCTATATACACACCTGCAAACCCAATCGCTAAGAACAGTAGACCTGCAATATTGATATAAATTCCCGCAGCAAGGGAACCGAAATATAGCAACCACGGAGCTATCAAAACCACCGACTGAAGCCAAGCTAGAACACCCAACTTACCATAAGGCTTGGCACGAACAAAGCCCCATGCCAAAATTCCAAAGGCAGCGAATGCGACCGCAGCTATAATTGCTGTTTCTGATGAATTCATTTTTCAATTTAAACATAAAGGACAGTTATCTACAGTTATCAGCAAGACTATTAACTGTTATCCCACCGTCTTCATCTATGAATTCAGGTGTAACGGATATTAATAATTTATAACGATGGCTGGCTAGGACGAAATTTACATGAAGGGGATTGACCAAATTATTCTTTTAGAGTAACGTATTTGTATTATGGAGATAGGTGTCCCTATATATGGGGGTAAGTGGAAGAAGTAAATCCCTCAAAGCATAATTATTAAAGATTTAGGAATCTTTTTTTTTCTACAACCTTCAGGAGACACAAAGTTTTACCTCTCTACAAGATGCTGCAATAATTTAAATTTACTATTTAAATTTACCACTAGATTCACTACTACTTATTACTCCCTAATCTCTACTCCCTTTCTTCTCAAACCAAAAACAATCAAATAAAATAAACCGCATTTAATCAGAAACCATATTAATGTCGATTCTGGGGTGCCAATTTCTTTGAGCAACCACATACTGGGTACGCGAATTGCTGAGTCTTCCGTGCTGACAAATAATACAATAAACAGGTTATTTGCTGCATGAACGGCAAAAGCGAGTTCTAATCGATTGTCCTTGAGAGTTAAAAACGAACAAAAAACACCGAAAGCAAAGTAGTATAAAGCCATCCACAAAAACCCGCGCTGTAATTCTGGATTGGCTAGATGGGGTAGCATAAACAAAATACCATTAATAATCATTAGTATTAAAGGTTGTTTCGTAATTAATCCAAGCCCTTGAAGTATGTAGCCGCGAAAAAATAACTCTTCGGTAGATGTTTGTATAGGAGTAAGTATTACAGCACAAGCGAGTAAAATCAACCATTGAACTGGCTTAAAGGTAAATTCTAAATTGCTCGGGTCTAATATAATGCTAATCCCGAAAAGAATTGACTGAATTAAAAACCAAATAATAAATCCTTAAAAAAAACGTTTCCATCTAATGATTGCATCTGCACCGACTAAACTCAAAAATGGTCGCTGATGCAGCCATTTCATGGTTAAGAATATTCCCAGCAGAAAAAAGATAAACTGAAAATTAATAATTAGGTATCCAATAATAGAAGGCTTTCTTAAAAACTCTAATGGATTTAAACCATTGGTAATAGCAGGTGAAAATAGAAAAATAGCTGAAACTATGCTACCTATAACCAGCCAAAAAAATGTGATAAGAATTATTCCTAATAAATAGCGCCACCAATTATTTTTACCTTGTCGTGCAATGTCCAAATAAGCGTTACTCATATGTTTTATTTTATCAACTTTCTATTATTATTGATAAATCAATTACCGCTATTTTCATTTACCTATATAATTTCATGAAAGGCAAGTTTATATTCATAAATATACATATAGTATTCCTAAATCATTTGTGAGATTTTAGAAACCCGGTTTTTTGAAAAACCGGGTTTATGGCACCTACGTTTCTCACAAATAATCTAGGATTGCTATACATAAATATAATATTTTAAAATTTTGTAATTTATTTATAAATAATGTCACTTAAAAAATATAGATGTAAATATGAATAAACTGAGTTCACAACATAGTAATATGTAATAAAAATAGCACTAGCAAATAATATGATTCCTCATTCTCTAATCCCTAATCCTTGTCTTCTCAACCCAAAAACAACGAAGTAAAACAAACCGCACTCAATCAAAAACCACAGTAATAACCATTGTGGTTCGCCAACTTCTTTGAGAATCCAGATTGCTGGTAATTGAAGCGCTGAATCTTTCGTAGTTACAATAATATGAGATAAATTGATTGCTGCATGAACACCCAAAGCTAGCTCCAATCGATTATCTTTGAGAGTTAGAAGACAACAAAAAACACCAAAAGAAAAATAATATAGTGCCATCCAGAAAAATCCACGCTGAATTTCCGGATTACCTAAATGGGGCAGCATAAATAAAACACCATTAATTATCATTAATATTAAGGGATGTTTAGTAATCAATCCTAATCCTTGAAGTATATAACCGCGAAAGAACAATTCCTCTGTGGAAGTTTGTAAAGGAGTCATTATTAAAACAAAACTTAATAATAAAAACCATTCCGTAGGTTTAAAAGCAAATTCAAAACTTTCTGGTTCAATCAAGTAACCGATAAAAATTAAAGTTGATTGCATTGCAAGCCATATTGCAAACCCTTGTAAACAGCGTAGCCATCGAATATTTTTATCTGCACCAAATAAACTCATAAATTCTCGTTGATGCAACCACCGCAAAGCGATAAATATTCCTAGTAAATAAAAAATATAGGGAAAATGAGCAAAAATGTAATTCAGAAAGTATGGTGATGCAAGCAAATCTTGTATTGACTGAAATTCTTTTAAAAAATTAGAAGCGATAATATAATAGCTAAAGAAATAAAACGCAATATAAGCTGATATTGTACCTACGATTAGTCCCAGAGATAGTATGATAATCGTTCCTAATAAATAACGCCACCAATTATTCTTTCCCTGTCGTGCAATGTTTAGATAAGTTTGATTCATAACCCTGTTCGATACAAATATTACTACCTTGATAAAATAATTTCATAATAAAGCTAGAATATTAACGAAAAAATATAAATATTGTTACATTCACAAATTATTCATAGAGAATATTTATAAAATCATGTTTCACGAGGGTAATTAAGCGTGTGGTTAAACAACAAAAATTCAATAGAGTACGAAATATTTAAACAGTACAGACCAGCTCTAACTGTTTTGGGTGTAAATTTTTATCGTGTTGATGTACGAGATGCTATGGAAGGATGTTTTGAGGGATTAGAAGATGCCTTCAGAGCAGCAATTAGCTATATATTATGGTTGCACGAGCAAAAACAAGAAATTCGCAGCAACATGATAGTTATTAGAGCTTTAAATGAGAAATGGAAGCCGAAAGAATGGGATGACAACTATCTGAATCGTTCAATTTTCAAGTCCAGCGGACAAAGATGGTGGGAAGGTGCTGCAAAGATGTGGGGAGATGACAGACGGAATCAACTTGTTGCTGACATTGTTTATGAATCTGGAAAAGAATACATTGTTTTTACTAATGGTAAAGAAATGTTGATAGAAACCGCTTGGCGTTGGGGTTGGGAACGAGTTTTAGATTATGCTAGTTGTTAGAGAATAGGGAATAGGTAATGGCGAATTGCGAATCGGTAATTGGTAATTGGTAATTGGTAATTGGTAATAGAATCTCAAAAATAAGAATGTTTTCAATCCAAAATAAAAAAACATCTGTTGCTAAAACACCCGCTGTTCAAATTCAAAATCTAAAACATAAAGCATCCGTTGTTAAAATCTAAAATCTAAAATCTAAAATCTAAAATCTAAAATCTAAAATACTATGACTTCACTAACATTAAATTTAAATCCAATCATTAAACTTACCCGAGAACAATTTTATAAATTGTGTGAAACAAATCCCGATTTAAAGTTAGAACGTAATGCTCAAGGGGAATTAATTGTTATGCCACCAACTGGGGGAGAAACAGGAAGAAGCAATTCTAGTATAAACGCCCAAGTATATATTTGGAACGAAAAAAAGCAGCTTGGTGAAGTTTTTGATTCATCAACTGGATTTACTTTACCCTCTGGTGCAGACCGTTCTCCTGATGTTTCTTGGGTGGAAAAGTCTCGCTGGGATGGTTTAACAAAAGAACAAAAAGAAAAATTTATTCCTCTTTGTCCTGATTTTGTAATTGAAATTATGTCTCCTTCTGATAATTTGAAAAAACTGCAAAATAAAATGGAGGAATATATTGAAAATGGATGCAGTTTGGGTTGGTTGATAAAGCGTAAAAAACAAGAAGTTGAAACTTATCGTCCGGGAAAAAATGTTGAAGTTTTAAAATTACCTAAAACTCTTTCTGGAGAAGATATTTTACCTGGATTTGTGCTGAATATGCAGAAAATTTGGGGATAGATTGAGAAATTAAACAAATTTAAGAATAGTGGAAATTGCTGTCTTGGGGTCTCTCTAAGTAAAGTAAATTTTAATTCTTAGGGAACAAAAATAATATTAAGCAGTAGTTGCTTTTACTGTAAATTTTAGTATGAAATATACCAATAAACGTTAATTAGAATATATAATTTCCAATATATTTAAATGAACTAAAAAATTGTCAATAAAAACGAAGCAACCGGGAGAATATATCCGTAAATTAGCTAGGAAACGGAAGCTATCAGCGATGATACGTTATTTTCTGGCTGCGGGTGTTTCAATAGCTACGATATGGTTATTTATTATTTCCGTTAGTTCTTTAGCAGCAATTTTTGTTTTGTTAATTGGTCTTAGCGGCTCATACTATTTATACCGTAGCGGTAAATACTTTGAGAAACGAGCTTTAGATGCTCGACGTGGAGCTAAAGCTGAAACTGATGTAGCTGATTTACTAGATGTTTCAGAACTGCAAAAATGGCAAATTGAATATAACTTAAGAATTAGAAGATGGGGAGATGCAGATGTAGTTTTACATTCACCCAAAGGTAATTGGTATGTAGTTGATGTTAAGTCTCATGGTGGGACAAAAATATCCGAAAACGGACGTTTAAGAAGACGTTACGGTAAAAATATTTATGATTTTAGAGAAGGTGATTTGATTCATAAAGTTAAAGGACAAGCAAGGGAAGTTAGGAAATTAAAAGGTGCTTCATGGGCAACTGCTATACTTTGTTTTACCAGGGGTGGTGTAAATATTCCTGACAGCGAACTTAATGGTATTTACGTAGTGGATGCAAAAAAGTTGGTTGATATTTTGTTGAGGTTGGATAAGTGAACAGTTATCAGTTATCAGGTTGCAGGGAAAACACTTATGAATCCAAATACAAAACCACAAGAATCAAATTATTGCTTTATCTCGGGTCCAGTTCTTTCTCCAACTTTATTAAAAGCAATTGAACTTTGGAATATTCCAGTTTACGCTCAACAAATAACACCCGTTTTACCAGAATCAATTAATATTCTTAAAAATAGAGAAATAGCTTCTTTTATTCAAGATAAAGATGCTGTAGTAATTATGAATTGGGAAGCTAGTCTGGCTTTTATTATCGATAATTTTCCCGAGCAAAAGTTAAATCAGGTTAATGCTTTTAAAAATAAAGCTGTTTTTCGAGAAGTTGTTAAAGAATTATATCCAAATTTATTTTATCAAGAGTTAACAAGGGATGAATTACAAGATTTTCAATTTCCCGAATCTGTTAATACTGTAGTAGTTAAACCAAGCTTAGGAACTGCTTCTATCGGAATTCGTACCGTACAGGGACAACATGAATGGAAAGAAGCGGTTTTATCTGTTCTTAGGGATATTGATAAAGCTAAGCAACAAATGAATCGGACGATGTTAAATGATGATTCTTTTCTTGTGGAGGAATTTGTCGATGGTGATGAATTTGCTTGTGATGGTTTTTGGGATGCTAATGGTAAAACGGTAATAACTGGAATTTATCAGCATCCTTTTGCATCGAGTTTAGATGTTAGTGATACAGTGTATTATACTTCGACAAAAGTTGTAGCTGAGACAATAAAACCGACGATAAAGGTATTAGAGCATATTGGAAGTAAATTAGGGATGCGTCGATTTCCGTTTCATTTTGAATTTAGATTGAGTAACGGTAATCTTTTCCCGATTGAATTAAATCCTTTACGATTTGGACAGGTAGCTTTACCGGATATAACAGAATATGCTTTTGGTTTTAATCCCTACGATTTGTTTTTTACGGATAAAGCTCCTGATTGGGATTCTTTGTTAAATAATGATAGTAATTCTCGGGTTTATGCTTTTGTTCTTGCTGATATACCGGAGAAATATCAAGCTGAAAAATACAGTTTTGATGAGGAAGGTTTTTGTAATAGTTTTGGGGAGAAGTTGTTAAATTATCTTCCTAGCAATCCGGAAGTTACTCCTTTTTTTGGGGTAGCTCATGTTGTGGGTGATAGTGTTGGGGAAGTTTTGGAATATCTTAATCTTGATTTTGAGGGGTTTTTGAAAAGTAGGGAATAGGGAAGAAATATTAATAAAAAACCGCAGAGAGCGCTGAGGACGCTGAGGAAAGAGATTTAGAGGAGTAGTTTGTTTTAGAGGTATACAAGGGGAATGGATTTAATATTCTTTCTAATTTTTTCGTTTGTCTTACTTTTGATTAGTGTTTTCCAGGGATATTTTATTGTTTATCCTTTACTCGTTTCTATAACTGTTTTATTTTTTTTACTTTTAAAAAGAGGATTTTCGTTAAATAAACTATTTGCTTTAGCTTGGAATGGTAGTAAAAAATCTTTTTCTGTTATCTACATTCTCTTATTAATTGGAGCAGTTATATCAATTTGGATGACAGCGGGAACTGTACCGGCTATTGTTTATTATGGTATTCAATTTATTCATCCCTCTTATTTTATTGTTTCAGCTTTTATTTTATCGCTTTTAGTTTCTTTATTAATCGGTACTTCTTTCGGAACGGTAAGTACAATTGGGATTGCTTTGATGATAATGGCTAGTGGGAGTAGCGTAAATCCTCAAATTACTGCTGGTGCGATTATTGCTGGTGCATATTTTGGAGATAGATGTTCTCCGATGTCTTCTAGTGCAAATTTAATTGCGATAATTACAGAAACGAAAATCCATACAAATGTCAGAAGGATGCTAGCAACAACTGTTTTACCTTTGGTTGTTTCTACTATCTTTTATTTACTAATTTCTATTGCTAATCCTGTAGAATTTGAACGTCAAAATATTACTTCTGAAATTGCTAGATTATTTAATGTTAATCCGATTGTACTTTTACCAGCTTTGGCAATTTTAGTACTTGCTTGGTTGCAGGTGGAAATTAAGATATCTATGTTGCTAAGTATCTTAATTGGTTTATTTCTAAGTATTTTTATTCAAGGTTATTCTTTTACAGACATTTTTAAATATATATTTTTAGGGTTTGAATTAACAGAAGATAGTAACTTGAAAAATATTATATTGGGAGGTGGTATATTTTCTATGGCTAGAGTATGTTTGGTAGTTGTTGTTTCTACAGCATTTGCTGGACTTTTCACCGGGACTAATATTCTTAATTCCGTACAAATATATCTTAAAAAAGCTAAATCAAGGTCTAATTTATTTTTAGCTACGAATATTATCGGTATTGCTTCCGCTGCATTTGGCTGTACTCAAACAATTGCAATTCTCTTGACTGAAGAGTTAGTTAAAGATAATTACTCTAAAAATAAATTAGATAATTATCAGCGAGCAATAGACTTAGAAAATTCTGTAGTCGTGCTTTCTCCTTTAATTCCTTGGAATATTGCTGGTTTAGTTCCAGCGACTATTTTAATGACAGATTCGGGGTTTATTCCCTTTGCATTTTATCTGTATTTTTTGCCTTTGTTTAATTATTTTGAAATGAAAATTAGAGAAAGAGATAATAGTATTCGTAGGTTGGGTTAGACGCACGACACAATTTAATAATTAACCAATTAATTTATTTTACGTCGTAACCCAACATCAATATTTTGAAAATAATAAATATTTTTTTATAGATTTTAAGATATTGATTATCAGTAAAGCATAATGTTGGGTTACGACGGAATTTAATTCTCTACGTTGATGTTGAATATTTTCTTCCGTCTAACCCAGCCTACAATCTACAATCTTTGATTATATTTTTTAACTCGAAGCACTAGTATAATATCTCAACGCAAACCGCCAAAATCTCGACGAAACAAAAAACAACACCAAAGCCAAAATTCCCGCACCTATCACCCAAGTAACTTGACTTCTACCCAGCATCGCTTCCGCTGGAACAGTAGTTAAAAAAGCCACCGGAACCACAAATGTAAAAAATATCCGAAAAGCTGCTGGATAAGCAACCATCGGAAATCTTCCAGCTTCCAACAATCCCCGCAAAACTTCCGTGACATTATATATTTTCACAAACCAAATACTCGTAGCTCCCAACATAAACCACAAGCTATAAAGAATTACCAAACCAAAAAACAGCGCTGGAATACTCACAAGATAATCACCGATTCCCAAACCGAGACGAGTCCCAGCGTAAATAATCATAATCGTACCGAAAATCAAATCCGAGACTCCCCAAGGTGAAACTGTGTGGGAAGAAAGCCAAAATTGACTGCGGATAGGTTTTAATAAAATAAAATCGAGAGTACCTTCCTGTACGTGACGCACGATGCGATTTAAATTGGGAGAAAGGAAAGTTTCTGCAAACCCCTGCAATAAAGTGTAGATACCCACCACAATTAAAGCAGCTTCCCATTGCCAACCAGAAAAAGTGTAGCCAGTCCGGTAAAACAAAAATAAACTGAACAAGCTCCCAGCAAGATTTCCTACGCTGCTGAGAGTCGCAATAATAAAATTGACACGGTACTCCATTTCGGCTGATATAGCAGCACTCCAGAATAATCTAATAACTTTAAAGTATCTTCCCATGATGAAAACAAGCAGCGCTTCCGGTATAGTTAATTTTCAGGTTGTATATTGTGCTTGATAAAACTGTATTCTTAATAATCTTATGGCTAAACTGTCCAAGGAATTAAACCGGTTTTTTTTTGAAGAGAAACGTGGTGATACCGTCACTTTAGAAAACGTCCTAGATTTAGCAGGGGAAAGAATTTTCGGATTTTTGTTTGTAATTCTCTCTCTACCTTCAGCTTTACCCCTTCCAGCACCAGTTATATCAATTCCCTTCGGAATAATCATGATATTCCTAGCAGCTCAACTAATTATAGGACGTGAAGAACCTTGGCTACCTGAAAAATTTGCCAAACGTCCGATTAAACTTGAAACAGCACAAAAATTTGTTAAAGCTGGAATACCTTTCTTACAGAAAATCGAAGCGGTAAGTCGTCCTCGTTTACCATTTGTTTGTACAACTATTCCAGGAAAAATAATTATCGGATTAGCCATTGCTTTAATGTCAACCTTCATGATGATTCCCATCCCCGGAACAAATACATTACCAGCAATTGGCATTTTTGTAACCGGATTTGGACTATTAGAAGACGACGGTTTAATTAGTTTAGCAGGATTAACAATTTGTTCGATAGCAGCAATTTTAATTGGCTCAGTTTTTGCAGCATTAATTTGGGGTGGAACCAGTTTAATTGACCAAATAAAAATGATGTTAAAAGGATAGTTAGTTCGTTCGTAGTTGCGCTTCAGCGCATTCAGTGAGTGCGCTGAAGCGCAACTACGAACTATCATAAATAAAAGTCAGCTAAGAATAGTTCATGTATGAATATCGAAAACTAAGCCAAGAACAAAAAAGATTACTGATTCAAGAAAGACTGAAGAAAGATTATCCTATACATTCACCACCACATCCAATACAGGGAAGCGAATTTTATTTAATCACAGTTACTTGTTACGAACATAAAAATCGTATCAATACAGAACAGCGTCGTCAACAATTATTAAATCAAATATTCGATAAATTTATCAATCAACAAATTGAAATATTAGCATAGGTTGTTTTACCAAATCACTATCATTTATTAGTTAAGAATATAGAAATTGAACAACTAAGCCAAACATTTCGTTCTATTCACGGACCCCTTGCTCGTCAGTGGAATCTTGAAGAAAATACCACAGGTAAAATGTGGTGTTCTTTTAGCGACCGTGCTATTCGTTCCGAACGTCATTACTACACAACATTGAATTACATTAACTACAATCCGGTAAAACATAATTGGTCAAAATCTCCTTATGACTGGGTTGAAAGTAGCGTTCATTGGTATCTTGAATATTATGGTAGAGAATGGTTAAGAAATTGTTGGGTTGAATATCCAGTACGGCAATATGGAAAGGGTTGGGATGATTTATAGGCTCGTAGTTGCGCTTACTCTTCGAGAAAGCTTCGCTCATAGCGCCAAATATGTTGAATGCTAAAGCACAATTACTAACAATTATTTGAATTGATTGGTTTGTAGTTTCACACTGTTGGCGCTAAAGCGCAACTACTAACAATTATTTGAATTAGTTGGTTTGTAGTTTCACACTGTTGGCGCTAAAGCGCAACTACGAGCGAATTACTAACCTAATAAAAACTCCTTAATAAACATCACTGTAGAATAAAATTGAAAGTCGCGATTCTTCTTTTTACTAAAACCATGTCCTTCATCTTTAGCCATTAAATACCACACTGGGACATCATTTTTTCTCACGGTTTCTACTATCTGTTCCGCTTCAATTAAAGGAACTCTCGGGTCATTTTTTCCATGAATTACAAACAATGGAACTTTGATTTTTTCTGCATTATTTGTCGGAGAAATCTTTTCTAAAAACTCGCGCATTTTCGGGTCACGTTCGTCTCCATATTCCACTCTTCGCAAATCTCTGCGATATCCTTTGGTATTTTCTAAGAAAGTTACAAAATTGGAAATCCCGACAATATCAATTGCAGCTTTGATTTTATCGCTGTATTTCGTCGCTACAGCTAAGGACATGTAGCCACCGTAACTTCCTCCGGTAACTAAAATTCTATCTTTATCTAATTCTGGTTGCTGTGCTATCCAATCGAGTAAAGCACCGATGTCTTTGACGGAATCTTCCCGACGAAAACCGTTATCTAATTTAGTAAAGGTCTTTCCGTATCCCGTTGAACCGCGAACGTTAGGAAATATAACAGCAACACCCAATTCATTGAGGTAGTAATTATATCTTCCCAAAAAAGAAGGACGGAACTGCGATTCGGGCCCGCCGTGAATGTTGATTATTACCGGTCGTTTTCCGGTAAACTTAGCAGGAGGACGATATAAAAAGCCGGAAATTGTTCTGTCATCAAAACTTTTCCACCTTACCAATTCAGCATCTGAGAAACTGCTGGTATTAATTCCCCCAGTTTCGCTTAATGTCCAGCGTTCAACTTTGTTATTACGAATATCTAAAGAATATGCATCGGCTGTATATTTCGCGGAAATCAGCGTAAAACCTAAATCGCGGTTGTTATTATGCCATCTAATTCCGTAAATTTGCCCGATAGGAAGTTTTGGTAAACGTTTAAAACGACGAGTCGCAGTATTTAATATATGCAATACTCCGGTTCCATCTTCATTCGTCACAAAAGCCAGGAAATTACCATCATCCGACAAGTCAAAATCGCTCACATCCCAGCGAAATTTTTTACTGAGATAAGTATGTTCTAAAGTATCGAGTTCAACATAAGCTAACCGGGAAAACTCGGAATCGCGGTCGGTGATTACATATAACCCTTTACCGTCTTTACTAAAAAACCCACCGTCGTAGGAAATCTTCTCTTCACCTTCTTTGGGTAATAATCGTTGTTTCTCACCCGTAACAGTATCTACCAACCACAAATAACTTTCATTGACTGAAACATACTCCAACACTAAATACTTATCATCATTTGGCGACCAATCCAAACCGTACCAGCCACCACCTTGATTTTGAGTTAATAATTTATTGCTTTGGGGATTTTGCGGATTAATAATATAAAAATCAGCATCATTACCAGTACGACGAGTAGAAGTGTAAATCATTCTATCACCGCGATTAGACCAGACACCGCGACTATTTTTTGATTTACCATCGGTTAATAAAGTTATTTCTCCGGTATCCAAATCATAGCGATAATTTTGGTTAAATTCATTACCTCCAGCATCTTTACTAAAGACAAAATAGTTACCGTCAGTAGGTTGAAAACTCGCACCGCGAACCGGTTCGGGAAAGAAGGTTAACTGTTGACGGGTAGCCAGGGGAGATTTGACGTAATGGGTTTGTCGCGTATCTGCAAAGCGCGTAGAAATAAGCATTTCACGCTTTGTGGGGTGCCAGCTAGAAATTCCAGCACTACGGAACTGTGTATAGCGTTCGACTTTTTGGACTATATCTGAAGGAATCGGCGGAATTCCTTCAACAACTAAATTGTCTCCAGGAATAATAGGAGTATCAGCAGCAACCATTGGGATAGGTAGTAAGATTACTGCAAGCAGGGTAGCAAAAAATAAGGATAAAAATTTCATTTATCAATTATCAATTATCAATGGGTAATTAACAACTAACAACTAACAACTAACCACTAACAACCATATATTGATAAGATGCTCGTGGTTATGGGTTCTGAAGATATGACAGGTCAATACGATAAGATTATTATTTTTGATTGTGACAGTACTTTGAGCAGTATTGAAGGGGTTGATGAATTAGCACGTGCTGCTGGTGAGTCGGTAACTCAAGAAATTGAGAAAATGACTGCTGAAGCTATGGAAGGGAAGATTACTTTAGAAAGTATTTTTGCAAGACGTTTGGAAATTATTCAACCTTCTGCTGAATCTGTGTCGCAGGTTGGTAAATTATATATCGATACGGTAGAACCATTCGCGAAGCAGGTAATTGCAACTTTGAAAAATCAAGGTTGGACACCAATTATTTTGAGTGGTGGTTATCGTCAAGCAATTAAACCTTTAGCAGATTATCTTGGTGTAGAACAAATTGAGGCTGTTGACCTTTATTTTAACGAAGATGGGAGCTATCGAGACTTCGATAGAGATTATCCTTCAACACGTAATGGTGGTAAACCCGAAGTTGTTAAAAGTTTGAAAGATAAATATTCTCCCAGCAAAATTGTAGCGATTGGTGATGGTGTCAGCGATTTAGAAAGCAAACCCGTGATTGATATGTTTATCGGTTTTGGTAGATATGCTGTAAGAGATAAAGTTAAGCAGGAAGCAGATTATTTTATTACCGATTTACAGGAAGTTGTTGATTTAGTTGGTAATTGATAATTGGTAATTGATAATTGATAATGGTTTACGGTTCGAGAAAAATTTGATTTGTAAATTAATAATTGATATTTGAATCGTAACCCAACATCATAATTCTAAATAAAACATAATGTTGGGTTACGACAGGGTTAATTCAGGTTCTCGTTACAAATTTAATTCGTTTTTCTGTCTAACCCAACCTACTACGTTTATTGATAATTGATAATTGTTAATTGCTTATTGATTTCCGTTTCCTTTTTACTAACCAAAGCAATAATAATCCACTTCCAGCTAACACTAATCCATTAGAAGGTTCCGGTACGCTACTTTTTAAAGGATTACCAGGTTTGCTCAAATCTTCTTTTCCGCTTTCTAATTTTCTGTCAAATCTATCTTCTGCTGCTTCTGCTTCTTTTAATAAACGTCTTTGTTCGTCATTTACTAAAACTAACATTGAAGAATAAGGTGAAACTAGCTTATATTTCTTAGCTACAGCATGAATTGCATCTAAGCTTTCTAAGTTATCCAATTTAACTTGTTTACTTAATCCTCTAATTAATTGTCTTGCTGCTAACTGTTGAAAATTACTTTGCTGTTGTGATTGTTGATTAGAATTATTATCTGTTTTTTCTAAATACCAAGCATAACCATCAACAACATCAATTGTTGAGTCTCCCAATTTATTTTTTGTTGCAATTCTTTGCATTACTTCTGATACTGTAGTCGAAACTCCACCACCGCTATCTTGAATTGCTTTGATGATTCCGTCGGTATAAGAGAAAGGCAATTTACCGTTGTGTATCATCCATAAAGGTGCGGAAATTTGAGGAATATCTTTGTTATTTTTGGATAATTCATAGCTTCCTGCATCTGTTAATAACAATATTGCATCATATGATTTATCACCCCGTAATTGGTTAAATTGCTTTAACATTTCTGGGGTCTGTAAGCTTCCGTAAAAGGTGAATTTTTCAGGTTTGAATTTACGGATGTCGTTTAAAGTTTGGGGTTCTGTTCCGGAAGCGGTGATATACAAATCAGTTTGGTTGTTTTTTGCATGTTTTTTCAACCATTTCAAATTTTGTGATAATTCTTTTACATGATTGCTCATACTACGAGATGTATCTAGAATTAAAGCAAAATTATTGTTTTTAGGTAGAGAATAATCTTTTTTTGATAAAGGTTTTGCTGTAATCTGATAACCATTATCTAATTGAATTTCGTGGGGTTGTGGTTTAGATTTCCCTACTTTGATAAAGTCTTCTAACCAAGCATCTTTTTCAATTTTTACATTTTTGCCATTGCGAATTCGTTTGGTTTTATCAGTCCAAAAAATATTGCGTTTCTCTCCCAAAGTCGGTAGAGCTACACCTTTATCTTGAACCATGACTTTATAAGTTAACCACAGATTCATTTCTGTAGGAGCGGGAGTTTGTGTTTCACGCAATCTTTGGTTTTCAAAGCGTACATTATTACGAGGGATGGGAAAAGCTCTCAAGCGATAATGTCTTGGTCCCACTTGTTCTAGTAGTGCTGGGTCTACAGGTCGTTCTCTTCTAACTTGTGAATTATAAACCTTTTGGGCTGCACCTCTTGGAGAAACTGTGAATTCAAATCGTTTACTTCTATCGTTAGTGTCTCCTAACCATAAACCTGTAATTACTGCGCTTTCTGGTAAGGAAAAGTAATAAAATATCTCTTGAACTTCTGGTGTTTGATTTTTATACAGTTCGTAGAGTTCAACTTCAGCCCAATCACCTTGTTCTTTGACTGTAACTTGTTGAGATTCCAACCAAACTTTTTTCTCGTTGATATTTAATAAACCAGCTTTAACTTCTTGTTGATTAGATGTTGATTGTACAGCATGAGTGATGGCTGGTGCTTCTGCTTTTTGAATAGGTTTATCGAAAAATTCTTCGTAAAGTTTTTCTGCTTTTTCACTATCCTGCTCGGAACCATTATATAAAAAAGGTGAAATCAAAAAATTATGGGCTGACTGTACCGAATCCGCAGCAGATTTATTAAAACCTAGAATATCACGATACATAGCGCTAATCATATTACTATCTTTTCTACTGCTAAGATAGCGATAAGAAGATAAATAAGCGTTGACTAATCCTTCTTTAATTTCATTGGATTTAGATAACAAAGCTTGTCGATTGCTATCTGTAGTTGCAGGATTATTTAATAGGGAAAATGCTTTTACTTGTGGTTGTTGCTGTAATGAAACAAACAGAATTGCTGAAGCAACCAAAACTCCACTAACACCGGAAAAAGCCTTTATATTACCATATCTAGATGAGAAATTTCTAATTACTTTTTGTCCGGAATAAAGATACATTCCTGACATAATTGAAGGCATGATAACAAATAAAGCACTACTCAAACCAAATAATATGAATAAGAAAAGCGCATAAACTCCCCCGTATCTTATAGAAGATAAAAATCCATCTAACCATTCAAATTTTAAAAATTCTTGTGTAAAAGCTGCTGTAAAGGGTAGAGCATAAAACAGTAATAAAGCTCCAGCATAAACACCAAAAAATGTCATCAAACTATTGGCTAGTAACTGCATCCACTGGAAACCTGCTTTAGCTCGGTTATTATAACCCCATAGTAAATTGACAAAAAATGCTCCAATAGATAATCCAGTAGTAGCAATAATATGAACGCTCGCTGGTGTGGTTTCTCGGATTACAAATAATCGCAAGCAACATAAGAGAAATAACGGTGCTTCTACACCATAAAATAACCGGATAAGCTGCAAAGGTCGTTTAATAAACTTCCAAGCTCCTAAAATACTGCAAGCTGTGGGAATTGCAATCAAAGTAATTACAGTTAAAGAAAATTCGAGTGGAGTTTCACCCCTTAAAGTTGAAGTAAATAAAAATGGTGCTAGGAAAGGTAATATCCAGAAATATACAATTGTTAAAAAAACTAAATTCCACAGCCAAAATATAGCTTGAAAAATCACATTCCAAAAAGTTTTCACAAAAAATCCCTCCATTCTAGAAAGTTATGCAGCTGATAATATATCTACAAGTCTAATTGAAGGATTTATGATTTTAATTGGTAAATAAATCGATATTTTTGTGAAGTTAACGTAAAGGGGATTGGTAATTGATATTGGGAAAAGTAACTCCTAACTCCTAACTCCTAACTCATTACTCATTACTTATTACTTATTACTCATTACTCATTACTCATTACTCACTACCTTCCCCTATCTCTTTCAATATCATGAATAACGGTTTCGATATACCACTCTTCTGACATACCGGGATAATAATATCTTGCTTGCTCAATTAATCTTTCAGCAATTTCCCATTGTCCACCAACTAATCTTGTTAATCGATAGCGCAATCTTTCATAATTGCTTTGCTGATTAATACTGGGAGCAACAGCATTAATTTTTTTCAAGCTTGATAAAGCTTGTTGATATTTATCCCATTTTTCCTGCTCGCAATAAATACTCGCTGCTTGCTGTAAATCATTAATTGCTTGAGGAATTTCTTCCATTTTGATATTACATAAACCGCGATGATAAAAAGCCGAAGCGTTACTTGAATTAATTTCTAATGCTTGACTATAATCTTCAATTGCACCCAAATGATGACCTATTGCTTGATAAGCATTTCCTCTAGCAACATAAATTAAATCATCTTCTGGCTGTAATTTTAATGCTTGATTAAAATCAGCAATTGCTCCTTTATTATCGCTCAACTCCAATCGTACTCTACCGCGATTGCGATAAACTAAAGCATCATTAAAACCTAAACTCAAAGCTGTATTAAAATCGGCTATTGCATTTTCGTATTTTCCTTGTTTGAAATATATAACTCCCCGACAACAATAAGCCTTTCCATCTTGAGAATCTGCTCTCAAAACCCAATCCAAATCTTCCATTGCTTCGCGAGTGTTTCCCCGCTCGGCTTTCTCTAACAAAGTGGTAAAATAATCTTTCTCAGTGATTAATTTCGGAGTTTGAGAAACCGATTTTTCGGCAAAAACCTCTTGTTTGCGTGGTTGTAGCTGCTTCACCTTCTCCATACACAGCTTCGCATTTTCCGCATCCTTCTGTTCTAAATATAGCTCAGCAGATTTTTTAAAATTTGCGATCGCACTTTGAATATTCCCCAATTTACGCTCAACCACACCCCGTAAACTGTAAGCACCAGCTTTATAACAGTTAAGCTCAATAACTTTATTTACATCCTTCAAAGCACCCGGTAAATTCTTCAACGCTAACCGAGCTAAACCACGACTATAATAGGCTTCTATATGAAAAGAATCCCGCTTCAAAACCTCATCATAGTCAAAAACCGCTTGAGCAGCATGTCCCAAATCGTAGTATGCTAAACCTCTTTGATAATAAGCCTTAATACATTCAGGATTACCTTGTAGCGCTTGAGTAAATTCCTCAATAGCGCCAGTATAATCCTTCTGCTTTATCTTTTCCAATCCCTTATCAAAAAACTCTTGTCCCATCATCAATAAATAAACTCAACTCATATAGATACTAATCCTAACCGACTTGTTTCGAGTTGTCGGAGAAATCTTAATTTTTGATTATTTGTATTTAATATAATCCATAATTCAATTTCTACTAGTGTAGATAAAACTAGAAACAAAACTAAATTTGACAATTTTTTAATAGCAAGTATAGTATATCAAACTACTTAATTATATAAAATGAATAAAAAACTAAAAATATTTTTAGGAACTATTTTAATTTTAATAGTTTCAGGAGCTAGTGGTTTTTATTTGTTTGCTTATCTTGCGTTTACAGCTTGGACGGCTGATGTTTATACAGAATATAAAGGAGAAGAAGCGAAATTAAAATTTGAGGAAATAAGCGAAATATCGGATACATCTTTAACTGATATTCATTTTTTAGCTGAAAACAGAAGTATAGACCCTGAATTTTACTTTCGTTTTCGCACAGATAAAGAGATAATTGAAAAGCTAATTGAGAAAAATGAACTTCAAATTCAAATTATTACTTCTACAGAATGTCAAAAATTACTTAATTATGATGTTCGACAAAGAGCAATTGATAATAACCTTCAGCTATCATGGTGGAATCCTAAAAGCCTTCAGGTAAATACATGCTATTACGGAATAAACAGTGATAATGATGGATATTACCTAATTTACGAGCCTAGTAGCGGTAATACATTTTTGTATATACAGACGACATAATATATTAAGAGCAAATATCAGAGCATAATTCGGTAGGACAATCCTAAAATTTGGTATTTTATTACAAGGCTTTTATATTTACGTTAAAAAACCTTTAGATTTTAAATAATCCAAAATCCAAAATCCAAAATCCAAAATCCAAAATCTAAAATCTAAAATCCAAATGTCCGAATTCATCTACCGTTACCCAACCTTATATCCAGGAACTTTAGTTAAACGTTACAAGCGATTTTTCGCAGATGTAAAACTTGATTCTGGAGAAATTGTCACAGCACATTGTCCAAATACTGGGCCGATGAAAGGTGTATATATCCCTGGAAATCGGGTTCAATTATCAAAATCAGACAATCCCAAGCGTAAATTAGCTTATACCTGGGAAATGATTCAATTACACGATAACGAACCGACTTGGGTTGGTGTAAATACCGGTTTACCAAATAAAATTATCAAAATTGCTCTTCAAAATCATATTTTTCCAGAACTGGGAAAATACGATGAAGTTAAGAGCGAAGTTGTCTACGGACAAGACAAAAAAAGTCGAGTCGATTTCTATTTACCTCCCTCAGAGCAAGCAAATGATTTATCAAATGATTTATCAAATCAACTTTTGCAACTTGAACAAGTAGAAAAAAAAGAAAGTAATAATATCGGGATAAAGAATAAAATTTTACCAAAACAAGATAATCGTGCAATCTATTTAGAAGTCAAAAATACAACTTGGACAGATAAAAGATTAGCCTTATTCCCTGATACAGAAACCACGAGAGGACAAAAACACATACGCGAATTAATGGCTCTTTTGCCCAAAGCTCGTGGAGTAATGCTGTATTTTATTAATCGTAGCGATTGCACTCATTTTGCACCCGGAGATAATGCCGACCCAGTATATGGTAAATTATTACGTCAAGCTGTATCGATGGGATTAGAAGTATTACCCTGTCGTTTTGAAACCACACCCGAAGGAGTCAGGTATTTAGGGTTAGCAGAATTAAAGCTTTAAAGAGTTAGGAGTTAGGAGTTAGGAGTTAGGAGTTAGGAGTTATGAGTTAAGAATTAAAAGTTTTTTCTAACTGTTCACTGTTCCTTGATAACTGTTCACTGTTTAAGCAAAATCATTTGCAGAAAGACTACTTGCTTCAATTCCCGTCAATATAGCTAAGGTTTCATCATGATGGATAATCACGGTGTCGTTGTAACTGTTACTAGAACCTTGGATAGCGGTGATATTTTGAATATTCAAACCTGTAGATAAAACTAGGGAATCTTCACCAATGACAAAATCGGTAATA